>PMZA01000199.1:0-11814 GCA_003170595.1 Armatimonadota bacterium
GTCCAGCAGAGCGGCGTGATCACCTGCGTCGCCTACAAGTACCGCTGGGACGACCACGTGCAGAAGGCCAAGGCCATGCTCGCCGACAAGACCATCGGCCTCGTCTCCGGCTGGTTCTGGACCGGCACGCCCGGCGCCCCGTGGTGGCGCATCATGGCCCAATCCGGCGGCCAGATGGTCGAGCAGACCACTCACATCGTCGACATGGCCCGCTACCTGGCTGGCGACGTCGTGGCCGTCTCAGCCTTCTACGCCCTCCGCGCGGCACGCCTCGACTTCCCCGATCTCGACGTCCCCGATGTCGGCACCGGCAACGTCATCTTCGAGAGCGGCGCCGTGGGCAGCATCACGAACACCTGCTTCCTGAAGGGCTGGGGTTCCAGTGGCGTCCGCGTCATGGCTCACGGCCACACCCTCAAGGTCGAGGGCGGCAACCTCACGTGGAACTGCGAGGCCGAGAGCGGCGAGTACAACTGCGAGAAGGACGGCTACGCGGGCGAGGACGTTGCCTTCATTCAGGCCGTCAAGACCGGCGACCGCTCGGTGATCCAGTCCGACTACGCCGACGCCTACAAGAGCCTCGCGGTGAGCGTGGCTTTCAACAAGTCGGCGGAAGAGGGCGGCAAGGTCGTCCGCATGTCCGAAGTCCTCTGAACGATCGTTCACTCGAACGCAAAGCGGGCCGGAGGCACCCCCTCCGGCCCGTTGCGTCCCCCCGCTCGGCAGGGGTATAAGGAGAGTGGGACTTGGTCCTGAGAAATGCCTTCCGCAGGCGGTGATGACTGTGGCCGGCGCTGATGTTCGGCAGACGTCCCGAATTGCGGAGCTTGAGCGCGAGTTGGAGTTGCTTGAGGACGCAATAGCGGAGCAAGAACTCTACCTTCTCGGCGGCTACGCGGTCGCGGTCCTGCACGACCCGATCGGGCAGTTCGTCGCGACCTGCCCCACCCTACACGTTACCGTGGCCGAGGCCACGAGCGAGGCCGCTCTGGTCGCGCTGCGCGAGGCCGTCGCCGAGATGATGGGGGCCTTCGCGGAGAATGGACTGACAATCCCGGAGAAGGATGTAGAGGCCCGTTGTCTAGATTGCACCCCGTAAAGCGCAGGGACCTGGTGGCCGTGCTCCGACACAACGGCCTGGAACCAGTCGTACGAAAGCGCGGCGGCAGCCACACCGAGACCTATCGCGACCCCGAGAGACCCGAACGCGTCACGACCGTGCCCGCGTACGGGGAGTTCCAGGGGCAGCTGCTCCGCGACATCATTAGAGAAGCCGGCAAGACGAGAGAGGAGTTCCTCGAGCGCCTGAGTGAGTTGTGACCGCGTGGTCAGTGCTTCAGACAGACATCCAACACCACGATCCCCTTCCCCGGCACCTTCACCCAGAACTTCTCCCCATCACCCACCGGATCCACCCTCGGATACGCGCCCTTCACCTTCACGCTCTCAATCTCCCTCCGCACATCTAGCTGCGTCACCACGTAGTAGTGGCTATCGTTCGCCACCATCAGCCTCACTCGCCCATCCGCCATCTCCATCGCCTGCACTCGTATCGCGTCGGGCCGCACGAGCACCTTCACCGCCCCCGCCACGTCCGCTATCGCCCGCGCACACTCCGCCAGGAAGCTGTCCGACACCTTGCGGAAGTAGAGTTCGCGCATGTAGAACGGCGGCTCGTCCGCGTCCATCAGATCGTCCGGGATGATCTCCTCGCCATCGCCCACGATGCCCTTCCCGTAGTCCCCGGTCGCCCCATACACCCCGCACCACAGTTGCCCGGGCGCGTATACATCGTCGAACTCGACGTCCGCCTTCCCCGCCCCCTCTACCTTCTCGCCGATCACCACGACCGGCCCGCCCTGGTACGCCATCACCGCCGCCCTTTCATCCTCCGGCATTAGCTGCGGATTGAGCACGAGTATCGGCCCCTCAACCGCGCCCAGGTCTTTCACATCGACCGTGCAGTTCACCGGCGCGCCCCTCGACGTTAACTCATACAGCAGCTTGTGCGTCGTGAATCGGCGCGTCTTCAGGTACTCATCGAGCTGGCCCTCCAGCGCCTTCTCCGACCACACCAACGTCGCGCCGACGACCCGCTTGGGCGTCTCCTCGAAGGCCAGCCCCCACCAGTCCGTCAGCCACTGCCACTCATGCCTCTGCAGCCCATCCGCCAGGCACACGACCGCCCCAACCGAGCACCGCTCCATCGTCCCGTCCGCCCGCATCAGATACTCATTGCTCTGGCTGTGGATCTCCCTCTCCAGCCTCGTCGCCCCATGCCGCAGCACGTCCCACTGCTCGTTGACGTCATGCACGCCATTGAGGCATCGCAGCGTCAGGTCGCCCACGTGCGCCTTGATGGTCAGCAGCATCGCCTGAAAGTCGTAGTGTGGATTGGCCTCCACGCCGCCCTCCGCCCCGAGCGCCACCCCCGGCGCGACCATCTCGATGATGAGCCCGTCGATCCCCGCCTGCTTGAGTTGCGCATAGTCGACCCCATACCGGTACCGCGCCTGAAACGGGTCGCGCGTCAGCGCATTGTTGAGGATGACCCGCTTGCCCTCCGCATGCACCGCGTCGGCGACCTTGCTGCAGAACCTCGCGAATCGCTCGCAATAGAAGTCGATCCACTCGCGCCGCGCGTGACGCCATATCCAATCCGCCCGCGCGCCGATGACCTCCGCCGCATCACCCGACACCTCGCCCATCCCATCCGGCAACGTCATCTCCGTCGCCTCGACGAACTGCCCGATCATGTCGTCCGAGAAGTCGCCCTGATGCAGCGGCAGCCGCGGATGACAGTACCCGTCCGCCTGATGGAATCCGTCGAACCCGTAGTCAGCCAGCACGCGCCCCACTTGTCGCGCGAAGAAGTCCTCGTACCACGTCCCGTCGCTGAGGTGCTTCCACCCGCACACCGACCCCATCCGCTGCCCGTCGCGGTTGACGTGCAGGACCTCCGGATGATCGGCGACCCATTCCTGCGCCGCGAAGATGTCCATCACCGAGAACCACGCCTCGACCCCATGCTTGTGAAGCTCATCGACGAGGCTCTTGACCTGGAACTTCGTCCAGTCCTGCCGGTCGCGCTCGAAGCCGTGAAGATGCCCTCCGTACGTCGAGCAATCGAAGGGCAGCACCCGGTCCTCGTCCATCCCGTTGTGCGTATGGACGAACTCGGGGTTGAACACGAATAGCGACGCCGCATCCGGCACTATCCCCGCGTTGTCGAGGTAGGCCTGCACGCCGAAGTCCGGTAGCGTGTTGTCGAACCCGATCAGCTCAATCCAAACCCACGTCTCGTAGCCCATCGCTTTCGTCGACATCGTCTGCGATCTCCTCCCGGTTCACTTGCGCACAATCCACGCCGCCGTCATCGCCTTCAGCTTCGCCCCATCAACCGCGCCATCGATCACCACATACCACGGCTCCTCTCCGATCGCGACGCCCGCCTTCGCTTCGTTGCCGAGGAGGTCGAGCAGCCGCGCCCCCTGTCCCGGCCGCAGAACAAAGCCGTCATCGCCATCATCCCACACCGCCACCACCGTCTTCCCGCGCGACTGGAATCCATACGCCCGAACCGCCTCACTCATCGACCCCAGCGGCTTCACGTCAGGCCCGATCAGCGCCGTCAGCGCCGCCTGCGTCGCGACCATCTTCCGCGGCGCGCCATCCCATTCGAAGAACACGCTCGCGATCTCTTCGTTGTTGAGCTGGCCCGGCGTGCCCGAATGATAGATGATCTTACGCGCGCCGTAGGTGATGAGCAGCAGATCGAGCCGCGCCTGCAGCGCCCCGCACTCCCGCTCACTCTCGCACAGGGCCATCCACCCACCGGCCGATGGCCCCGAGACCGGCGGATCATCGTCGGCATAGTACGCGCCCTCGGTGACCCAGATCGGCTTGCGGCCGCCCGCCTTCACCACCCCCGCATCAAGCTCGTCCAGCCCGGGCAGATACGCCTCCGGCCGCGACGTCCCAGGGTAGGGGTGGAGGTTGATCGCATCGACCCACTTCAGCCCGCCCGCCGCGAGGAAGTCCGCCGTCCCGTTGGTCGGCCCACCCGCTATGCCGCCCACGACGAACGCCTTCGGGTCAGCTTCCTTCACCGCCTTGTACCCGGCCTCCAGCAGCTTCGCATAGTCAGCCACCGTATACCCGAGGCTCCGCTGCAGCGCGTACTCGGTGTACACCGGCTCGTTCATGATCTCCCACACGTTGAGCCGCCCATGGTAGTGCTTGACCGTCGTGCGCACGTAATCTTGAAACTCGCCCAGGTCGCGCGGCATGTACACACCCCGCCACTTGCCAGATCCCGGCTCACCCTTCGGCGGCACTTCGGCCGGCGCGCTCGACGCCCAGTCATTCGATGGGAAGGGCAGCAGCCCGATCACGTTGAGCCCATCCTTGAGCACGCGATCGATCTGCTCGTCAGCCTCCGCGAATTCGAACTTGCCCTTCTCCGGCTCGACGTCCTGCCACTTCAGCGACCAGTCGCGGAACCAGGTCAGCCCGATCTGCTTGCTTAGCAGGTTCATCGCCGACCACGGGTACGCGTGGTTCATCCCGAAGATGCCGTCGCGATCGGTGCACGGCTGGATCACCGCGAACCGCTCCGGCCGCGCCGGGATGACTGTCGCTCCCTCGCATGTCAGCGCCACTCGGAACGCGCCCTTGCTCTTCACCCCGAGGCCCACGGCCTTCCGCGCCGCCTTCCCCGCGCCGAGGCTGAACGTCACCGTCGGTCCATCGGTCTCGCGGTCGAAGAAGTCCGTGATCTTCGTCCGCACGACGATGTCCTTCGCGTGCGCACCCGCGTTGAACGCCGTGATGATCGCCCGGGCATCCTCAGGCTTCGCGAACAGATGTCCCGTCTTCTCCCATTCGAGCCCGACCTCGACCTGCGCCCGCGCCTCATAGTCCGTCGCCGTCGCCCCGCGCTCAAGCTGCACGCCATCGATCCACATCGTCGCCCGCGGCAGGTCCGACTTCGTCAGATCGGGCCCAGCCCCGACGAAGATCTGGTCGACTCCCGGCTTGAAGGTGAAGCTCACGCGTTGCCAGTCTGCCCTCGCTGCGAAGTCCTTCCGCATCGTCCCACCGAAGGCCTGATAGACGACCATCGCGCACGGCGTCCCTGCCGGAACCGCCTTCACGTACGCCGACATCGTGTAGTCCTCGCCCGGCTTCACCGCTATCCACCCGCGGTTCGCCAGCATCGGCGCCAGCACCGGCGTGCGGTACATCGGGTAGTAGTCGAAGTAGTAGACCGGCGCGGTCTTGCGGTCGACGGCGATCTTGAAGCTGCTCCCGCCCACGCGCGCCGCCGTCGGGTCCACCTCGCCGAGGAGGGTATTCATGTTCCCGCCCCAGCCGGGGATCTCCGTGATGCTACCCCACCCGCTCGTCCCGGCTTCGAAGCTCCCATTGGGCACCAGGTTCTTCCCGCCCACATCGGCGAGCGCCTCAGTCATCCTCCGCACGATCGGCTCCGAGGGCTCCAGCCGCACGTCATCCACCCACAGCGTCCCTGTGCTCGTGAACCAGATCTGCAGGCGCAGGTGCTTCGATAGCGTCTGCGTCGCCTGGAAGACGATCTCGTGCTTCTGCCACGTCGGCCCGACCCGCAGGTCGCCTTGCAGCCCGCAGTTATCCCACTTCTCGGTGTTGGAGATCGCGATCGCCACCGCCCTCGCGGGGATCTTCTCGCCCTTGACCCACAGGCTGATCCGGTACCATTTGCCCTGCTCGAGCGCGAAGCTATCGTACTGGGCGAGCATGGCGTGGCTGGCCGGCCCGCTCTCGACGAAGGACGTGCACTCGAGCTTCTGCGAGTACTTGCCCTCGACGCCCGCATCGCGTGACCACACGGCCTCGACGCCGCTATCGCCCTGGAACATCCAGCCATCGGCCATGCCGGTGCCGGTGGTCTCGATCTCGAAGCCGCCGTTGGTCAGCATGTTGTCAGCGGCCACGGCATACGCCGCCATCATCAACGCACAGAGCATCACGGCCACGGTTCTCATGACGATCACGCTCCCGTCTGCCTCCTTCCACAACCAGGGCCCTCCGCCTTCTCCAGCCGTCGTGCCCCAGAGGATTACCCCTGGACTTGGCGAAGCTATGCATAGGCGAGTAGGAGAGGACTCCTGCAGTCTGGTCGCCGGGAGGGAGGCCGAGTGAGTACCCAACTCAGAGGGTTCTTCGCGTATCCGTCCCGCCCCAGTTCGACGCGCGATGCAGTCCTCGGCGCGATCGAGCGTATCAACGCGGGCAGCACGGCGCACCTACGCGGCTGGGAAGAGTGCAGTGTCGGCGGCAAGTTCGTCGTCGACGCGATCTGTAGCGCGATCGACGACGCCCAACTCTTCTGCGCCGACCTCACGGGCGTCAACCCCAACGTGATGTTCGAGCTCGGCTACGCGATAGCCGTGGGGAAGCGAGTCTGGCTTGTCCTCGACCCAAGCCTCGCAGCATCATCGCAGGCCTTCGAGCAGCTCAGGATTCTGACAACAGTGGGCTACGCCAAGTACCATAGCTCGCTCGACATCGAGAGGTCCTTCCTGCAGGAGCAGCCATGGGTCGACCTGAGCAATACTGTCCTGCGGAACGCGATAGAACCGCAGCTAGCAGTGACTGCTGAACACCCCCTCCTCTACATGAAGCACAGGGTCCGGACGGAGGCCTGTGTGCATCTGTCCCGTGCCGTGGACGCAGCTGGTCTAGGAGTCGTCGTCGATGACCCGACCGAATCCAGAGTCCAGACGCTAGCATGGTATGGACGGAACGTGTTCTCGTCGCTTGGCGTCCTCATGCACCTGTGCGAGCCCGATCGGGAGGGCGCCCTCGTACATAACGCACGCTACGCTCTGGTCGCAGGGATCGCTCACGGGATGGGCCGTCCGCTGCTCATGGTGGCGGACCAGTCCTACGAGGCCCCGCTGGACTACCGAGACCTTCTCTGCACGTATCCCGACGCTCGGCACTGCGCTGCCACTGCTGCCAACTGGCTTGCGGACCTTCGTGCGGCGCCCCACCGCGACGACGCCGCGGATAGCCGCTTCGCGGTCCTGAAGCTTGTCACGCACCTGAGGCAGCTGCAGTATGTGCACTTGGGCGAGCACCTGGCCGAGAACGAGGCAGGGGACCTTAGCTCGTACTTCGTTGAGACGGCTGCGTTCCAGGAGGCCCTCGAAGGGCGCCACATGCTCTTTGTCGGCAGGAAGGGCGCTGGCAAGACGGCTAACCTTCAGATGGTCGCATCGCGGCTCGGCGGAGACCCCCGCAACCTCGTCTGTGTCGTCAGACCGGCTGACTACGAACTCCACGGTCTGCTGCGGCTGGTGTCGCGGTGCCGGGAGCGCGATGAAAAGGGCTATCTATCACAGGCGCTCTGGAAGTTCCTGCTCTGCACCGAGGTCGCCAACGCGTACGCCCGGGAGGTCCAGGACAGGGTCGCGAGCGGAGCCGCGCCCGTCATGCCTGACTCCGACGAGGACCAGCTCATCCGGCTCCTGTCTGACCGCGGCTGGATCGGCCAGGACCTGGCCGTCCGCCTTGAGCGGGCCGTCGACGACCTTACTCAGATCGGCCCTGTCGACCGCATCGACACCTTCAGGGGCGCGATCTCGGAGCAGCTCCATGATGGGACACTTCTCGAGTTGCGCGCTCTCTTGGGCAGGCTGCTCTCGTCACGCCGTCGGGTGGCTCTCCTGATGGACAATCTGGACAAGGCCTGGGACAAAGGCGTGGATATCTCTGCCCTCTCCGAGGTGCTGTTTGGCCTGCTCAGCGCCGCCAGGGACATGGAGCGCGAGTTCGGCAAAGCCGATCGCTGGCGTGAACCCGTGCGGCTGAGTCTGACAATATTCCTGCGGAGCGACATCTTCGCTCGCGTAATGCGCGAGGCGCGCGAGCCGGATAAGCTTTTCCACTGCAGGATAGTGTGGAGCGACCGCGAGCTGCTGCTCCGCGTAGTGGAGGAGCGCTTCGGGGCCGCCGGGGGCGCCCCGGAGGACGGTCCCAAGCTGTGGACGGACGTATTCTCGCCGAACTTCGGGGGCGTTGAGATGAGAGGGTACCTGGCCCGACGGGTGCTGCCGCGGCCGAGGGATATCGTCTTCCTCTGCAACGCAGCGATCGCGGCAGCCGTCAATAGGAAGCACTCGAGGGTCACGGAGGAGGACGTCACTGAGGCCGAGAAACAGTACTCGCAGTTTGCCTTCGAGACTCTACAGGTCGAGAACGGCATTGTCACCCCGGGACTCGAGTCCATTCTCTATGAGTTTCTTGGCGCTCCGGAGGTCCTGCACGAGGACGAAGTTCTTTCCTCGCTGGCAAAGGCGGGCGTTGCGACGTCGGACCAGCACCAGGCGCTCAGGCACCTCTGCGGTCTCTCCTTCCTTGGACTGGAAGTGAGGAACGCAGAGTTTGCCTTCGTGGAGGACGAGGACGAGCTCCAGAAAGCCGAGGTCATGGCTCGGAAGTTGGTGGAAGACCGCGGTGGCGAACGAAGGTACCGGATTAACCCCCCGTTCCACGCCTACCTTGAGGTAGTGCCCAGCGCAGCTCCACCCCTGGCCTAGGACTTGGGGCGCGCCTCGGCCATGCCGGGGGAGGACTCCGGGGCGCGCCGCAGAAACCGCCGCCCACATCACCGCCTCGGGAGGGCCTCCCGCATGGAAGCTAAGCTTCGCGTCAACGCGACTCAGAAGTTGGGCACGATCAACCCCAACATGTACGGCAACTTCGCCGAGCACCTCGGCCGCTGCATCTACGGCGGTCTCTGGGTCGGCCCGAAGTCGACCACGCCCAACGACAACGGCCTCCGCCTCGACACCACTTCCGCCCTCCGCGACCTCAAGCTGCCCATCCTCCGCTGGCCGGGTGGATGCTTCGCCGACAACTACCACTGGCAGTGGGGCGTCGGTCCCGAAGATCAGCGCCGCCCGGGCCACAACCTCTGGTGGGATCGGCCCGAGCCCAACGAGTTCGGCACCGACGAGTTCCTTCGCGCCTGCTCGACCATCGGCTGCGCGCCCTACGTCTGCACTAACGTTGGCTCCGGCACCGTCGAAGAGGCCCTCGGCTGGGTCGAGTACTGCAACTCCGCGCAGGACACGTACAACGCTCGCCTCCGCCGCGACAACGGCCACAGCGCGCCCTACGGCGTCCGCTACTGGGGCATCGGCAACGAGAACTACGGCTGCGGCGGCAACATGACGCCCGAGCAGTACGCCTTCGAGTACCGCAAGTACGCCACCTACATCCGCGCCATGGACGCCACCCTCGACGGCGGCCTCTTCCTCGTCGCCGCCGGCCTCTTCGGCGATTACAACGCCGAGTTCTTCCGCCACATGAACGGTGCCCTCCACCTCCTCGACGGCTTCAGCATCCACCTCTACGTCGGCGGTTTCTCACCCTCCGCCACGACCTTCTCCGACGACGATCACTACCGCCTCATGGGCGAGGTCCTCGGCATGAACGAGGCCGTCGACCGCGCCTGCCATCTCCTCCGCTACTACTCGACCTTCGGCCACCGCCTCAACCTCGTCGTCGACGAGTGGGGCACCTGGTACCCCGAGGCCAACGTCCCCTCCGGCCTCTATCAGCAGAACGCCCTCCGCGATGCCCTCTACACGGTCTGCGCGCTGAACATGTTCAACCGCCACTGCGAGCGCCTGGTCATGACGAACATGGCGCAGACGATCAACGTCCTCCAGTCCGTCCTCCTCACCCAGGGCTCGCAGATGGTCCGCACGCCGACCTACTGGGCCTACTGGATGTTCCGCGACCACATGGGCGCCACCGGCCTTGCCGCCGATGTCGATGCCCCGACGATCAAGGATGTCGCTGGCCGCGAGGTCCCGCTGGTCGATGCCTCGGCGTCCGTCTCACCCGACGGGGATAAACTCGTCCTCACTCTCGCGAACATCCACCTCACCGAGGAGGTCACGCTCGAGGTCTCTCTCGTCGGAGCCTCAGCCGCCACGGGCGCGACCGGTCTCCTTCTCACTTCTCCCGACGTCCGCGATCACAACACCTTCGACGCGCCGGATGCCGTGAAACCGCGCGAGATGGAGATCCTCGCCGGCGGGGAGGCCTTTACCATAACGCTCCCGCCGGCGTCGGCCCTGTCGCTCTCGATCCCGCTGTGCTAACCTGAGAACGCGTCGGGGCGCTTCAGAGCTTGTCATCCTGAGGAGGCAACGCTCTGTGTTGCCCGAGCAACGCGAAGCGTTGCTCCCGAAGGATCTAGTCTTCGCCTGATTCACCGCCCGGGTGGCTATTGCGGCCCCCTTCTGGGTATGCTACTATCTATCGCCATTCCAGGGACGACTCCCGCGCGGTCGGCATCTTCGGCCGCGTTGCTTTCGAGGTGTTAGATATGAAAAAGGGTCTGCATCCAGAATACGTTGAAGCAACGGCAAGCTGCGCCTGCGGCGAAACCTTCAAGACGCGCTCTACCAAGCCCATCTTGAAGACTGAGATCTGCAGCAAGTGCCACCCGTTCTTCACCGGCCAGCAGAAGATGATCGACACCGAGGGTCGCGTCGAGCGGTTCATCCGCCGCTACGGCCTTGAGGATCGCTACAAGGCACCGGGCAAGAAGGCGAAGCCCGCTGCTGAGTAGTCTCCTGCCGGTCTTCCCCGCGGTCCAGGTGAGCGCGCGTGGCTGACGAGCACCAGCACTTCTACGGCGGCCAGGCGGTTATCGAGGGCGTCATGATGCGTGCCCCCGAACGCTGGGCCGTCGCTGTGCGTCGGGCCAGTGGCCGCGTCAACCTCTTCATCCGCGAAGAGGTTGCCCTCGGCCGCAAGTATGTCTGGGCCCGCCGGCCTCTCATCCGAGGCTGCGTCGGCATCTATGAGTCCCTCGGCATGGGCTGGTACAGCCTCCAGGCGTCGGCCACGATGGCGATGGACGACGCCCTGCCCGAGGGAGCCAAGCGCCCCAAGTCCTCGACCATCGGCGCCCTCAGCGGTGTCCTCGCGGCTGCCCTCGGCATCGGCCTCTTCTTCATCTTTCCGACCGTCGTGACCGGCTGGATCGTCGGCGTGCATGCCCCGGTCGCTCCTCACGACGTCCAGGGCTCCATCGTCAAGAACGCCATCGAGGGCGGCGTCCGCCTCGTCATCATTCTCCTCTACATCGGCGGCGTCGGCTTCATGCCCGACATCCGCCGTGTCTTCCAGTACCACGGCGCCGAGCATGCGACCATCAACTGCTACGAGGCCGGCGAGCCCGTCACCGTCGACAATGTCATGCGCCACAGCGTGCTCCATCCGCGCTGCGGCACGAGCTTTCTTCTCACTGTGGTCTTCGTCAAATTGGTGGTCAACTGCTTCCTCGGCTGGCCGGCCCTGTGGATACGCGTGATTCTGCGCATCGCCATCCTGCCGGTCGTGGCGGCTCTGGCCTACGAGGCGATCTACTACGCGGGCCGTCACCGCGACGGTCTCTTCGCGAGGATCATGGCTGCGCCGGGGATGGCTGTCGAGTTGCTTACGACTCGCCACCACACTCGCGACCAGGCCGAGATAGCGATCTACGCCCTGGCCGCTGTGGCGCCGGATGTGCCGCTGCCCGCGGATCTCGAACCGGCCGACATCTGGACGCCCGTGCAGTCGACGGCGCCCGAAGGAGTTCCGGCATCGGTTGAAGCAACGCCCGCTCCGGAAGACGCGCCACTCTCGTGACTTCTCGATGGCGCTGACCCTTCGTTCGCGGCGCATCGTCTCGCAGGCGAGTGAGTCATATCGCGAGCCAGCCGCCGCAGGCGGCGAAGTGCACCACAGGTGCGCAGTGGGGTC
>PMZA01000199.1:11822-12116 GCA_003170595.1 Armatimonadota bacterium
CGGACCCGGCGGTCCTCCGCGATCCCGACCGCCTGCGCTCGATCGGCCGCCAGCGCGCCGAACTCGAGGAGACCGTCAACCTCTTCCGCGAGTACCAGAAGGCGCTCACCGACGCCGCCGAAGCCGAGGCCATGCTCGCCGACGCCGAGGATGCCGAGATGCGCGAGTTCGTCCAGGCCGAGGCCGAACGCAACGCCGCCCGCGCCGTCGAGCTTCACGACGCCCTCCTCCTCCAGCTTGTCCCGCGCGATCCGATGGAAGATCGCAACGCCATCATGGAAATCCGCGCCGGCA
>PMZA01000450.1 GCA_003170595.1 Armatimonadota bacterium
GAACACGGAGCCTGAAACGGAGGGAGCCGGCAAGCGTTAGCCTGCCGGCTCTCTTTGCGGACCTTCGGTCCGCTTCGGCGGGGAGGGGGTACCTGGACAATAGCGCCTAGACGCGGATTGGAACGCGCAGGTCTGCCGACAGCTGGGAAGCTGCCATCTGCAGGTCGGCGCTGACCGACCGGGCGAAGTCCTGCGCCCGGTTCCAGAAGGATCCCAGCCCCTCATCCTGCCGCGATCGCCTGGGGCCGATAGAGGGACGCGCCTCCCACCCGAAGTGCAGGCGCACGCAGTCGCCTTCCTGCCACGTGGTCACCCGCAGCACCTCACCCCTGTCCAGGGTCTTCACGTACCCCAGGAGCAGGTTCACCATGCACCACACCAGCCGGCGGCTGGACCACGCCAGGGGCTCGGTGCACCCCGGCTGGAGGTCTATCCGCACGCCCTTCTCGTACCACCAGGGCTGGGTCATGCTCACAGCCTGGGAGAGAAGATCGCTGATCTGCCGCTCGCCGGCCGGTGCCAGTTCTGGCTCCGGCGTCCACCATGCCGCGTCCGGTCCGGCGAAGGTCGACCGGTCGGGCGTCCATGCGGCGCTTGAGCCTGATCCTGGATCGGTTCTGAAGATGACAGCCATGGTTTACTGCCTCCGAACGTGGCACGCGTTTGGTAAGATTACTCGCGCCCGGTCGCACGGGAGCTTGTCCATGGGGCAAACTTGTGGACCCGGAAAGTCTGAGTATCGCTACCTAGGCCCACGCGAATTGTCCTCTGGTACTATCGTGTCGGACGGCGGTCCGAAGGGGCTCAAGCCCATGGAGCCACGGTTATTCCCGCCGTCTTGTGACTCACTTGAGGCTGCGGACTGCGAGGCGCCTTCAGGTAAGGGGGGCACGCCAACGCGGCGCGCCCGTCCTCCGGAGGCGATAACCTTAGTGCTACACCCGGCACTATCGACCTATCTCCGAGCACGTCGGGGCGCTGGAGCGAACGATAGTCACCGCCCGTCCCCGTTTCCGAGAGGGCGTCGCGGCAAGGTACCTCTTTACTTATCGGCCGCCGGAGCCAATAATGTAGGGGTCCAGTATTCCTCAGGGCCGGTGTCCCATATGCCCGTGATGAGCGACCGCTCAGACATGCCGTCGATCGGGGACAGCTCGGGCCTCGACTTACTTGCCAACGCTGTTGAGGCCAACTCCGACAGAATACTCAGGACCTGGCTAACCGAAGCCCGCGAGATCGTGGCCGAGGGCAACTGGCGTCCCTACCATCTCACCCTTGCCCGCCTCGAGTTGGAAGGCCGCCACATCCTCCAGTGCCTTCCGCCACGCCTGCGCTCGGACCCCTTCGTCCCGCAGACGCCCGCCGAGCAGCGGGGCGTTGGCATCCTAGGCGGCGACGTCCCCGAGGATGCCGCCCGGGACGCCTGGATGGTCACCGGCTATCGCCTCTACTACATGCTCGCCAACGACCTCTGGCAGGCCGCCCATCGTTCGCTGCCCGCCTCCATGACCGCCCTCGATGGCGAGCGCCTTCGCCTGGCTCTCTTGGAGGCTCTTCGCAAAGTCCTCGGCCATAGTCCCTGGAGCTTCGTCGCCCAGATCGAGGAGCGGATGCGCCAGCAGCAGGACCAGATCGGCGCCATCTACAAGCGCCTTCTCCTCGCCCAGGAGGAGGAGCGGCGCCGCATTGCCCGCGACGTCCACGACGTCCTCTCCCAGGCTCTCGCCGCCGCCGCTTTCCGGACCGAGACTGCCCTTCGCGTCATCGAGAAGGACCCGGCCCAGGCCACCCTCGAACTCGACGAGATCGCCCAGTTGATCCAGTACACCCTGCGCCACGTCCGCGACATCATCTTTGACCTGCGCCCGACGGCTCTGGATCGTTTCGGCCTGCGCGTAGCCCTTGAGGATTACGCCACGCGCATCCAGCCCGCCGAGGGCTCCCGCATCGTCGTTCGCGGCGTAGGCGATTCCCGCCGCCTCTCCGAGGAGGAGCAGGTGGCCCTCTTCCGCATCGCCCAGGAGGCGATCTGGAACGCTCTTCGCCATTCGAAGGCCCAGACGACCGAGGTCGTTCTGGATGTTGCCGACGGCGAGGCCCACCTGTCGATCTGCGACGACGGGTCGGGTTTTGACGCCGCCCTTTACTTTGGCACGGTAGTCGACCCCGAGCATTACGGGTTACTATGTATGCGAGAACGGGCCGAGTTGATTGGCGGTACGCTGGCCATCGACAGCGCGCCGGGCCAGGGCACTCACGTTACAGTCTCAGTACCGCTGCGGAGCTAAGACCATGAAGAAGGGTGACCGCAACATACGCGTGTTTATCGTGGACGATCATGAACTGCTTCGCTCCAGCCTCCAGGCTCTCCTGAGCGAGGAGGAAACCATCGAGGTCGTCGGCGAAGCCGGCGACATCAACGGACTGGCGGAGAAGCTTCGCGAGAGCGTACCCGACGTTATCCTCATGGACATCTCGCTTGGGGCAGGCAAGCCCGACGGCCTCGAAGGCAGCCGCATCGCCCGTCAGACCTGCCCCGATGCCGTGGTCGTCGTGCTGACCATGCACGAGGACGAGCGCATGCTCGAAGAGGCCGCCCGCGCTGGCGCCAGCGGCTACGTTCTCAAGGCCAGCGGTCCCCAGGAACTCATCAACGCCATCAAGGTCGCCTCCACCGGCGGCGGCTGGCTCTCGCCCCTTATCGCCCGCCGCACGATGGAGCGCATCGCCGGCGGCGGCCTCGGCCAGAACGCCGATCACATGGCCGAAGCCATCAAGC
Source organism: Armatimonadota bacterium (assembly GCA_003170595.1). Lineage (GTDB taxonomy): Bacteria > Armatimonadota > Zipacnadia > Zipacnadales > FEN-943 > FEN-943. The sequence goes on from PMZA01000450.1 coordinate 2,780, forward strand.
GCTTCGACCTGACCGACCGCGAGGTCGAGGTCCTCAGGCTCACCGTTCAGGGAGCCACTTACGAGGAGATCGCCCGCCAGCTTTTCGTGAGCACGAGCCAGGTCAAGCAGGTCGCCAGTGGCGCGGCCCGCAAGCTCGGCGCCCGCGACAAGGCTCATGCCGCGGCCATCGCCGTATCCGAGGGCCTCGTCCCTCCGCCCGACCGGCACTAGAAAGGCGAGGCCCACCGAGCACCCACAGCCGCGC
>PMZA01000255.1 GCA_003170595.1 Armatimonadota bacterium
GCTGTGGCCACGTGGTGGGCCTTCAGGTCTTGGGGTTGGCCCGCTCGTCGGAAGAGCACCACAGCCCGCCCACCCCCGCGGTCTGAAAGACCGCGACTACACTGCCCTGTCGCGCCTCGGCCGGCGGTGACGCCTACTTGACGATTAGGACGCTACACGGGGCGAGGCGCGTGATGTTCTGCGACGTGCTTCCCCAGATGCGCCCGAAGACCGCCGAGTGTCCCATGAAGCCGATCACGAGGAGGTCGTAGCCACCCTCTTTGCACTTCGTGACGATGACCTCGACCTCGTGGCCCGGCACGACTTCCCACTGCAGCTCCACCCCGCTCTCGCGAGCCAGCGCCGCCGCGTCCTCGTTGACCGCGCGCATGGCCCCGTTCAGCTGCCGCTTGATCTCGTCCACCTCATCGATCGTGCCGGCATATTTCGGCAGCCCTTCCTCGACCGAGATCGAGTGCAGCTCCGCCCCATACGTCGCCGCGAGGTCGATAGCTGCGACGACGGCCTTCCGCGCATGGTCCGACCCATCATTGGCCACTAGGATTTTCCTAAACATGTCCTTCCTCCGTTTCCACGGCCCCCACAGGCTCGACAGCGAGAAACGACACCGCCTCTTCCCGGGTGGGCCGGAACTTGGCCTGCGCGATGAGAGTCGGCACGACCGCGCTGGCGATCACGGTCGTCACCAGGATAGTGTACTGCTCCTGCGTGATGAGGTGATGGTTGAGGCCGAAGAGCGCCGAGATCGTCCCGAAGNNCGCATGTAAAACACCCGCGCCAGCGGCCACACGCCGACGAACTTGCAGACCACCTTCACCAGCAGCAGCAGCGCGATCAGGCCCACCCCCGCCCACACCGCCGACAGCGAGACGAAGGATCCCGCGCGCAGGAAGTAGAACGGCGTGAGGAAGGCGAAGACCGTCGTGCGCAGGCGTCGCACCAGGTCGCGGTTCTCCCCGAACACTCTCGCCACAGCCAGCCCCAGCAGATACGCTGGCAGCACGGGCTCGCTGTTGGACATCATCGCCAGGCCGCCGAGGCCGAAGAGCAGCAGGAAGATGAGCTTGATCGCCGGCTCCGAGACGTGGCCCGAGTAGCGGCGAAGGATGCGCCTCGTCGCCCACGGAGCCAGCACGAGCACCAGCGCCGTGACGGCGATGAAGAGCACCAGCCATCCGTTGAAGTTGGCGAAGAACACGCCGAGGGCCAGGACCGTGCCGAGGTCGGTGATGAAGCACGCGGCGAGGACGAGCTTGCCGAGGCCCGTCTCGTTGAGCCCCGTCTCGACCATGACCGCGTAGACGACGGCGACGGACGTGGTGGACAGTGCGATGCCGCCGACGAGGGCCGCCCTCGGATCCCAGTGCGCGACCCAATAGCAGAAGGCGGCCGCGCCGAGGAAGGGCATGAGGAAGCTCAGCGCCCCGATCCCCACGCTCTCCTTGAGGTACTTGCGCAGATGGTCGGGCTCAATCTCGGCGCCGGCCATGAAGGTGAGGAGGATGCTGCCGAAGCCCGCGATGAAGGTGATCCACTCAGTCGGCGCGATGTGGAGATAGTTGCCCGCGACGACGCCCACGAGGATCTCGACCAGCGCGACGGACACGGCGGTGCGGATGGAGATGAAGCTTGCGAGGAGGGCCAGACCGACCCATACCGCGGCCACAAACCATTGGTTCAACGATCTCACTCCTGCTCTTACGGCGCGTCACGCCGCCTTAGTTAGCAGGAGTCATCAGTCACGAGGACGGTTCTCGGGCGCGAGCCCGTGGCGAACTCCATCGCCGGAGAGCGAATAGTATTACCGGCCGACTGGATGGTCAAGCGCCGCCTGGCCTACTTCCTCCGCAGCGCCTCGATCCTTCGCGCGATCTTCTCCCGCTGCGCATACACGACCGCCGGATCGCGCGTGAAGCTGACCATGCTGTTCGTCACTGGCGGGCACGCCTCGATCGCCTTGTCCCTTCCGCCGCTGAGTTGCCCCAGCATCCACAGGTATTCGTAGTCGTCGATCCCATCGCGGATGTTCTCCAGCCGGATGCACCCCAGCGGCCCGTTCTTCGCCGGATAGAGGAGGTCGCCGTCGCCGATGAGCGTGTCCCACCCCGGCGTCGCGATGCTCCATTTCAGCTTCGGCCCATCGCGCTCGGGGTCGATGATGTAGTCGTTGTTCGCGCGGTCCCAGATGTTGACGCCCCAGTAGAGCATCCCGTCCATCTTCTTCTGGAACGCCTGCCACCAGATTACACGCGCCTCGACGAGCGGGTTCCACGCGATCCAATTCGTGTACGGATACCCCGGCCCGCAGCACACGTACCCCCACACCTGCAGCCCGGCCTTCCGGCACTCATCGGCCTTCGCCATGTCGTATCCCGGCGTCAGCGGGCAGTCCCAGTCGACGTTGAGGTTCTTCATGATCTTCGGGTCCTGCGGCACCTGCGAGGTCGTCAGCGTCGGCAGGCCGTACCGCTCGTGGATCATCCCGAAGTATTCCTTGATGGTGGGGAAGTAGTCCGGCCCGCGCTCATCGAAGGTGTAGACGTACGCCTTGTCGGCCAGCCCCCGCCTCTTCAGTTCCGCCATATACGGGTCGAGCCGGTCGATGAGCGCCGCCTTGAAGCTGGGCGTATACGCCTCTAGCGGGCTCCAGCAAACCCAGATGCTCTTGCCCCGCTGCTCGACGAGGTTGAGCACATTGAACGCATTGAGCCCGCGCGTATTGTAGTGCGCGATGTCATCGATCGCCGGCGGGTCGGTGCGCGAGATGTCGTCGGGGTTGAGCCGATGCCGCAGCAGATAGTCGCCGTACGCCTGCCTAAGCTCCGGCGTGAGCTTGCCGTAGATCTTCTCGAGGAAGCCGTCCATCAGCGCGAAGGCCGTCTTGATATGCGGCTGAATTGGCAGGTCGAAGTCGTACACCGTGACCTTCATCGGCACGACCAGCTTCGGCGCGTTGCCCGGCGTGATCGTGATCTGCCCCTCATAGTCACCCGCGAGCGTCCCGGGTGGCGCCGTCACCGTGAACCACAGCGACTGCGTGAACGCCGCCGGCACATCGAACTTGCTCACCGGCAGCAGCGGGTCGGGCCACCATCCCGCCGTCGCATCCTTCACCGCCGGGTGGTCGTACAGGCGCTCGACCATCACGTACCCGACCTGCTCCCACGCGATGTTATCCTTCGATAACTTGTGCCCGCCCTTCCCCGCGAGGTCGCTCACGCTCACTCGGCAGTCGGTCAGGGTCTTGCCTCCCGCCGGCCGCATCAGCACCTGGAAGCTCTCATCCTCAGCCCGCGCGAGCGACACCTTCGCCGTCGGCGCCGCCGCGCTCTCGGCGGGCAGCGACGTCACCTGCGGTCGCTCCATGCTGCTCGTCACCCACGCCGCATACGGCCTCATCGGTCCGCCGGTCGTCTTCACCTTCCGCTCGTACGACAGCTTCTCGCCCGGGGCTTCAGCCCCCACGTCTTCCACCGCATCGACGCGCAAGACGTACTCGCCGGCCGGCATCGCCCGCCCGCTTTTGTCGGCGCCATCCCACGACACCACGACTCCCTGCCCATGCCCATCCGTCGACGCGACGGCCTCGCCGCCCTTCGCGATCGTCGCCGTCCACTTGCAGGGGAACGTCAGCCGCGCCCGGTAGTCGATGCTGCTACCGCCGTACGCGCCAGCGACGGTCTTCTCTCCCTCGACCCTCAGCGGCGCAAGCTCGAGCGCGACATCGTCGAACCACGCCTTCCCTTTGCACCCGCGGAAGAGGATGAAGAACTGGATCTTCTTGATCGGCTTCTCGGGGACGAAGACGTACTCGACGTACTCCCAGCCGTGCGTCCCGGCGGTGAAGTCGCCGCGCTGGCCCCACAGGTTCGTGTCGTCGTCGTACCAGCAGTCCATGTAGAGGCAATAGTCCGCGCCCTCGGCGCTCTCAGATCGGCTCCATCCGCGGACGATGAACGGGTGCTTGATCGGCTTGTCGAAGACGATCTCCTGCATGGCGCCGCAAGTGGTCTTCTGGTCATCGGACTGGCAGAAGATGGAGGTGTCGCCACCATGAGCGCCGCCCTGCACGACGCGATAGCCCTCGCCCACCGCCGACCATGACTCCGCCAGTGCGCCGGCCTGCGTCTCGAAACCGGGGTTGAGAACGAGGTTCTGCCCACGACGCGGAGCCTCGGCCGATGAACCCGCCATGAGGAGCATGAGAAGAACCAGCGGTGCGTGCAGCTAGACCGCCTCCTGTGTATCTATGCCTTCCGGTCTTTCGCTTGCTGTGCGGGCGCTCGCGTCCGCCGGGCGGGCATTTATGCCCGCCGCGCGGTGGGCCTTTGCCTTCCGCCTTACGCCGTCATCCTTGCAGTGCGTAGCATCGCCAGGCGACGGCCCCTGTCGCCGAAGGACCTGCGGTGGCAGCTTTGGCCCTTGTTTGCTGCCTTTACACCTGATACGCGATGCGCTCGATGATATCCGCCTGCAACTCCGGTCCGAGGCGCACAAAGTAGTCGCTGTACCCTCCGATCCGCACCATCAGGTCGGCGAAGCGCTCGGGATCATCCTGCGCGGCGCGCAGCATGTCCGCGTCGGCCACGGTGATCTGCACCTGCTGCCCGCCGAGGCGGAAGTACGTCTGCACGAGGGCGATCACCTTGTCGCGCCCCTCGGCATCGCTGAAGCATTGCGGCACGAGCGACAGGTTGCACAGCACGCCCATCGGCGCGAGGGTCTGATTGATGCCCGCCGCCGCCGAGAGCGCAGCCGTCGGGCCTTGCGTCCCACGACCGGCCATCGGTCCCACGCTGTCCTCGACCGGCTTGCCCGCGTGTCGCCCATCAGGCGTTGCGGCGATCATTCGTCCGAAGTCCACGTTGCGCCCGAGAACGATCACGCCGCCACCGTAAGCCCCGCCACCGCGTCGCGTATGGAAGCCCTGCAGCATCCCCCACACGTGGTCGCACACCCGTGCGGCCATGGCGTCGGCCTCGAGTTCGCCCTGACCATACTTGGGCTGGCGGAGAAGCTTCAGCCGCAGGAGTTCGTGTCCCTCGAAGTCGGCGCGGAGAGCGGCCACGATCTCGCCCATAGTGAACGCTCGTTCATCGAAAACCAGTCGCTTGACCGCCGTCAACGAATCCGCGGTCACAGCGGTGCCGAGCGTCATGACCTCGCCGTGACCGTAGATCGCCCCGCCCGCATCCGGGTCGAGCCCGCGCGCCAGGCAGTCATCTATGAGAGCGCTGCGGAAGATCTTCGCCCCATACCGGCTGCGCACGACCTGCCCGAGGTTGCACACGGCGACCATCTTCGCAGCCGCATCGCGCACCTGCCCCTCGTACGCGCGCCAGAGATCGTCGAAGCTCGCGAAGCCCGCCGCATCGCCGGTCCTCGGGCCGATCTGCTCGCCGCTGATCATGTCGCGGCCATCGTTGAGCGCAAGCTCGAGGCACTTCGCGAGGCTGAGGTTGCCGTCCTCGCCGCCGAGGTTCGACTTGCCCGGAATCTGGATTTCGGTGCATCCCCCGAAGGCATACGTCCGCGCATCCTCGAGGCGCACACCGACGCGCATGAGCGCCGGCACGATCACGTCGTCGTTGTAGATCGCGGGCATGCCCGTGCCGCGGCCGATGGTCTCGATGGCCCGCTCCCACAGCCTCCGCGGGCTGCCGCTGAACACGCGCACCGACACGTTCGGCGCAGGCATCCGCAGCCGCTCGGTCACGTCCAGGCACAGGTAGGTAAGCTCGTTCGTCGCATCCTCGCCCTCCGGCGTCTGGCCGCCGAGGGCCATGTTCCACCCGCGCACTTCGTTGAACCGCACCCACAGGTCTTCGAGAAGCTCGACGGCCTCGCCCTGCGTGATCCGTCCCGCCGCCAGATCGTCCCGCAGATACGGCCACATGTACTGATCGAAGCGGCCGGGGTTGTCGGCGCTATCGTAGAGGAAGGCGAAGTAGAAAAGCTGCAGCGCCTCATGAAACGTCCGCGGCGGCTCGGTGGCGATGTGCTCGCATATCTCCGCCAGCCGCGACAGCTCCTCACGCCGAGCGCCATCAGCCTTGGCCTCACCTGCGGCCCCCGCGTACGCGCGGATGTGATCCTGCAATCCTCGCAGCGTAATCAGCGCCGCCGATGCGAGTATTCGTCCATGCTCGGTCGGATGATCCGCAGCCCAACCTTCCGCCGTCTCACCGATCTTGCCCAACCCTTCCCGCAGCAGCCTCGGCCAGTCGCACACCATGTGCCCCTGGTATTGCGCGCCCCAGAACCGCGACGTCGATTGCGAGAGCCCGCGCGACGAAAGCTCGCGGCCAAGCTCGCCCCACATGACCTCGTCGCCCATCGTCTCGGTGATGCGAGTCAGCTTCGCCGCATACTCGGGCGTGCACTCGGGGAGGGTCTGCAGATGCGCGGCCAGTCCGCCGTCGACTTGCAGGCCGCAGGTATAGAAGGTGCTAATCACGCGCGGCGGCCTCGGCTCGCCGAGGATGAGGTGCAGGTCGTCGATCGTGGGCCGCGTCTTGCGCCAGGTCTCGGCCTCGACCGCGGCCACGCGCAGGAAGCGATGCTGCCCCTCACTCGCCCACCAAGCATCGGCGCCGGGCTCTTGCCAGTCGTAAACGCGCGGTGTGCCCGACGTGGTGGCGGCAGGCTTGAAGACGCGCCCGAGCAGCGTCTCAATCCGCGCCGTCGATGTATGCGATGTCATGTCCGGTAGAGTTGTGGTAGCCATGGTCGTCGCGTAATGATACCTCTAGCTGCCTGTTTTCTGTAGGGTGGGGATTCATCCCCGCCGCCGCAGGTGCAGAGGCGGGCTTATGGCCATGAAACAAATAGGTCGCTATCGCCCCGCTCCTAGGCTGTCATCCTGAGGGAGGCGCTTTCTGCCGACCGAAGGATCTCCTTTTGTCGATACTGGCAGACGCCTGCCCCGCGCTCCAACAAGCCAGAAGGAGATCCTTCGTCAGCAGCACACATCGCTGCCTCGGCGATGCTACGCATCGCAAGGATGACAACGGGGGGCGGTCTCCCGCTGGGATCGAGAGCAGCGTACCACCTTCATGGCCATCATCCCCGCCGCGCTTTTCGCTACGGTAGGAAGTTATACATCGGCATGTGCGTGGAGATCCCGTACACGCCCCAGAACGCCCCGGCCGTGAACTCGCCGAGGATCATGCCCAGGAAGAACATCGACGCCGGCCGGTACGACGTCATCCCCCCGTAGCGCAGCAGCAGCGTCTTCGCCACCCAGCTCACGAACACCGAGGGCGCGAAGAGCTGCATCGACCACGATCCCGACACCGCGAACCCCGCCGGATGCAGCGGCCACCACACCCACTTCAGCCGCGCCGCCGCGAGGAGCGCGGTGATAGCCGCCCCAAGCCCGAGATTGCCGACCGCCCACCAGTCGGTCGTCCCGCTCGACGTTAGCCACTGGCTGACGCGGTTGAACGCCTCGAAGCCTTTCCCCGCTTGCCTCCACCCACCATACCGCGCGTTCGAGTCCAGCATGATCAGCCACGCGAGCGGCACGGCCACGATCGCCGCCAGCCCCAGCGCCGCCGCGATGGCATGTTGTCCCGCGCCCGCCTGCTCGCCCAGCTTCATGCTCTCGATCTGATGCGGCATCGGATGGCTTCGATGCGCGCGGTCGATCGACCAGAAGAAGCCGAACATGATCATGTTCTTCTTGCCGACCACTCGCGGCCCCAGCACTTCCGTCAGCATGATCTCCGGCCCGGCCATGTGCAGGTCATGCACCGGCGAGCCCAGCTCCGACCGGATGCGCGCGACCGCGATCGATATCCCCAGATATAGCAGCAAGAACGCCACGGCCGCCGCCAGGGTCATCCCCGCCGCGAGGCAGAAGATCGTCATCCCCACGAACCCCGCGAGCACCCCGAATATCGCGACCCGATAGGGGAGGGGTTCGTAGGCATCTTCCGGCCTCGGCCCGGCGAGAGCGCTCTTCACCGCCGCCGCAAGATGCCGCCGGCTTCCCCACAGCGACAGCGCGGCCAGCGTCTGATACGCCGCGTGCGATTGCTCCTCAGCCCACGGCGCGTGCGGGATCTGGCTCAGCCCCACCATCGCCGTGAAGATCCGCACGACCTTCCAGTACGCATAGAAGAACCAGCACGAGAACGCGAGGTCGAGGGGGATGAAGAACGCCAGCCCCACGACGAAGGGGAACACATTCAGCGGCGTCCACCCGATCGCCTGCCACGGCATCGTCGTCACCGCGGACCCCAGGTCGTAGAAGCTGCCCAGGATCGACGGCACCGACGGGTAGAGCTTGTGCAGCCCGTTGATGATGTCGATGAAGAACGCGACCCCGAACCCGATCCACATGACCTTATTGGTCATCAGCCCGCTCTTGGGGTCGACGATCGCCACCGGCAGTTGGATGATCGGGAAGCTCAGCTTCGCCTCATCGACCCAGTTCTTGCGGAAGAGGACGTTGAGGCAGAGCATCGTCCACAGCAGCATCAGGCTAAACAGGCTCCACACCCCGGCGACGCGGATCCACGGCCGCCAGTAGGGCGTCGCGAAGAGCGGCAGGTTCGCGTCGAAGTAGGCCCACAGCGCATGCGGATCGTCGACCGTCAGCCATCGCGGGATGTCCTTGAGGAAGAGGTCGTCCCACTTGTTCTCCGGCGTCGCGCCATAGAAGGGGTGGGCCACGACCGGCACCATCGTCTGCACCTGATCGAGGCCCGACACCGCGCCGGTGAGCGTGAGCATCGCGTAGATGACGGCAAGCTCGGCGGGCGCGAGACGAAGCTTCGGTGACAGCCGCCCCAGCGCCCGCGTCACCAGCGTCACGAGCAGCAGGGAGAGGACGACGTTGAAGATGAGGGAGACGGTGGCTGGCCGGCTCTCACCCCAGATGAGTCCGCGGAGCATGAAGAGGATATTGATGGGGATGAGGACGAGGGCGATGGCGACGGCACGAGCGGTGAACCCGCGCCACGCGTGCGGGTCTTTCACGCGCGTGGTGCTGGAGTGTGCCTGAGCGTTCCCAGCCTCGGAGGTCATCGGCCGTGTTATTCGGGGCAAAGCCTGTCGGGCCTTCCTGCTTGCTGTAGGGCGCGGCTTTATGCCGCGCCGGCCTTTGCCTTTCTCTTCTCTGTAGGGCGGGCATTCATGCCCGCCGCGCCGACCTCAAACCATCGCAGCACCGTAGCCGCAGGTCGCGAGACCTGCGGGGGTGGATGGCTGTGGCCTCTTCGTGCTGTGGCATCCTTTCCGACGGAAAGACAAGGCCACCCCTTCCCACCCCCGCAGGATTTCATCCTGCGGCTACAACCGCTACTTCCCACCCATTAGTTGGTCGACCCGCTCCGGCCGCAGCCACTTCGCATGCCCGTCGGTGAAGGCGAAGTTCGCCCCCTCGGCATGGCGGAAGGCGGCGCTTCCGGGAAAGCCGAGGGGGACGACGTCAGAGTCGAACACCAGCACAGCGTCCTTCGGGTGCGCGCAGTCCTTCAGCTTCTCGAAGCCCAGCCTCTCCGGCATGGCGTAGCTCAGCCCCGCTAGGCCGGCCACGCGCTTGGGGTTCTCGTCATCGGGGCATCTGTAAACCGAGCTGTCGAGGCGCCCGAACGGCATGGTGGCCGCGGCCCAGTCGGCACCTATTGGCAGGCGGTCGTCGTAGTCCTTGGCATAGGCGAGCAACCCGAGGGCCAACTGCTTTTCGTTCGATATGCATGAGACCTGACGCGCCTTCTCCCGGTCCGGGTGGCGGGGCCAAAGAATACTGGCGACGATCACGATGGCCGCAACGAAGATGACGATGCTGCAGGAGGAGAACATCGGCTGCGTTTTGCCTGCCGGCTGCTCAGCGCCCATCTTTCCTCACCCCGGTCGGCGCGCGAGGCTTGCCCCCGGGGGGCACGCCGAAGTAGTCGGACGGTACCGACTTCACGTGCCCGTCCAGGTAGGCGAAGTTCGCCTGTTTGAGGCTATCGCGACCGGGGGGACCATGGCGCGCGGCGGCCTGACTGGGCCTTGCCACTGGCACCAAATCGCTGTCGAAGAGCATCGGTATCTCGGACGCCTTTGGGGCTCGGCGAGGGTCGCCGCGCGGTAGGCCCAGGCTCATCGCATAGCTCAACCCCTGCCCCCTCTCCCACGGTATGCCTGTCACCTGAGGCGCGTGTTCCTGGCTGGGGCACGTGTACTCCCTGCCGATCCCCTGCCTGTCCAGTTTCGGATCGAGGTGCGTCAGCGCCGCCGTCGGCCACTGCTCAGGTTCGGGCAGGCGCCCGTCGTAGTCCGCGGAGTACGCCAGCAGCGCGAGGGAGAGATGCTTCAGGTTCTCGTGGCAGGAGTCCTGCCGGAGCTTCTCCCGTAGGTCTGCCGGCCTAGACCATGCGATGAAGAAGACCACATAGTACAGACTGACCAGACTGCCCAGCCCGACTATCACCACGCCGATAATGACGAGTAGCTTTGACGCCAGGCTCCCGCCCGACCTCACAGATCTCTCGCGTCTCTCATCGGCGCTCGGCTCCATGTCCTCTCCGCTACGGCAGGAAGTTGTACATCGGCCGCTTGATCAGCACCCCGAACACCGCCCAGAACGCCCCCGCAACAAAGTCCCCCAGGATCAGCCCCGCGAAGAACCGGCTCGCCGGCCGGTACGCCGTCATCCCGCCGTACCGCAGGATCACCGTCTTCGCCAGCCAGCTCGTGAACACTGACGGCGCGAAGAGGGCCATCGAGAACCCGCCCGACACCGCGTACCCCGCCGGATGAAACGGCCACCATTCGAACCGCGAGCGCATCATCCACAGGAACGCCGTCGTCAGCAGCCCTACCGTCACCGCGCCCAGGCCGTACCAGTTCGTGCCCTGCGACCCCTGCATCCAGCTCGCCAGCCGCCCGAAGGCCTCGAAGCCCGAGTAGTTCGGCATGACCCCCGCGCCGATCGCGCCGCTGCCCACCTTCGCCCCCGCGTTGAGCATGAAGAACCATCCCACCGGCGCCGCGACGGCCACCGTCAGCAGCAGCACCCCCGCGATGCTTCCCTGGCTGATACCGGTCTCCGAGGCGATCTTCATCGCCTCGATCCCCACCGGCATCGGGTGCGAGCGATTCGCGCGGGTGAAGCCGTGCATGAAGGCGTACGACACGAGGGTGCCCTTGCCGAGGCCCTTCGTCGTGAAGGCGTAGATCATCACGTCCTCGGGCGCGATGTCGTGAAGGTCGTGCACCGGCGAGCCCAGCTCCGCCCTGATCCGCGCGATGGCCACTGAGATCAGGAGGTAGATGACGACCCACGCGACCGCGCCGGCGAACGTCGCTCCGATCGCCATGAGGAACGCGACCGTTCCGGAGAAGCCGGCGATCAGGCCCAGCGCCGCCAGTCTATACGGCACCGGCTCGCCACGGTCGTCCGCCCTCGCCCCAAATAGCGAGCGGAAGGCCTCCCCGAGGGCCTTGCGCCCGGCGTAGAGGCTGTAGAGCGCGATCGCCCAGTACGCGCCGCCGCATTGCTCCTCAACCCACGGCGCCCGTGGTATCCGCCCCCAGCCTGCCGCCGCCGACACGACCAGGAGCACCTTCCAGTACGCGTAGAAAAACCAGCACGAGAAGGCCAGGTCCAGCGGGATGTAGAACGCCAGCCCCGTCGCGAAGGGGAAGATGTTCAGGGGCGTCCATCCGATCGCCTGCCACGGCATCCCGCCCATGTGCGCGCCGAGGTCGTAGAACGACCCCAGCGCCGACGGCACCGTCGGGTACATGACGTGCAGGCCGTTCATCGCATTCATCGCCGCGGCGACGCCGAACCCGATCCACATCAGCTTGCTCGTGTACAGCTCGCGCTTGGGGTTGATCATCTGCAGCGGAAGCTGAACGATGGGGAAGCTCAGCTTGCTCTCGTCGGTCCAGTTGCGCCGGAAGAGAGCGTTGAGGCAGAGCATGATCATCCACATGCTGAACATGAACAGCGACCACATCAGCGCCGGCACGACCCACGGCCGCCAGTAGCCCGTCTGCAGGAGCGGCATGTGCGAGTCGAAGTACGCCCACAGCGCGTGCTGGTCGGTGGGTGTGAACCACGGCTTCATGAACTGGCCGAAGAGGTCGCCCCACTTGTTGTCCGGCGTCGCGTTCCATATCGGCGCGGCGACGAGGGGGACGAGGTTGTGAAGCTGATCGTGGTCGAAGAGGGCGGTGCTGAGGGCTTGCATCACGTAGACGACGCCAAGCTCGCCGGGCGAGAGAGCGACCTTCGGCGCCATCTTCCGCAGCACCATGTTCGCGCCCACGAGGATCAGCAGCGTGACGACGGCGTTGAAGTAGAGGGAGACGGTGCCGGGATGGCTCTGCCAGATGACCTGCGTCCAGGTGCAGAACCACGCCTGGAGGGGGATGAGGATAAGACCGAGGAGGACGGCGCGGAAGCTGATGCGCCGGGCGAGGGGTGCCGTCTGATGGCGCGGCGGATTAGCTGCTTCGGCGGTCGTATCGGGCATGGTGGGCCCCTCGATAATAAGCCACGTCCCCGCCCCGAGCAACCTCGCCTCGGCCTTTCCTGCCCTCGACTAGCTGACGGATTGCAGAAGGGCATCGTCCGGTGATCACAAAGCCTCGTTGAACAGTAGTCGCACCCTTCAGGGTGCAGCGGCGGTCCGTAGGACCGCCTGGCTGTGGGTGCGTGGTGGGCCTTTGCTTGGTTTGAGGAGGGGCCGAATCAGCCCTGAGCTTGTCGAAGGGCGAATCCGGCCCTGTATTTCGCCCTTCCCCTAACAGCAGGGAGGAACCCCCCTCCCGCCGACGAACTACCCCCACCGCTCCCGGGCCTTGGGCCCAACGCCGTTGAGGAAGTGATAGACCGTGAAGATCGCCTGTCAGGAAGGACTTGTGCCGGGCGCAAGCCTGGCTGAGAAGATCGAGAAGCTCGCCGCGTGGGGCTACGAGGGCATCGAGTTCTGGGGTGGCGGCCTCTGGGATCGCATCGACGAGATCAACGCCGCTTGCGACAACTCGCCCGTCAAGCCGTCGTCCATCTGCGCCGGCTACCGGGGCTGCCCGCTCGACACCAGCGCCGAAGAGCGCCGCATCGCCATCGACGATTCGAAGAAGCTGCTCAAGGTCGCGGCTGAGATCGGCGCTGTCGGCCTCATCTTCGTCCCCATCTTCGGCGGCCCACGCCTGCCTGATCTTTCGCCCGTGGCCGACGCCATTACCCTCGAGAAGCGCCTCCTCGTCGAGATGTGCAAGGAACTCGGCGATGCCGCGGCCGAGGCCGGCAGCATCCTCCTGCTCGAACCGCTCAACCGCTACGAGACGCACCTTATTTGCCGCTGCGAACAGGGCGCCGAGATCTGCCGCCAGGTCAACAGCCCCCACGTGCAGATCATGGCCGACTTCTTCCACATGTCCATCGAGGAGCCGATCATCGCCGACTCGATCCGCCAGAACGGCGAGTTCATCAAGCACGTCCACCTCGCCGATTCCCAGCGGATCCTGCCCGGCTACGGCCACACCGATTTCAAGGCCGGCTTCGCGGCGTTGCAGGACATCTGCTTCGAGGGCTACATGGCGCTCGAATGCGGCGTCCCCGGCCCGGCCGAGGTCGAGTTGCCCAAGTGCGCGGAGTTCCTTCGCAGCCAGATGCCCGACGGCGGTGGCTGCGGTTGTGGTTGTGGCTGTAAGGAGTAGCAGTCGCTTTACTCGAATCCGAGCCATCTAAGGGAGGCAATCCGAATGTCTGTGAATATCGGTTTTCTGGGTTGTGGAGGCATTGCCAATCACCACATGCGCACCATCAAGACGCTCGAGGGCGCGGATATGGTCGCATGGTTTGATCTCGACGCCGAGCGCGCCAAGGCCGCTGCCACCGAGTACGGCGGCACCGTCTTCGACTCCGCCGAGAAGCTTCTCAGCGAGGGCGGCGTCGACTGCGTCTACATCTGCACCCCGCCCTTCGCCCACGGCGACCTTGAGATGGCCGCCATCGCCGCCAAGAAGCCCATCTTCCTCGAGAAGCCCATCGGCGTCGACATGAAAGTCGTCCGCTCGATCGAGAAGGCCGTCAACGATGCCGGCCTCATCACCTCCGTCGGCTACCACTTCCGCTACTTCGCCGCCACGGCCAAGGCCGAGGCCGCCCTCGCCGGCAAGACCATCACCACGGTCATGGGCTTCTGGATGGGAGGCTTCCCCGGCGTCTACTGGTGGCGCCGCATGGACATGTCCGGCGGTCAGATGTGCGAGCAGACGACCCACATCGTCGACATGGCCCGCCTCTTCGCCGGTGAGGTCAAGGCCGTCTGCGCCGCCTACGCCCTCCTCTGCCTCAAGGACGTCGAGGACATCACCGTCCCCGACACCGGCACCATGACCCTCTTCTTCGAGAACGGCGCCGTCGGGACCATCAGCAACTGCTGCCATCTGCCCATGGGCGGCCGCGTCGGCATCGACGTCATCGCCTGCGACACCATGGCCTCCATGGACGGCAACCACCTCGTCCTGCGCACGGCTGAGGGCGTCGAGGATGTCTCGCTCGACAACAACCCGACCGCCGTCGAGGACGCGGCCTTCATCAAGGCCGTCGGCACCGGCGACGCCAGCGGCATCCGCTCGCCCTATTCGGACGCGGCCCGCAGCCTCGCTGTTTCCATCGCCGCCAACGTCTCGGCGGAGCAGCACAGCATCATCCAGGTTTCCGACGTAGGCTAGGCGGGAACCTTGTCCTTCAGTGGGCGGCCGGGAACCGTTCCGGCTGAGCTTAGGTCATACTAAAGGGCGCGGCCTTGTGCCGCGCCCTCTCGTTAACAAGGTTCCTTGACCTCGCGGCCCTGGTGCTGTCATCCTTATTACTGACGGGCGCGGGGTTTTCTCGCTAAGTTCTCGGCGTTTTCATGACTTATCGGATTCCTTGGGGGTAGTCCCGCATGAGACGAGTATTCCTACCGGTGCTTGCCACGGTCCTGTGCGCCGTTCTGTTGTCCTCCGCGTCTGCCGCGATTCACTTCGACCCCGCCAAGATGATGCGCGCGTCGGAGATCAAGCCCGGCATGATCGGCGAGTGCTGGACGGTTCTCGAGGGCACCGTGCCCACGAAGTTCCACGTCCGCATCGAGGGCCTCTTGCCCCAGTCGATTCTGGGCAAGCCCGAGATCCTCTTCCGGGTCATCGACGGCCCCATCGTTGAGCGCAACGGCCCGGTCATGGGCGGCATGAGCGGCAGCCCCGTTTTCGTTGACGGCAGGCTCATCGGCGCCTGCGCCTACACGGTCCTCTACGAAAAAGAGCCCGCCGGCGGCATCACCCCCATCGAGGCCATGATCGAAGGCGCGGTCGGCGAGGCCGCTGCCAAGCAAGCCCTCGCGCCTCAGCCCATCAAGCTCGGCGGCCACATCTACACCCGCGTCGCCGAGGCCGGCACCGTCCGCCCCGACGGCCACACGCTGATGATGGCCCCCATGGCCCCGCCGATCTACTTCACCGGCGGCACCGACTTCACGAACCATTGGCACTCGAAGCTCCTGGGCCTTCTCGGCCTCGACGCCCAGCCCGGCGCCGCCTCGCATGAGTCCATCAAGGTCTCCATGCAGCCGGGCGATGGCTTCGGCGTCGCTCTGGCCACTGGCGATTTCCTTTCCTATACCTTCGGCACCATCACCTGGCGCGACGGGGACGACATCCTCGGCTTCGGCCATCCCTTCCTCAACGTGGGCAAGCTCTCGGTGCCGATGACCTCGGTGTACATCAACTCCTTCACGCCCAACTACCGCCGCACCGACAAGGACGGCTCGATCATGGACGTCGTCGGCGCGATGACCGCCGACAGCCCGTGGGGTGTGGGCGGCACGGTTGGCGCCAAGTGCGAGACCGTCCCCGCCACCTACCGCGTCGTCGATGAGTCCGCCGATCGCTCCAGGACCTTCCACGTCGAGCTGGCCAAGGATCGCAACCTCACCTCCGCCTCCGTCCTGGGCACGCTCTTCGACGCGGTCAACAGCCTCCACTTCGCCGACGGCCGGCCGGGTGTCGTCAACATCCGCTACCGCATCACCGGCGCCTCCGGCGCGAGCGTCACCCGCACCGACATGTTCTATCATAGCGGCGACTTCGGCCCCGTCGTCGGCGGTGACATGAGCGAGGTCATGCGCCTCCTCGTTGACAACCGCTTCGAGCCTCAGGACATCGCCGAAGTCTCCGCCGAGGTCCATCTCCGCACCGAGCAGCAGCTCGCCCGCATCGAGCGCGTCTACACCGAAGAGGAGACCGCCGTGGCCGGCCGCAGCCTCACTGTCCACGTCGCCCTCAAACCGGTCGGCAAGCCGGAATTCGTTAAGACCTTCACCTTCAAGCTGCCCCTCGCCCTGCCCAAGGGCGCCGTCATGATCGGCGTCGCCGGCGGTGAGACCGCGCCTGAGCTCCGCGCTGAGCTGAGCGGCTTCCAGCCCGAGTTCCACAGCCTCGCCCGCACCATCAGCTATATCGAGAGCCTCGAGCCCAGCAACCAGCTCGTGGCCATGATCGCCTTCCCGTACATGGGCGCGGCCGTCGAGGACACGCCTCTACCCGGCCTGCCCCAGGCTTACCGCGGCCGGCTGACCTTCGGCCATCGCACCGGCGTGCGCGCCATCAAGGACTTCGACCTCCAGAAAGCCGACATGCCCTGGGTCGTTCAGGGCGCCTATGAGACCTCCGTCGGCACCGTCACCCTCCAGGGCGATCGCGGCACTCCCGAGACGCCCAAGCCCAAGACCGAGACCACTACTACCGCCGCTGATGGCGTGCGCTCGGCTGTCGACTCCGTGGCCAAGGGCACGGTCCCGATCATGGACTGGACGACGGACGGCAAGACTTCCGTCACCGCCCTGCAACTCTCCATGCCGCATCGTCCCCGGACGGCCGTGGCCGCCGATGACGACGAGGAAGAGGTCGCCCCCGACGAAGAGGATGTGACGGCCTCGCCGGCAGAGGAGAAGAGCAAGCAGGAGGCTGGCAAGCCTATCGTCGAGGAGGCGCCCAAGGCCGAGGCCGGTCAGGTCCAGGCCAAGCTCAGCGACTGGGCGCTCAGCAAGTTCGACGAGTTGTCCAAGGGCATCCCGGACGGCCTCGCGATGCACGCCCGCGGCTGGCTCGTGCCGGGTATGCGCTTCGACCACCTCGCCGATCTGCCCGATCCTCTCATCTGGGACATCGCCGCCTCGGGCGACAACGTCTATGTCGCCGCCGGCCTCGATGCCAGCATCTACCGCATCGCGGGCGGGAAGGTCGAGCCCTTCTACTCGACGCCGAACAACATCTTCGTCTCCTGTCTGACGGCCCTGAGCAACGGCTACCTCGCCTGCGCCCTGAACCCCGGCGCGGCGGTCACGATCCTCGGCCCTGACGGCAAGGTCAAGCGCTCGGTCGAATTCGAGGAGACCTACGTGTGGCGCCTCCTGCCCGACGGCCAGGACCTCCTCGTCGCCACGGGCCATCCGGGACGCATCTATCGCCTCAGCCCGGACGGCACGAAGAAGCTTCTCGCCGTCATCCCGGAAAGCCATGTGACCGGCCTCGCCCTCTCGTCGAAGGGCATCTACGCCGCCACCGCCGACACCGGCTCCATCTTCCTCCTCACCCCGACCGGCCAGGTCCAGCAGATCTATGAGACGCCCGATGGCGACATCAGCGGTCTCGCCGTCCTCGACGACGGCACGGTCGTGGCCGCCGTCTCGGGCAAGGCCCGCATCGTCGCCCTGCGGCCCAACGGCGTTGTCGAAGAGTGGTACAAGGACGACAAGCATAAGATCTGGGGCCTCACCGCCGAGAAGAACTCGGTCCTCGTCTCCCTCGGCCCTCCCGGCACGATAATCCGCGCCCGCGGCGTCAACGACTGGGAAATCCTCCGCGCCGCCCGCGGTCAGGAGATCTACGCGGCCTTCGCTCGCAACGCCGCCGGCCAACTGCTCGTCGCTGGCTGCGGCCCGGGCACCGTACTTGCCCAGCAGCTCAATCCGCCGAGCCTCGTCTATACCTCGCAGGCCCACGACGCCACGATCCCGGCCCACTGGCTGGAGGCGATCCTCGACTGCAGCGGCGACCCGACGGCCATGAAGGTCCAGACCCGCACCGGCGCCTCACCGGCCTTCGAGGCGGGCATGTGGTCGGCCTGGTCCCTCGCGACGCCCGACTGTGCGGGCCTCAAGTGCACAAGTCCCGACAACCGCTACGTCCAGGTCCGCGTCACTGCCGATCCCGCCAAGCTCTCCGCCCTGCGCTCGCTCATCGTCCGGTACGAGCCTCAGAACCGCGCGCCGGTCCTGAAGGTCTCGGCCCCGACCTCCGGTGTTGCCCTCTCCGGCTCGCCCGAGGTCAAGTGGGAAGTGACCGATGAGGACAAGGATACGACCGAGGTCGACCTCTTCCTCGAGGGCATCGGCGAGACCGTCTGGCAGCCCCTGGCCCTCCGCCAGTCCGCCAGCCCGTACAAGTGGGATACGACCAAGACCAAGGACGGCATCTACCGCCTCCGTGTCTTCGCCAGCGACCGCCCCAGCCGTCCCGTGGGCTGGCTCGACGTGTCCGAGTACATCGCCCCGCTCATCGTCGACAACACCAAGCCGACGGCCGACGTCTCCGGCGGCGTCAAGCGCGCCGCCGACGGCACCGTCCCCATCGAGATCCTCGCCCAGGACAACCTGTCCGGCGTGGCGGCGGTCACCTGGCGCTATCCCGGCACCGATGTCTGGTACACCGCCGCGCCCGAGGGTGGCGCCTGGGGCGGGAGGGCTGTCGTGTGCAACTTCACCTTGCCCAAGTCTCTCGGTGATGGCGCCAAGGTGATCGTCCGGGTCCGCGACGTCGCCGGCAACTTCATGGACCTCACGCTGACGCTGCCTTCGGGCGACAAGCCCGGCACCGTGATGCAGGGATCAACGCCCCCGCCTGCCACGCCCGGCACCAAGGCCTCCGGGCCTACCAAATGAGCCGATGCCCTCGCCTGCTGAGGTCGCACGTCTGCTACGTCGTGCCTATGGTCGCCCTGCGGCTCCGTCGCAGGGCGACATTCTTTGGGGATTAATAGGCACAATCCTCTCTCAAAGTACAACAAATAGCAACGCGGAGACCGCACGGAATCGACTGAGTAAGCGCTTTCCAACGTCAGTTGACATCGCTTCAGCACCCCTCCAGCGCCTTGAAACGGCTATCCGGCCTGCGGGATTGGCCGTCCAGCGCAGCCGAGTGATCCGCGAAGTGGTGCGCCGACTCGCCGAGGATGACCCCACCCTCTGCCTCGACTTCCTCCGCGAGATGCCGACTCCGGACGTCATGGCCTACCTCCTGGCGCTGCCGGGCGTCGGCCCGAAGACCGCCGCCTGCGTGGCCTTGTTCGAACTGGGCCGGCCAGTCTTCCCGGTCGATACTCACATCCTCCGCATCGCCGGGAGGCTCGGGTGGGTCGAGGTAGGGGAGAGCGCCGAGAAGGCACAGCAGCGGCTGGAGCCGTTCATCCCCGCTAGGTTGCGATTGGAGCTTCACCTGAACCTCATCGCCCATGGTCGGGCGACCTGCGTCGCCAGGTCGCCTAAGTGCGAAGGATGCTGCCTCTCCGCCATTTGTGATTTTATTCACAAGTAACCCCTTGACATTCCCTGCGAAAGAGCCTACTCTTACGCCACAGATTGTGATGCGGTTCACAAAGTCATGCACGAGCACTCCCTGGCCGACGCCATCGTTGAGAAGGTAGAAGCTCTCCGCCGCGAGAGAGGCGCCTCGCGCGTCACCCGCGTCGTGATCCGCGTCAGCGAGTTGGCCTCCCTCAGTGAGCAGTCACTCCAGCTCATGCTAGATCATGCGGCGGAGGAGGCAGGAGGTTCTTCCTTCACCGTCGAACTAGTAGTGGACGGCTTGCTGGGGCACTGTCCGTCCTGTGGCATCGTGCCGATCAGTGAAGACCTGGACTGCTGTCAGTGTGGCGCCGAGAACTGCCGGCCCGCGATGGACGAGGGGATGTTGCTGGTGTCGTGCGAGTTCGAATAGCTCTGCCTTTCCCTGGCGATCCAAGTTGCCTTTCAAGGAGGGCGACCTTATGGCGTTGAGGGTAATGAGTGACCAGGCCATCAGGAACCTGATGGCGAAGCTCAAGGAGGAAGCCAGGGTTGTGGCCCCCCATCGAAGGGAGGGCAACAACCAGTGGCACTTCCGCGATGTGGTGGACCCGGCCGAGCCTGAGCTGAAATACAACAGCACGCTCCTGCCGTGCAAGAAGTACGCCTTCCCGCCCCGCGACGTACTCCTGCGCTACGGCATCGGCGACCAGTTCAAGGCCGAGGCGGTCATCGAGGGCGTCGAGCCGCTCGTCATCTTCGGTGCCCACCCCTGCGACATCTACGCGCTCGAGGCCCTCGACATCTCGATGAACGAGCGCTATGTCGACCCCAACTGGACGACCCGGCGCCAGGCCATGCGCGTGGTCGGCGTGGACTGCCTGCCCGACGAGTTCTGCTTCTGTGCCGCGATGAAGACCGACACGGTGAGCACCGGCTACGACGTCTTCCTCACGCCGATCAACGACTGGAACGAGTACGTCGTCGAGGTCGCCACCGACGCGGGCCGGACGATGCTCGAAGCCGGGCAGAGCCGCGAGGCCGCGAGCGACGATCTCAGCCAGGTCCGCGCCTTCCATGCCGACAAGGTCCGCCGCCAGCAGCTCCGCCAGATCCAGGCCGAGATCCTCCAGCTTCCGCTCCACTTCACCGGCTTCGCGAACAGCCCGGTGTGGGAGAAGTGGGCGGAGCGCTGTTACTCCTGCGGCACCTGCAACACCGCCTGCCCCACCTGCTTTTGCTTCGACATCCAGGACCAGCTTAACGCCGCCGTGACCGAGGGCGAGCGGGCCCGGTCCTACGACTCCTGCCAGCTTGAGGAGTTCGCGATGGTCGCCCCGCGCGAGAACTTCCGCGAGGAGCGCAAGAACCGCCTTCGCCACCGCTTCTTCCGCAAGTACGCCTACCTGTTCACCAAGTTCGGGCGGCCCTACTGCTGCGGCTGCGGGCGCTGCTACCGACAGTGCGTGGCCAGCATCGACCCCGTGCAGGTCATCAACGACCTGCTGGCGGAGTCGGCGAAGGAGGCGAAGGCCCATGTCCTATAGCCCGCCCAAGACGCCGGTGGCGAGGCTCGTGCCCCAGCGCGATTTGTACGAGCCGAAGCCGGCCCGCATCGTCCGCACCATCGACGAGACGGCCACGGAGAAGCTCTTCGAGATCGAGCTAATCTCCGGCAATCCGCTGGGCCACCAGCCGGGCCAGTTCGCCCAGGTCTTCGTGCCGGCCATCGGTGAGGCGCCCATCTCGCTGGCGTCGGCGCCCAACGGCCGGAAGAGCTTCGACATGTGCATCCGCCGCATTGGCGATGTGACCGGCGCGCTGCACAAACTCCAGCCCGGCTCGCTGGTCGGCATACGAGGCCCCCTCGGCCACGGCTTCCCCGTCGACGAACTCAAGGGCCACGACGTCCTCATCGTCGGCGGCGGCATCGGCCTAGTCCCTCTCCGCGGTCTCATCCAGGCGGTCCTCGCCGAGCGGAAAAACTACGGGCGGGTCATCATCTTCGCTGGCTTCAAGACTCCCGCCGACATGATGTTCCGCGATGAACTGGCCGAATGGCAGGCCAACTCCGACATCGAGATGCACATCAGCATCGACCGCGCCCATCCCGACTGGGACGGCCACGTCGGCGTCATCACCACCTTCTTCCCCGAGGTGGAACTCAACGCCGCCAGGACGAAGGCTGTCATCGTCGGCCCGCCGATCATGTATCGCTTCGTGATAACCGAGTGCCGCCTGAAGGGCATCGCCGATGACGACATGATCCTCTCGCTCGAGCGGCGGATGCGCTGCGGAGTGGGCAAGTGCGGGCACTGCCAGATCAACAGCAAGTACTGCTGCCTCGACGGCCCGGTCTTCAAATACTCCGACCTCAAGTTCATGTGGGAGGCGATCTAGATGGCTAAGCCCACCGCCGCCGTCTTCTCCTTCACCTGCTGCGAGGGCTGCAGCCTCTCCATCCTCGAGAATGAGAACGAGCTGCTCGACATTCTCAACTTCGTCGACTTCGTCGAGTGGCGCGAGGCGATGTCGGAGAAGACGACGGACACCATCGACATCGCCTTCGTGGACGGCAGCATCTCGACCCATCACGACGTGAAGAAGATCAAGCAGGTCCGCGAACGCTGCAAGATGCTCGTCGCGATTGGGGCCTGCGCCACGAATACCTGCGTGAACTCGCTCAAGAACCGCTACGGGATGAGCGAGCTGAAGGAGATGGTCTACGGCGAGGCCGGGGCCAACTTCGACACCATCCCGGCGCGCCCGCTCCATGCCGTCGTCCCCGTGGACTTCGAGATCCCCGGCTGTCCGATGCAGGGCGAGGAGTTCATCAGGATCGTCCAGGCGCTCCTCATCGGCAAGGCGCCGCGCCTGCCGAACTACCCGGTCTGCGTCGAGTGCAAGCGCAAGGAGAATGTCTGCGTCTACGACAAGGGCATGTTCTGCATGGGCCCGGTGACGCGCGCGGGCTGCGACGCCGACTGCCCGAGCTACGGCGCGTGGTGCGAAGGCTGTCGCGGGTTCGTCGATCATCCCAACGAGAACGCCCACTGGGAGGTCCTGAAAGAGTATGGCCTCACGGTGGAAGAGGTCATGCAGCGCTTCGACATCTTCTGCACCTACGAGTTGGAAGAGCGCAAGGCCAAAGCTGACCAGCAGGAGCGCAAGTAGGCGCGCCAGGAGGCTCGTCCCATCATGGCCGACCGCAAGATCAACATCTTCGTCGACGAAATATGCCGCGTGGAGGGCCACGGCAACATCGTCCTCAACGCCACCAACGGCAAGATCGAGGAGTTGCGCCTCGAGATCACCGAGTCGCCGCGCTTCTTCGAGGCGATGATGCTCGGGCGGAGGTGGGATGAGGCCACCCACATTTCCTGCCGCATCTGCGGCATCTGCTCGATCGCCCACACGACGGCGTCGGTGCTCGCCATCGAGGACGCCTTCGGGATCGTGCCCTCCCAGCAGACGGTCAACCTGCGGAAGATCGCCTACCACGGCGAGATGTTCCAGAGCCACGTCCTCCACTACTACTACCTCGCCGCGCCGGACTTCCTCGGCGTGCCGAGCGTCTTCCCGCTCATCCAGAGCCACCCGGAGGAGGTCAAGCGGGCGCTGCGGCTGAAGCGGCTCGGCAACGATCTGTGCAAGGTCATCGTGGGGCGGCACATCCATCCCTGCGCGTATCTGCCGAAGACGATCACGAAGCTGCCCGACCTGGAACTGCTGGAGGAGATACATGGGCGATGCATCGCCGCGCGGGAGGACCTGGCGGCGGCGGTCGCGCTGTTCCAGACTGTGAAGCTGCCAGACTTCGATCGAGAGACCGAGTATGTCGCGAGCTATGATGCGGACGAGTATGGGATGTACAAGGCCTCGGCGATCAAGTCGAACAAGGGCGACATGACGCCCGTCCCCGACTACAAGACAAAGCTCCGCGAGTTCGTCGTCTCGCACAGCCATGCCAAGCATGCCGAGACCGACAACGGACCGTACATGGTCGGGGCGCTGGCGAGGTACAAGTGCAACCATGAGCAGCTTCATCCGGCGGCGGTGGCCGTCGCGGCGGCGCTGGGACTGACGCCGGATTGCGTGAACCCGTACGCGATCACGGTGGCGCAGGTCGTCGAGTCAGCCCACTCGCTGGAGGAGTCGATCAGGCTCATCGAGTGGGCGCTCGGGACGAAGCTCGAGTTCGAGGAGTTCGACATCAAGCCGCAAGCCGGGCGCGGCGTGGGGATCACGGAGGCCCCAAGGGGCCTCCTGGTGCACGACTATACCTTCGACGATATCGGGCGGCTCACGGCGGTCAACTGCATCATCCCGACGGGGCAGAACCTGAGCAATATCGAGGCCGACATGCACTACATCGTGCCGAAGGTCATCGATCGGCCCGATGCGGAAATCCAACAGCTTCTCGAGATGATCGTGCGCGCCTACGATCCGTGCATCTCCTGCGCGACGCATCTGCTGAAGGTCGAGATCAAACGCTAGGCGCCGACAAACATGGGCGAGACGATTGTGGTAATCGGAGTGGGGAGCGAGCTTCGCGGCGATGACGCCGTGGGGATCATCATCGCGCGTCGCATTGTTGAGCTTGGGCCCCTGCCCGAGACGGTCAGCGTCATCGAGGGCCATACCGGTGGGCTCGACCTGCTCTTCGACATCGAGGATGCCGACCGGGCAATCCTCATCGACGCCGTGGACTTCGGGGGCGAGCCTGGCCAGATCGAGGTCTTCGAGGCCGAGGACGCCGACATCCATCTCACCCAGCGCATCGCCTCGCTGCACCATGTCTCGCTCGCTGATGTTCTCGAACTCGGCCGGACGACGGGGATCGAGACACGGATCACCATTGTCGGCCTCCAGCCCGCGGACACGTCGCTGGGCCTCGGGCTTTCCGAGGTCGTCGCAGCGCAGGTCGACCGGGCGGCCGGGATTGTGCGCGGTCTAGTTGAGACGGCCGATTGTGGCAGGTCATCGAGAGACCGCGTCGAAGGTTGAAGCTTAAGGAGGGTGCCAGATGCCAGAGCCGGCAAAGATCCTCGTCGTGGATGACGAAGAAAGCATCAGGTTCACCTTCTCCCACTTCCTGAAGGAAGAGGGGTATGATGTCGTCACCGCATCGGACCTCAAGAGCGCCCGGAGGATCCTGTTCCACACCCAGCTGGACCTCATATTCATCGATATTGTGCTTGGGGGGGAATCGGGCCTGGACTTACTCAAGCAGGTGAAATCACTGTATCTGAAACATCCGGTAGTCATGATCACGGGCAAGCCCACCCTGGACGATGCCACCGATGCACTCAGGCGCGGCGCCTTTGATTTCTTGATAAAGCCGGTGAGGAAAGATGATCTGCTGCGTGCCGTTTCACTGGCCATCAGCCACAAGGCTCTTATCGACGAGAAAGATCTGATAACGAGAGAAAAGGAGAAATACCGCACGAATCTGGAGGCCATCTTCCAGAGCGTGAACGACGCCATCATCACGGTGGATGAGAATATGCAGGTCATCGATGCGAACCGGCACATCGAGACCATCAGCGGCATGCCCATCAAGAGGGTCGTAGGAAAGGCCTTTGAAGACTGTTTCACCAAGTGCAGCCACAACTGCTCCAAGGTGATACAGGAAACCCTGAAACAGAAAAAGCCCATACGGGAGCTCCGGATGGAATGCGAGCACTATGACCGGCCCCGGCAGGTGGTGCTGCTCTCGTGTTCCCCCCTGATGGACGATGAAGGTGCATACAAGGGGGCTGTCCTCGTTATCCGTGATATCACCAGGCTCCACGATCTCGAGGAGGAGCTGAGAGTCAGGAGCAAGTTCCAAAACATTATAGGAAAAAGCAAGAAAGTTCAGAATATCTTCACACTTGTCGAGGCCCTCTCGGATCTCAGTACAACGGTTCTCATAACCGGCGAGAGCGGAACCGGCAAGGAGCTTGTGGCAAACGCCCTTCATTATTCGGGAAAGAGGGCGGGCAAACCTTTCGTGAAGGTGAACTGTGCGGCACTGGCCGAGAACCTTCTCGAGAGCGAGCTCTTCGGACACGTTAAGGGCGCTTTTACCGACGCCGTGCAGAATAGACGCGGCCGCTTCGAGCTCGCCGACGGGGGAACAATTTTCCTCGACGAGATAGGCGACCTGCCGCTCAAACTCCAGGCCAAGCTCCTCAGAGTGCTGCAACAGAGGACTTTCGAGAGGGTAGGGTCGAGCGATCCAGTTACCGTCGACGTGCGCATCGTGGCGGCGACCAACGCCGACCTGGCCCAACTGGTCAAGGAAGGCAAGTTCCGCGAGGACCTGTATTACCGGCT
>PMZA01000165.1 GCA_003170595.1 Armatimonadota bacterium
CTTGTCGTCATTGCGATCATCGCCATCCTTGCGGCGATCCTCTTCCCCGTCTTCGCCAAGGCCCGTGAGAAGGCGCGGCAGACGGCCTGCCTGTCGAACCTCAAGGAACTCGCCCTGGCCGGCCTCATGTACTCCCAGGACTACGACGAGGTCATCTGCAGCACCCAGTACGGCCAGGGACCCAGCCAGTATGGCTACGTGCTCCTACTGGACCCGTACATCAAGAACTCGCAGATCTGGACGTGCCCGTCGGGCCGCGTCCAGCCCTGGCATCGCAACTGCGGTCCCTGCGGCGGCGACGTCCACCCGAACTACTGGACCTCCTGGTACGCCATGAACTTCGAGCTTGAGGCCAACCAGGGATACCCCCAGGCCTGGATCAAGCGGCCCACCGATAAGATCTGGATGGTCGACAGTGGCCGGCACTGCTCCGTCGTCTGGGGCGACATCGACACTTGGGGCAACGACGGCGTCAGCGACATCCACAACGGCGGCTCGAACTGCGCCTACTTCGACGGCCACGCCAAGTGGCAGATGAAGCAGACCATCTGCGGCAAGGACCCCGTTACCGGCCTTGCCAAGGACTGCTGGAAGCCGCTGAATAACTAGGGCCTCCACACCTCACTACCTGCCCCATACCTCGCCGTCCGCACCCACGGGCGGCGAGGTTTTTCCTTCCCCGCCCGTGCAGGAACCCTTTCCCCCGCCGCGAACCCACGCGCCCGATACCGTCCCTAGGGAGGCTTCTTCACCATGTCCGCATCCAAGTTCGGCGTTGCCGTCATCGGCCTGCACATGGGCCAGGCCCATTTCCTCGCCGCCCTCGACCATCCCCAGGCCGAGCTTGTCGCCGTCTGCGACCTCGATGCCGACCTCACCTCGTCCACCCAGGCCCGCTACAACGTCCCCGTCGGCACGACCGATTGGACTGAACTCATCGACCGCCCTGACATCCAGATCGCCAGCATCTGCGCCCCCGACTGGCTCCATCGCGAGATGACCTGCGCCTTCCTCGACGCCGGCAAGCACGTCATGGTCGAGAAGCCCATGGCCCACACGGTCGAGGACTGCGAGGCCATGGTCGAGGCCGCCCGCCGCAACAACCGCAAGCTCATGGTCGCCCACGTCTGCCGCTTCTACTCCTTCTTCGAGGACGCCAAGCGCTGGAGTCAGGACGGCACGCTCGGCGAGGTCTACTACGTCGAGACGAGCTATCTGCACAACTACGAACAGATCGGCGGCGTGGGCAACTGGCGCTTCGATGCCGAGAAGCGGCATCCCCTCGTCGGCGGCGGCTGCCATGCCATCGACCTCGCCCGCTGGATCTGCGGCGACGCCGAGGAGGTCCACGCCTACGGCAACCACTACAACATCCCCGTCCAGCAGTGGGAGGACATGATCACGGTCAACGTCAAGTTCCAGAATGGCGCCATCGGCCGCATCCTTAACTCCTCGGGCTGCCAGCGCCCCTACAACATCGACCTCCAGATCTGGGGCACCAAGGGCACTCTCCAGGGCGACAATACCCAGGACACCGCTCTCCTCAGCCTGCGCGAGATCGACCGCCACCAGTGGATGCGCGTGCCCAAGCCGACGATGGCGAAGGCGGTCGCGAGTGAGCTGGGCCACTTCATCGACTGCGTGGTCACCGACCAGACGCCGCTCATCGACGGCGTGGATGGGGCGAAGACTGTGGCCCTGGCCTGGGCGGCCATCGAGTCGATCCGCACCGGCCAGCCCGTCAAGTGTCGCAACGAGTTCTAATGCTGTTGCTTTTGTAGTCGCGGTCTTTCAGACCGCGGTGGTGGNNTGCTTGCTGTAGGGCGGGGATTTACTCCCCGCCGCGCCCACCGTCTGTCATCCTGAGGGAGGCGCTTTCTGCCGACGAAGGATCTCCTTTTGGCTTGTTGGAGCGCACAGCAGTCGTCAGCCATCATCGGCAAAAGGAGATCCTTCGGTCGCGGCAAAGTAACGCCGCTCCCTCAGGATGACAGACGCCTAGCCCTGCTGGTAGTACCTGTCCTTGGCAATCCATGTTCTGCATGACCAACTTGCCGCAGAGCGCCTTTCCCGCCACGTTGCCGCCCAACGGGTAAGTATGTTACTGTGCCCGCCGCTTGTTCCTGCGGCTTACTGCCGCCACACGACGTACCCCTGCTTACCGATGAGGTGACTGTACCGTGGAGTATCGCGTTTACGGAAAGACTGGCAAAGAGATTTCCGTCCTGAGCTTTGGCGCCATGCGCCTTCCCGGCGACGATGACGAAGCCGTAGCTATCATGCAGCGCGGCCTCGATCTGGGCATCAACATGATCGACACCGCCCTCGTCTATGGCCCCGACGGCCGCAGCGAGATCATGGTCGGCCGCGCGGTCAAGGGCCGCCGCGAGCAGGTCTACATCTCGACCAAGAACCCCCTCTACGAGCACACAGCGGCCGGTTGGCGCGAGCGCCTCGAGCAGCAGCTCACCAATCTCGACGTGGACTACATCGACTTCTACGCCCTCATCCACGACGTCCACCTCGACGGGTTCAACGAGCACTTCAAGAACCCCGGTCAGGGCCTCGAGGAAGCCATCAAGGCACGCGACGAGGGCCTCATCCGCCACTTCACCTTCTCCAGCCATGAATCCCCTGAGAACGTCCACAAGCTCATCGACCTCGGCCTCTGGGAGGGCATGATCATCCAGTACAACCTCCTCGACCGCGCCTACGAGGACTGCATCGCCCACGCCTTCGAGAGCGGCCTCGGCGTGCAAGTCATGGGCCCGGTTGCGGGCGGTCGCCTCGGCATGGTCTCCGACCGGTTGCAGTCCGTCATCACAGGCACGGCCTCGACGCCCGAGCTTGCCCTTCGCTGGGTCATCTCCAATCCCGCCGTCGTGACCGCCATGTCCGGCATGAGCACGATGGAGCAGGTCGAGGAGAACTGCGCCGTCGCCAACAACAAGGGCCTCCTCACCGCCGCCGAGCAGGTGGCCGTCGCCGAGCTTCTCGAAGAGAATAAGAAGCTCCTCGATATCTACTGCACCTCCTGCAACTACTGCATGCCCTGCCCGCAGGGCGTCGGTATCCCGCAGGTCCTCGGCGCCCTGATCGTCGAGAAAGTCTGGGGCCTCACCGACATGGCCAAGCACCACTACGCCCACATCGTCCGCGGCGAAGACAAGTTCCAGGACGAGGTCGTCCTCGCCGCCGACGCCTGCATCGAGTGCGGCCTCTGCGAGCCCAAGTGCCCCCAGAAGCTCTCCATCATGGAGCAGCTCAAGGAGGCCTGTGAGCTTCTCGGCTCATGAGTACCGCGGGCAGCATGAACGAGCGTTCACTCTCAGGTCGCCCGTCCCCTCTCATGGCGGGCGACCTGATTCTTTGCGACTTCGACGGCACCCTTAGCGCTGAGGACGTCGGCCTCGCCGCCATCACCCTCCTCGGCGATCAGCGCGCCTGGGATCTCGAGTACCAGTGGCGCCGCGGGGAGATCACCTCGCGCGAATGCCTGGCCGCTCAGTGGGGCCTCGTCGACTGGCCTCTCGACCGCCTCCTCGCCCTCTTCGACTCCATCGGCATGGACGAGGGCTTCCACGATCTCTGGCGCCTGGTCCTCGATCGCGGCGCGCGTTTTCTCGTCCTCAGCGACGGCCTCGATATCTACCTCGACCGGATGATGCTGCGCCTCGGCCATCGAACCTGCGACGGCCTGCTCGCCCTGGGCGACAACTTCGGGGTCTGCGTGCCCCGCTTCGCCAATCACGCCGAGTATCGCGACGGCCGCCTCGAGCTGACCTTCCCGTGCGTATCCGATGCGTGCGATCAGTGCGCCAACTGCAAGCTCGCCCATCTCATGCTCTTGCGCCCGCACTTCCGGCGTGTCATCTATATCGGCGACGGCCACTCGGACGCCTGCGCGGCCAAGTATGCCGACGTCGTTTTCGCCAAGAGCTTCCTCGCGGACCATTTCGCCGAGGAGCGCCTGCGCTTCACCCGCTTCGAGGGGCTTGCCGACGTCGCCGCGATCCTGGAGGGCGATGACGGTGCCGGGCTTTGAGGCTCTCAACCACACCGCCGACTACGCGATCCGCGCCTGGGGCGCCGACATCTCGGAGCTGATCGAGGCCGCTGCCCTCGGCATGATGTCCCTCGTCCTCGACGCCGACAGCCTCGAGCCCGCCGAGCTGATCCTCCTCGAAGTTGAAGCCGACACGCCCGAGCAGTTGGTCCAGCACTGCCTCCGCGAAGTGCTGATCCTCTTCGAGGACGGAGAGGTCCCGGTCCGCTTGCACGTCACGGCCCTTGAGGATCCGCCCCACGCAGCCCTCGCCGTCGGGATCGTCCCGCTTGACCAGGTCCGCGATCGCCTCCTCGGCGAGATCAAAGCCGTGACCTACCACAACCTGCGGATCGGCCGCGAACCCGGCCGGCTCACGCTAGAGGTGGTGTTCGACACATGACGGATGAACGCTCGTTCACTGGCCCGACCCAGCCCCGCTTCACTCTCGCGCGTCCGGTGCAATTCACGGGCCTCGGCCTCATCTCCGGCGCCGACGTGACCGTTTCCCTCTCCCCAGCCGACACTGGTATCACCTTCCGCCGCGAGGGCATCGCCATCCCTGCCTCGCCCGCAGCCCTTCGCACCGGTCCTAGCTGGACGGAGCTTGCCTCGGGCGACGAGTCGATCAAGCTCGTCGAGCATCTGATGGCGGCGCTGGCGGCTTTTGGCATCACCGATGTCGACGTAGAAGTCGACGGCCCCGACCTTCCCCTCGACGATGGCAGCGCCGGACGATGGGCAGCGCTTCTCGCCGATGCCGGCCGCGCCGCGATCGGCTCCGACGTCGATTGCCTGACCATCACCGAGCCCGTCTCCGTCCGCGACCCACGGAGTCGCCAGTGGCTCCACGCCTTTCCGCACGACGGCTGGCGGCTGGTCTACATCCTCGACTGGCCGCATCCCATGGTCGGCCTTCAGACCGCGCGCTTCGATCCTTCGCGGGGCGACTTCGCGGCCGATCTCGCTCCGGCCCGCACCTTCGCCCTCGCCCGCGAGGCGGAAATGGCTCGCGCCGCCGGCATCTTCCGCGCCGGCGACGAGTCCAATCTTATCGTGATCTTCGACGACCATCTCTCCGCTNNCCCGCCACAAGCTTGTCGACCTGCTCGGCGATTTGTATGCCGCCGGCCGGCCCTGGCGCGGCCTGTTCATCGGCTACAACTCCGGCCATCGCCTCAACCACGACCTGGTCCGCGCGGCCGCCGGCCTCTAGCGCGAGGCAACCTTTGTCGTCGCCCCGGCGCTATCGCCGGAGCAGTCGGCCCAGAGCGCGCTGAAGTACCGCGCCTGGAGCACCGCCGTCAGCGTCGGCAGCTTCGAGTTCACGTTCAGGCATCGCCAGCCCCACCACCGCAGCGCATCGTCCAACCAGTCCTCGCCACCGTCAGTCCCCACGACGACCGCCACCGGCGTCTTCGTCGCAGCGCCCAGGTTTTCCAGGTCAAAGCACCCCAGCGCCGCCTGCATTGCCGGCCGCCACGCCGGATGCCCCCTCACCAGCTCCGCCAACGCCGCCCCTTCCTTTCCATCGATGAGGACCCGCCCACCGGTCATGTGCACGAACCCCGTCGGCTCGACGAACGTCAGCCCGACGACCCGCTCCGGGTCGCCTACAGCCACGCCCATCGCCGCAGCCGCGCGCAGTCCATCGGCCACCACAATCAGCCGCGCCGGTCGCTTTTGCAGCTTCTCGATCACGCGCCCGGCCTGCTCGATGGCCAAGGCCTGCTCGCGGATGCAGTACCCGTCCGGGTCAGGCAGCCCCGTCGCCGACCACGTCAGCGGCGCCATCGCCACCCACGTCCGCCCATCCCTCGGCGGCGCCCAGCCCGTCACCACACCGGCGACCACGACGACCGCGGGCAGGTCCTCATCGCCCCACCATACCCTCGCCCCGTACTTCCGATCGCGCCAGCCCGAGAAGCTCAGCGTCCCTGCCCTGGTGTCGGCCACGATCTGCGGCGGGAAGGCATCAAGCTCCTTCACCGCCCGATCCCAGTAGTCGATGACCGCCTGCGAGTCCACCGGCCTCGGGTCGTGCGTGGACGATGAGCCAAGACCTGCTGCGAGCGCGACAAACGCGAGGGCTATCACGATCCATCACCGAGGCAACCTATCGGCGACTTACGCGCGCGCAGGACTCAAGATCAGGTCACAGGCTGTTAAGGGGATGCAAAACGAGGGATACTCTCGGTCCGCCTACGAACCGCCCACCTACCCGCTCTCGCCTTCATGCTCCTTCATCAGCCGCCGGTACAGAGCCACCGTCCGCCGCACCATCAGCCCGACGCCATACTTGCGCGCCAGCACAGCCCCCGGACTTTTCGCAGGCTTTCGCTCTTCAGGTTCAAGCCCCGGCCGGTCAAGGTTGAAGGCCTCGGTCGACACGAGCATGTCCTGCATCGACAGCCCGATCCCCGTCGCCGACACCGTCCCATGCCATTCGCCCGGTCGCGCCTCCGGCACGATCTCCAGCGCGTCCATGATGGCCGTCGCCAGCGCCTCAGGATCACCCGGCGTCACCAGCGGCAGCCCCTCCACTTGCCCCAGCACTTCCCGCAGCCCACCCGTATCCTGCGCCACCACCGGCAGTTCCAGCGTCAGCGCCTGCAGCGCCGTCTGCGTCCCACCGCCGGCCTCGGTTGTAACCACTGCCACGTTGAAGGTAGCCAGCACCTCCGGCAGGTCAGCCCGCCGTCCGAGGAATAGCGCCGCCCCGCCGAGCCGCAGCCTGTGCGCAAGCTCCTCATACTTCTCGCGCAGCGGCCCATCGCCCACGATCACGAACTCGATGTTGGGCATCTCCTCATTCACCTGCGCCGCCGCCCGCAGGAACGTCTCCATGCCGCTCGGCTCATCGAGGTCGGCGACGATCCCGACGACCGCCGAGTTCATCCCGATGCCCAGCCCCTCTTTCTTGTG
The DNA here is from genome assembly GCA_003170595.1 of Armatimonadota bacterium. Classification (GTDB taxonomy): domain Bacteria; phylum Armatimonadota; class Zipacnadia; order Zipacnadales; family FEN-943; genus FEN-943. Next base: position 6,971 of record PMZA01000165.1, read on the forward strand.
CCCGGGGTCGAGGAGATGCCTCACCCGTCGCGTATCCACGCCCGGCGGGATGACCTCCGCCCGCGCCACGACTTCCGGCGCCAGCGCCCCGAGCGCCTGCCGGTCGCGCTGCGATTGCACGATGATGCTGTCCATCTTTCCCAGCAGTCGCCGGTAGGTGCCTCTCGCCCGCCACGACAGCGAGAAGGCGCCGGTCTCGAAGCCGCTCAGTTCGTGCGCCGTGTAGACCAGCAGCGGCCGATCTTTCCTCCCAGCCATCGCCTTCGCCACCACCTCCGCCGCCGCCGGCCCATGCGCATGCACGACGTTGGACTTCCGCGTGGCGATGAGCCTCGCCATCTGGTCGGTGGCTTCCGCCGCCCGCTTACCCCAGTCCGTCCGCACCCATCGCACCGAGTGTCGCGACAGGGTGTCCTGAAAGGCGCGCTCGAGGTTGCCCACGACGGTCACATCGAACTCGCGCCTGGGGAAATGTGCCGCCAGGGCGAGGACATGCTCTAGGAGTTGCTCGCCCCGGGGCTCGACCACAAGGAGCACCCGGAACGCCGCGCCTTCCGTCTTTGGGGATTTGCCTGCGTCTTCCAGTTTCATGGGCCTCGCGCGATTATCTTTCCGCGCTTCCGGCGATGTCAACCTTACGCCCCCACCTGGCTGGTGGCTTGGCTTGAGGAGGGGCCGAATCAGCCCCGAGCTTTTCGAGGGGCGAATCCGGCCCTGCCTTTCGCCTTTGCCTTTCGCTCTTCGCCCTTGTCCGTCATCCTGAGCNNNAGCGACGCGAAGCGTCGCCCGAAGGATCCCCCGCCTTCGGCCGCCTAACGTCGCCCACCCTTCCGCCTTGACTCCTCCGCCCCCCACCCGTACCCTTCCTCCCCGCAGAGGAGGGACTCCGCACATGCCCGCACTAGCAGCCCTGGGTGGCACTTCCGTCTTCCCCGAAGGTCATGCCTGGCCAACCTGGCCCCGCGTCTCGCCACGCCACGAGGAGCTTGTCCTCGACGTCCTCCGCGGCGGCTGGTGGTTCTGGGGTTCAGCCAACGACGAGTTCGCCGAGAAGTTCGCGGCCTTCGTCGGCGCACGCTACGCCGTCCCCGCGGCCAACGGCACCGTGACCCTCGAGCTTGCCTGCAAGGCCCTCGGCCTCGGCCCCGGCGACGAGGTCATCGTCCCCGCCCTCACCTGGTGCGCGAGCGGACAGGCCCCCCTCTCGGTCAACGCGATCACCGTCTTCGCCGACGTCCTCGAGGACACCTGGTGCCTCGATCCCGCCGCCGTCGAGGCCGCAATCACGCCTCGCACCCGCGCCATCCTTCCCGTCCACCTCTACGGTCGCATGGCCGAGATGGACGCCCTCCTCGCCATTGCCGACCGCCACGGCCTCGCCATCGTCGAGGATTGCGCCCACCAGCACGGGTCCCAGTGGCGCGGCAAGGGCGCCGGCTCGATCGGCACCGTCGGCTCCTTCAGCATGCAGCAGTCCAAGGTCCTCACCTCCGGCGAGGGCGGCGCCGTCACCACCAACGACGAGGCCCTCTACCGCCGCATCCGCAGCTACACCCACGTCTGGCTCATCGCCGAGGACAATCTCGAAGTCAACAACCTCCACCAGTTCGGCAGCAACGCTCGCCTCACCGAGATCCAATCCGCCCTCCTCCTCGCCGGCCTGGAGACTCTCCCCGACGACCTCCTCGTCCGCGAGCGCAACGCCCGCCATCTCGACCAGGCCCTCGCCTCGGTCCCGGGTATCGAGCCCCTCCGCCACCAGCCCGAGGTCACGCGCCAGTCCCTCTATCACTGGACCGCCAACCTCCGCCTCGCCGACTTCGGCGTCTCACGAGACGTCGTCCAGCGGGCCCTCGCGGCGGAGGGTGTCCCGACGATTCTTCCTTACGAACCCGTTTACAAATCCCGCATGTTCGGCTACGATCCCGTGCGTACGTCGATCTCGTGCGGCTTGCCGGCGGGCACGCTCAACTACCGCGCCCAGTCTTTCCCGGTCGCCGAAAAGATCTCCTACGAGATCGGCCTCGGCCTTACGCAGGACGTCATGCTGGCGCCGGCTGAAGACATCGAACGGGCCGCCGAGGCCTTCGTCAAGGTCCTCTCCGCGCCCGACGAGCTACGCAAAATTGCGGAGAGCTAGAAGTACTTGGGGGTGGTGGGAGTGGTGGACGTACGCAGCCTCTTCGACGAGGCCTATGCGGGTTCGGCGCCGGTCTTCGGCCTGAGGCCCGATCTTGCCTTTGAGCGCATGGTCCTGGCCAACGATCTTCACGGCAAGGCGCTGGACCTCGGTTGCGGCGACGGGCGCAACAGCCTCTTCCTCGCAAGGTACGGCTTCTCGGTCGATGCCTTCGACGTCTCTCAGCCGGCCGTGGAGAAGCTCAACCAGACCGCTCGCCGCAGCGGCCTCAAGATCACGGCCGAGGTCGTCGATCTTCGCGATCTCGTCACCCCGCCCGACCACTACGACCTCGTCGTCGCCGACACCGTCTTCTGCCATCTCCAGAGCAGCGAGCTTCACGACCTCACCAGCCGCATCGTCGCCTCGCTGCGGCCCGGCGGCTTCCTCTACGTCTCGGTCTTCTCCGACTGCGACCCTCGCCTCAGTGAGTTCGCGCCCCTGGTGAAAAGCTGGTTCTCGCCCGCCGAGTTCCGCCGCCTTTTCTCGGGCCTCGACATCGGCCGCTGCGAGGAATTCCCGGTCCTCGACCGCCGCCACGGCCCGGTCCATCCGCATGTGCTCTTGCGTCTCATCGCTCAACGGAGGACTACATCATCATGACCCTCGAAGGCAAAGTCGCAGTCATCACCGGCGGCGCCGGCAATCTCGGCCAGACCGTCACGTCCCGTTTCATCCACGCCGGCGCCAACGTCGCCGTGACCTTCCGAAACGACTCCGAGTGGGAGGCTCTCCTCGCCGCCTTGCCCGAGGGTGCCATGCCTCTCGGCCTCAAGACCGACGTCACCGATGAGGCCTCGGTCCAGCACCTCATGGCCGAGACCGTCAGCCAGTTCGGCAGCGTCGACATCCTCCTCAATCTCGTCGGCGGCTACGAAGCCGAGGTCGAGGTCTGGGACACGCCCGTCGAGACGTGGCAGAAGATGCTCTCCCTCAACCTGACCTCAGCGTTCCTGTGCGCCAAGCACGCCCTGCGGCACATGGTCCCGCAGGATTTCGGCCGCATCGTCAGCGTCTCGTCGAAGGTTGCCGAGGACCTGCCGGTGAAGTCGGCGCCCTACGCGGTGGCGAAGGCGGGGGTGATTGCGCTGACGAAGTGCATCGCGGCGGAGGTGAAGGGCACGGGCGTGGCTGCGATGGCGATCATGCCGAGCGTCATCGACACGCCTGCGACGCGCAAGCTCTTCCCGAAGGCGCCCTTCGACAAGTTCGTGAAGCCGGAGCAAATCGCGGACGTGCTGATCTGGCTATCGACGGAGGACGCAGCTACGGTGAACGGCTCGATCCTCCAGCTCTACGGCGGCCTCTAGGTCCTTCGCTTTGGCCCTTGGCTTGCTGTAGGGCTTGGGGTTCGCTTCGCTAACCCACATTTTTTCCCCGCCGCGCCTTTGCCTTTCGGAGGGGCCGAATCAGAAAGGGCACGCCTTCGCGTGCCCTTTCGAATCCGGCCCTCTCTTTGCCTTTTGCATTTCCGCTTGCTGTGCGGACGCTCGCGTCCGCCGGGCGGGGCTTTACGCCCCGCCGCGCTTTCGCCCTTGGCCGTCATCCTGCCTGTCCTGCCTGCCCTGAGCTTGTCGAAGGGAGCTTGCCGAAGGAAGCGCACGACCCATCACCGAAGGCACTGCTCTCCCGCGAAGGACCTGTGGTGGCGGGGAGAAAACTCCGCGGATGCGCGCCTTTCCGCTCTTCGCCTTCCCGCCTTATCCGCCCCTCGCCTTCTGGACCGCCTCCCACGTCCCCATCCACACCAGGTCCCCCGCATCCCTTCCGGCCACCCCCGCAAGATTGTCGACGCTCCCGCCCCTTCCCGTTCCCGGGGGGCCTCCGCGGATCTGCGGCGGCGCCTGCAGCCCCCACTCCACCATCTGCCAAAGCCCCGGCTTCCCGCCATCATCCTTCAGGTCCGGCCCGATGCTGTACAGCAAATACGTCGGCCCCACGACCTTGTACACCAGTTCCTTACCACTGAACGGATCCTCACCCACCTTCCACCCCACCTCCCTCACCTCAGCCAACCCCGCCGGGTACTTCCCAGTCTTCTGTTTGTACATCTCGACTCCCATCGCCGCCCCAACCAACGCCCTCATCGCCATCGCCTGATCTCGCCTCGCCGACGCGCGCGAGAACATCGGTGTCAGGACGCCGGAGAGCACAGCCCATCTCGGCATGTTGTCCTTCTCGTGAGGGACGACCGTCGGCCCGCCAGCGGTCTCTCGCCACGAAGCTCCTACCATCGCGGCCGACCGGTCCATGTGCTCCAGGTAGACCCTCTCATCCGCATACGCCAGCGGCCGCAGCAGGTACGCATAGGCCCACAAGCGCCACCGCACCTCCACCTCCTGAGCGATGTCCGGAGACACGGTCTGCTCGATGAACTTCGGATGCCTCCTGACCTGGTCGAACATGTAGATGCCGAAGCACCGCTCCATCTGCATCGCCTTTTCCATCCCCGCCATGTAGTCCACACGCCCAAGTTCCTCGTTGAGCGCCCGCGCCTTATCCTCCGGCAGCGGCCCCTTCCCGATCACCATCTCCGCCGCGCTTACCATGATCGCGTCCATCGCGTAGCACACCAGTTGATCGATCAGCGTCGGCTCCGGGCACACGTGCCGGCTCATCGTGAACCCGACCCGCAGGTCATCCAGCGCCTCCGCCTGATCGCCCCGTTCACTCGCCACGATCGCCGCGCTGCCGACGAACCGCGCCAGGTTGCGCATCTTCGCCAGGTGCGGGAACAGCGTCGCCGGCGGGTCAGACCAGTTGAGATTGAACCATGCATACGGCCGCCCGGCCGCCTCCTTCATCAGCGCCAGCGCATCGGCATCCTCGGCCACATACTTCGCCACGACCGCCATCTTCGCCGCATCGCGCCAGTCCTTGCTGTCGTACCCTGCACCCCTGTTCGCCTCCCGCGCCTTGATGATGTCCGCCGCCTGCAGGTACAGCTTCGCCCCATTCTCCGCGTCAGGCACAGGTCTTGGTATGACCTCCTTCCACGACACCGCTACGCCCTGCGCCTTCAGCTCCGCCAGCTTCGCCTTCACCTTCCCGCCCTCGTACACCGTCGCCACAACATTGATCACGCCGAGCACGACGATCAACGCGAGTAAGCCGATCGCGATTTTCCTCCACCCGCGCCACCTCACCGCACGCCCGATCGTCGGGAAGCATCCGTTCCACACGCGGGCCAGCGCGGCCCCAAACGTAGGGAAGTACCCTCCTCTGTCGTCAGACATACGCTCGCCTCCCGGCACGTCGCTCCACCTGATCGCGCACGCCTTCCCGCATGCCCTGCTTATCCGGCACGCCGTCATCCTTCTTCTCAGCAGGCGGCTTCGTCGGCGCATCCATCTCCGCGCCCACGTCCTCGAGCGACAGCCCTTCGGCGAATTTCCTCTGCCACACCAGCCACCCGGTCGTCAGCTCTTTCCCCTGATCACCCACCGTCGCGGCCATCGTCGCCGACCCGTCCCCCACCGCCGTCACTCCACGCTCAACGGCCACCTGCGCGATCCACGCCATCAGCCACACCCCCGCCGCTGCCATCGCCATCCTCACCATCGCCCGCCGCGACCGCTGCTCAGCCGCCGCTCGCCTCAGCACATCGTCGACGCCCACGCCCGGCGCGCTCAGGCTCACCGCGCCCAGCGTCGCCTTCAGCCGATCATCGTCACGATCCCTATCGCTCATCGCTCATCGCCGTCCTCAACTTCTCCAGCGCGTACCTGTACCGGCTCGCCGCGGTATTCGTCGGAACGCCCACCGTCCGCCCCACTTCTTCGAAGGTCAGCCCGCCCCACACGTGCAGCACGACGACTTCCCTCTGCTCCACCGGCAGCCCCATCACCGCTTCCCTCACTGCCGCGTCCGCCTCATCCACTCCCTCCACCGGCGGATCATCCACTTCCTCGACCACCCACTTCCGCCGCTTCGCCTTCGTCCGCGCCTCATTCCTCACCGCCGCGAAGAGGTAGCTCTTCGGCTCCCTCACGGCCTTCAACCTCCACCCTCGTCCCGCCAGCCTGACCATGACCTCGCTCACGATGTCATCCGCCTCTTCCTGCGACCCGGTCAGCGCGAAAGCGTAGTTGTGCATCGGCCGCGCCAGCGCGTTCCACACCTCGGCCAGGGCCTCCAGCCGCCCTCGGGACAACTCCGCAAACGCCTCACGCAGCTTCTCATCCATCGCTCTTGGTATACGACTCCTCAGCGGCCGACTTCTGTCTATCGCCCGCCAACTTTTCCGCCAGAGAGGTGAAACCTCTCCGAGGCGAATCCTCTCCGAGGCGAAACCTCTGCGCCGTGGTATGCTTTCTTCCTGTAGGGCGCGGCTTTACGCCGCGCCGGGCCTTTTCCGGAGGTGCCTTTCGATGTTGATCTGGTATGGTTCCTACATCATCCTTCTCCCGGCGGTAATCCTGGGCCTTTACGCCCAGGCGAAGGTCTCGTCGGCTTTCGGCAAGTGGTCGCGCGTGGCCTCAAGCCGCAACATGACCGGCGCCCAGGCGGCCGCGTACCTCCTCAAAGCCGCGGGGATCACCAACGTTCCGGTGGAGGTCAGCCAGGGGTGGCTCAGCGACAACTACAACCCGCGCGACCGGGTCCTCCGCCTCTCGCCCGACGTCTACGGCACGAACAGCCTCGCGGCCATCGGCGTCGCCGCCCATGAGACCGGCCACGCCATCCAGCACGCGCAGGGCTACGCGTTCATGGGCCTGCGCACGATGATGGCCCCGGCCGCGCAGTCCAGCAATCTGTGGCTTACCCTCTTCGTGATCGGCTTCCTCTTCCACTCGCCGACGATGCAGAACATCGGCATCATCTTCTTCTCCGGCACGGTGCTTTTCATGATGTTCACGCTGCCGGTGGAGATCGACGCGAGCCGGCGCGCGGTGAAGATGGTGGAGAGCACGGGGCTGCTTACGGCGGAGGAAGTGCCTGCGGTGAAGGAAGTGCTGACTGCGGCGGCGCTGACGTACGTGGCGGCGGCGCTAATGGCGATCCTGCAACTCGCCCGCCTCCTTCTCCTCCGCAGCCGGGACTGACGGCGTTCGTTGAACGCCGTCATCCTGAGAGGAGCAGCGTCGTGCGCTGCTCAGAGCGACGGTTTCTGTCGCCGAAGGATCTGAGGTGGCATGTCTGGCTTGTGGAGGGGCCGAGTAGGACGCCGACCCTGAGCAAGGCGAAGGGGAGGCAGGTTCCCTACCCGGCCCTGTTCTTCGCCCTTGCTTTTCCGCCCTTGTACGTCATCCTGAGCGCACGACTCCCCGCTCGTGGCACTAACGCATCGAGCGAAGGATCCGCGGTGGCGGTGTGACCACGCTGCATGGGCTGTGGCGCTATTCCTGCTCTTGGATGTCATCCTGAGCGAGACGTAGTGTGTCGAGCGAAGGATCCCCGGCACCCGTCCGCCACTTGCGCTACTTCCGTCCCTTCCACGTCCCCATCCACACGATGTCCCCGCGTTGGGCCTCTGCCGCCGAAGGCCTTTTCCCCTTCGCCTCGCCGACCGCCTGCAAGTCGTCCCACGTCGGCGTCCCGCCGTCGTCCTTCAGATCCTCACCGATGCTATACAGCAGATACGTCTCGCCCACCTGTTTGTAGACCAAGTCCTTGCCGCTGAACGGATCCTCGGCGATCTTCCAGTCCAGGGTTTTCCTGACATCATCCAGCGTCGCCGGGTAACGCCCCATCTTCTGCCTGCACAACTCAACCCCCAGCACCGCCCCAACCAACGCCCGCCTCGCGATCGCCTCGTCCCTGCGGAAGACTGACCGATCCGGAAGGCCTGCCACTTCATCGGCCATCGACGCCAGGGGCGGCAGGTCTTGCCCCTCGGTCCTTATCTCCCTCCATTGCCTTGCGCTATCCCTTGCCGGCAGCTTCGATGCAGCCCTGACCTTCTCCATCCTCTCGAGGAACGTCATCTCGTCAGCGTAGGTCAGCGGCCGCAGCACCGTGGCGTAGGCCCGCCAGATGGCCTTCTGCAACGCCGCCCGATCATCGCTATCCGACACGCACTCCCTGATGAACGCGTCAGGGTCCTTTCTCAGCAAGTCGAACAGCCACAGCCCCTCGGCCCCGTCGAACTGCACGGCTCTATTAAGCCCGCCTACGTAGTCCACGCGCCTAAGCTCCTCCGCTAGCTCTCCGGCCTTAGCCTCGGTCAACCCTCCTCGCCCCACGATCTCGAAGGCCGCCTCCATGGTCGCGTGATCGATAGCCCACGCCACTATCTGGTCGGTAAGCTGCGAATGCTCGTTCATCCGTCTCGCCATCACGAAGCCCACCCGCAGCAGGTCCAGAGCCTCGCTCTGGTCGCCGGCCCTGCTCGCCTGACAAGCTCGGAGCGCGACCAGCCGCGACAGTCTACTCATCCTCCAGGCGTAGGGCGTGACGGCGGCCAGGGGGTCCCGCCAGTCCACGGAGAAGACGCAGTGCGGCATGTCCGCGGCCTTCCTCACCATCGCCAGCACGTCAGCGTTCGCTTCGATGTATCTTGCCGCTTTCGCCGGGTCGTTGAGGTCGCGCGGACGGTAATACTCCACCGAGGCCTGACTGTCCCGGTGCGACTTGGTCCGCCCTTCGAGGAGGTCTCCCGCCTTGACGTATAGCAGCGCAGCATTCTCAGCTTCAGGCACGGGCTTCGGAGCCAGGTCCTCGGCCTTGAGGGCAACGCCCTCCTTCCGCAGTGCCGCGAGCTTGACCTCGACCTGTGCCTTGCCGTACTCCACCCCCGCACCATCCAGCCCGGCAAGCAGAAGCAGTCCACCCACCGCACACAGGAGCGTGATGCGCATGCCGCGCGATCGCATGAAGCGCCCGAAGGCGTCCGCACCGCGCCCGAACGTGGGGAAAAGGTCGTTGCTTGCGTCGGACATATGCGCCTCCCAGGGCGCAGCGTCTGCCCTACTTCCGCCCCTTCCACGTCCCCATCCACACGATGTCGCCGTGTTCCCTGTCGGGGTTTCGGCCCTGCGGTTTGTCCTGCCGAGGCAACTGGTCGTACATCGGCTGCCCGCCGTCATCCTTCAGGTCCGGCCCGATGCTGTACAGCAGGTAAGCCGTGCCTATCGGCCTGTAGATCAGGTCTTCGCCGCTGAACGGATCTGGCTCGATTTCCCACGCCATCGCCTTCCTCACATCGTCTAGCGTCGCCGGATATCGCCCCACCTTCTGCTTGTACAACTCGATCCCCAACGCCGCCCCTACTAGCGCCCTGTTCGCCACGGCTTCATCTCTGCGCTGCGCCGACTTCGACGGCGACATTGCCAGCATCTGCGTTATGGCTGCCCAGTCCGGCACGTCGACCTCATCCTGCTTCCCAGGGTTCTTCGCAGCATCGGTCTCTCGCCACGGCAGCTTGGCACTCGCCAACGCCTTGTCCATGTACTCGAGATAGACCAACTCATCGGCGTACACCACAGGGCGCATCAGCATCCCGCAACACCACCACCATGCCCCGCTCGTCCGCTGGCCGTCGCTGTTCAGGAACGACCCCATCTGCGACGGGTGTCGCCTGAGGTCATCGAAGACGTGGCGCAGAATACCCCGCTCCATCTGCTCCGCCCGCACGAACTTGGCGATGTATTCGCCGCTCGACAGCTCCCCCGCCAGCGCCCGCGCCTTGTCTTCGGGCACGGGACCGCGGCCCACCACCTTCCCCGCCGCCTCGGACATCAGCGAGTCAATGGCAAAGGCGGTGAGTTCGTCTATCGTGCACGGCTCGCTGCTAACGTAGCGACTTAGCGCGAAGCCTGCCCGCAGCCGGTCCACCGCCTCGCCCTGGTCGCCCTGTGCGCTCGCCACGATGGCCCCGCTTCCCGCAAGGCGCGCCAGCTCACGCGCGGCAGACGTATGGGGCATTTCCATGGAGACGGGATCGGACCAGTCCTCCTCGAACCAGCACTGGGGGCGCCCCGCCGCCGCCTTCACCAACGCCAGCGCATCCATGTCCTCCGCTACAAGTCTCGTCACAGCCGCCATTCTCGCCGGGTCGCGCCAGTCCATCACGCTGTACCGCGTCAGCCTATAGAACGGGGTGGTTGCAGGGACGCCCTGATGCGCCCTGATCAGGTCCGCCGCCTTCGAGTACAGCGCCCACGCGTTTTGGTCCTCGGGCACAGCCTTCGGCACAAGCTCCGTCCACACCACCGGCTGCCCCTCAGCCTTCAGCTCAGCAACCTTGGCGTTGACCTTTGCCTTCTCATAGAGCACCGCCGCTCCATGCAAGCCTGCGAGGAACAGGAACCCGCCCACCACACACAGCGCGAACCACCGCATGCCGCGCGATCGCATGAAGCGCCCGAACGCGTCCGCACTACGTCCGAACGTCGGGAACAAGTCGCCGCTTGCGTCGGACATATGCGCCTCCCAGGGCGCAGCGACTGCCCTACTTCCGTCCCTTCCACGTCCCCCCGTAGTGCTCCTCGAACCGCTTGTACCGGTACCCGATCGTGAACGGATCCGGGTTGAAGGTCGCCTTCCCATCGCCCCGCGGCACCGCTCGCTGGTCGCGCATCTTCACCGTGATCTCCACCGGCGTCCCGAAGCCGAACCGCTTCACCTTCTTCCCGATCTTCGCCGCCCTCTCCGCCGCCTCACGGATGAGTTGATGGCTCGTCATCGGCGCGAGGCACAGCGCCCGCGCGTAGTCCGTCGCCTGCTTCACCTCAACCGTCTCGATCTCGCCCAGGAACCTTCGCGCCTCGGCGCACACCGCCTGATCGCCCGTCACCAGCGTCACCGGCACCCCCGCCGCCCCGGCCAGCGCCGCATCGATCTCCACCTCGCCCACCGGCGTCCCGTTCACCGCATACTCGAACCATTCGCTCGACATCGTGTGCGCCAGGACCGCCGGCGACGTCTCCGCCATCGCATGGTACGCCACGAGGAACATCGCATCGAAGCTGTCCTCGAGGTAGGGAAATCGCGGCGAGATATGCGGCACGCCGACCACATACTTCGCCCCCGGATGCAGCCCCTCCGTCGGCAGGATGAGGCTCCCGTCGTGCATGTCGGCGACGATGACCTCGTCCGCCCCGGCCGCCAGCGCTCCCTCCACCGCCGCATTCACATCGCCCAGCAGCAGGTACCGCGCCCGCTCAAACTCCGGCCGATCCTTGAGGCACTGATCCCAGCTAACGACGCCCGACGTCCCTTCCATGTCGCAGGAGATGTAGATCTTCACGTCTCACCCTCCTAAAATCCCGAGCCTGCCTGCCCTGAGCGAAGCCGAAGGGTCGAGGGGCCCGGGAGGCGCCTCGCGCCGTCGATCATTTTTCGGCCGGTTCCACGAGGAACTCCAGCCGCATTTCCTTCCCATCCACGCTCGTGATCTCCACCGCATACCTGCCGGCCGATAGTCCATCGCCCGACGCCTGCAGGCTCCCCCAGATCGTCCCGCCGCCGTACACGACCATGGTCCGCGCGGCCACTTCCTTGTCACCCTCGTACCAGCGTATCTGGACCTCCGGGCTGCCCTGGAACTTCGCCAGCTCGACGAGGTAGAACACTCGCTGCAGAGGGCTGGCGAACCGCTTCTCCACTCCCGTCGCCTTACCTTGCTCCACCGTGCGCGCCATGACCGCGTTGTTCACCAGCCCGCCCGGCCGCACCCACCACTTCGGCTCGGGGCCGGCGGTCAACTCGTCCAGCTCGCTGCACCACAACTCATCGGTCAGCTCTTCCGGCGACTTGCTGTGGACCTGGCTGACGTGCGAAGCCTGCTCGATGCTGCTGTAGGCGTCCTGCCCCGCCGCCCACGCGCTCGTCAGCACCTCACCGCCCACGCCTTGCCCCTGCACCTGCATCTGGTACCTGTAGCCTCCGCCCGCCGCGTTGATCAGCGCGCCCCAGTTCGCCGCCAGTATCCGCGCCCAGTCAGTCCCCGGCAGGCTCATCGTCCGCCACCCGTTCTCCTCCGCCCCGGGAGAGCCCTCGTCTTCCGTCTGCACCTTCATCCGCACGACCGTGGCCCTCCGTCCGCCGCTGTCGTGCATGATGACAACCTGCTTTGGACGCGCTTCAACGGTCATGTACGGCCCGCTTTCGATGACCCAGGCGGACGTCTCAGCCGCGAAGCCGCCGACGCCCAAACCGCCTGAGAGGCCTAGTACCACCGCGATTGCATAGATTGAGGGCCTCAAACCTGCGCCTCCAGGATTACCGACCTTTGACTTCAGCATGCTATTCATCAATACTGACCTTTGAAGTCAAGACTTAGGGGCCAATACCGACCTCTGACCCAACCCCAAAACCCAAATACCGACCTACAGTTTCAGGATTCCCGACCTTCGGCTTCACTACACCTACTCTCCGCCCCATCCTGTATGGCCTCCGGTTCAGCGTAAGGTTCTGAGTCTTAAAGGAAAGAAGAATCACACATACCTACTGTGTGTTCGGTCAATCTGTGATACCCCCATGGGGTATTGGAGAAATACCCTCGGGGTCCAACGCAAAAGGTACAGCGCTGGACTCCGGCGTAGGTTGTCATCCTGAGAAGGCAACGCCCTTGGTTGCCAACGAAGGATCTCCTTTTGGCTTGTGACACGGCACAGCAGTCGTCACCCCCAGCGACAGAAGGAGATCCTTCGGTCGGCAAGGTCCGCCTTCCCGGCGATGCTGCGCATCGCAAGGATGACAGACGGCGAGCCCTTACTCAGCCATCCGGCGAACTTCCTTCGCTTCCCATGCGTTTTCACACAGCGCGAATACGGATATAATCAGATCACACCAGCGATCTTCGTGCATCCCCGCCGGAGCCCGCTTGTCTTCACCTGCAATACCTGCGATCGGAGCTATTACGACCAATGAACAAGAACACCAAACTAGGCGTGACCGTCGGCCTGCTTCTGGCGCTGGTTGTAGTCTGGAACTTCGTCGCCAACGATGCCGCCGGCGCCTTTCATCCCAAACCCAAGAAAGCTTCGCCTGCCCAGGCCCACAAGGTGGCTATCGCCAACATCCCCAAGACCATGGGTCCGGACAAGGCTCCTGTGACCATCGTCGTCTATCTGAACGAAACCAACTCTTGCCACACGCCCAGCGTCACGGTCCTCAAGCAGGTCGTCGATACCTATCCCAACGAGGTCCGCGTCGAGGTGAAGGACACCCGCGACCCCGGCGTACAAGCCGCGGCCAGCAAAGCCAAGATCGGCTGTGAGATGGGCATCACCGTCAACGGCCGCAACACCTTCCGCCTGCCCGGCAAGGGCGTCATCACCTTCAGCGGCCCCATCGAGTCCGGCAAGCACTTCGCCCAGAGCGACCTGGCCCTCGTCCTCGACCGCATGATCCTTGAGAAGACAGGCAAGCCCGCTGTCCACGCCGTCACTGCCGCGGCCTTGGTCGAGGCGGCGACTCCGGCCGGCGAAACCAACCCGCCCGTGGCTGGGGCCCTGCCAGCAGCCCAACCGGCCTCAACTCCGGCCCGCTAGCCGGCCTCGAACATTTCCTCAAGATATGCTCAAGACGCGCCTTTTGTCAATCGCCGCGGCCACAGAGCCAGCACGGCCATCGCCGCCATCAGCGCCACTCCCACCGTCGCCGCCCACAGCCCCACCAGCACGCTCCCCGGCCGGTACACCATCATCGCGTCATGCGTGCCCGGCGGCACAGCCATGCACTTCAGCGTCCCGTAGGCTCTTCCCCACCACGCCGCCGTGCCGTCCAGGTACGCGTGCCAGCCCGGATAGGCCCGGTCCGCGATGACCAGCATCCCACCCAGCGGCGTGACCACCTGCACGTGCCAGTACCCCGGCAGCGCCCGTACCACCGTCGCCGTGCCCTCACCGTCGCGTGCCACGACCTTCTGGATCTCCTCCGGCGCCTCCACTACCGCTGCTCGGGTCAGCCCGGGCCAACCCCCGGCCGTCAGCCGCCGCGCCTCCGCACCGTCGCCGGCGAACCTCGTCACGCCACACACCCTCGCCACCGGCTGGGCATAGTCCACGCGCCACACCTTAGCGACGTCGTGCAACGCGACCGCCGTAAACCCGGGCGCATCAAGCTTCGTCTCAGCCCGGCCGACCAGATACTTCGTCCCCAGCAATCCGAGGACCACCGCCCTCTTCCGCCCGGCGTCACCGCTCAGCGCCGGCGCGTCGACGCTATGCCCCGACAGCTTCAGCAGCTCCATCAGGTCGCGCGGCAGCAGCACCTTCGTCTCGTACCCATCGACTTCTTCCACGCTCCAGAGCTGCGGTCGGTTCTCGATCATCAGCTCGCTCTCGATCCGCTGCACGGCCGGATCGATCGCCTCCAGCCCCGTCTTCTCCACAGCCCACGGGGCCATGTCGCCCGGCTCGCGTATGATTGGCCCATCGCCGACCACCGTCGCGGTCCACGGCCTCGCATACACCGGCTCGCTGTCTAACATCGGCACGCCCAACCTCGCCACGTGCAGACCCTCCAAGGCCACCGCCACCACCAGCACGATGGGCGCCAGGTTGCGCCTCTTCCTCAGCCACGGCAGCGCAAAGACCGCGCCTGCGCCCAGGATCAGCGCCCACGTCCCCGGCCCTGTAAGCCCGTACTCGTGCGCCCAGTGACCCGGCAGCAGCGCCAGCGTCTCCACTGTGCCGCCGCGCGACCCTAGCTTCTTCGCCACCGCCGCCGCGTTCCCGTTCACTGAGAGCACGCTCGCGAGTATAACGAGTAAACCCGCCCCCACTCCGACCACGCTCGCCACCCGCCGCGCGATCTTCGCGGCCGACTGCATCCTCATCGTCTCCTGCGCAGTCCAGGCAGCGACCAGACTGAGCGCCCACGCTGCCACAAACCACCACCTTCCCAGCGCCCGCATGCTCCCTATCACTGGCGCATGTCCCAATAGCCTATATAGCGGCATTGAATAGGGGAAACTTAGACAAACCGCTACAAACCCTATCGCCAGCAGCACAAGCCTCGGAAATTGCCGCCGCCGCTTGCGTATGAATATAGCGGAAATGCTTAGACAAACCGTTACCGC
>PMZA01000356.1:0-2384 GCA_003170595.1 Armatimonadota bacterium
CTGGGGTGGCCGCGTTTCAACCATGCGTCCGCAGGGTCTTGCCTTCCCACTTTCCCCCGCGGCCTTAGGAGGATTCCTTCCAACGGCGTCGAATAATCACGTAAGCACTATCCATTATCGCGTTGTGGTTTCATCAATCCGGGCTCCCAGCCCGAGAAGGAGGCGTTCTCATGCGGAAGGGTTTCACGCTCATCGAGTTGCTTGTCGTGATCGCGATCATCGCGATCCTCGCCGCCATCTTGTTTCCCGTCTTCGCCAAGGCGCGAGAGAAGGCTCGTCAGACCTCCTGTGCCAGCAACGAGAAGCAGATCGTGCTCTCCATCCTCATGTACGCACAGGATTACGACGAGAAGCTAGTGCCGTCCTGGAAATCGAACTGGGCAACCTATAGCGCCACCTGGGCCGACCTCGTCCAGCCCTACGTCAAGAACACCCAGCTCTTCGTGTGCCCGAGTAACCAGACCACCTCGGTCGGCTGGGATGGACAGCCGAGCCGCTTCCAGCTCTGCTATGGCTTCAACTGCCACATCTCGCATAAGGGTTGCGGCCCAGGCACCAGCATCGCCCAGCTCGTCCACCCCTCCCAGACCATTATCATCGGCGATGGCTGGCTGAACGGTGACGGCCGCCAGAACCCTGTCGGTCGCCAGTGGTGCAACTGGGCCAACATGACCCGCTGCGACTTCTCTCCGACCGGCAGCTTGGGTAACCTCAGCCAGGTTCACAACGGCGGCGGCAACTTCGGCTTCACCGACGGCCACGTCAAGTGGGGCCGGTGGGAGTCCTACTATCCCAGCTCCACCACCGACGCCTCCAAGGACGTCTACTGGGAACTCGACCAGTAACGCCTCCTTAGAGTCTGCTGCCCTATCCTTCGCCCGTCGGGACCTCGAGTCCCGGCGGGTTTCTTATCGCCCTCCGCCGCGCCTTTGGGGTACACTCCCCTCGTAGCCTTGGAGGTGTCGGTATGAGTTGGATCGATCGCGCGAAGAAGGCAGTCAACGACGTGGCGGCTTCGGCCAATACCGAGGGGAAGATACTCAAGCTGCAGGCTGAGATGGCCGGCCTCGAGGGCGACCGCGACCACCAGCTCTTGGAGGCCGGCAAGCGCGCCCGCGAACTGTACCGCGCGCGGCAGATCCTGGACAACGACATGGGGATCGTGCTCAAGCGGGTGGACGACATCGACGCTGCCATCGACCAGCTTCGCGACGAGGTGGTCAGAATCCGCGGCGAAAAACCCAGCGGCACACCAACCTGACCTCCGGTGCGGCTTGGCTTGTGGAGGGGCCGAATGGGTGGCGCGGTTTGTGCGCCGGGACCCATCCGGCCCGCGCTCCTCGCCTTCGTCCTTGTGCCTTACGTTGTCATCCTGAGGGAGGCGCTCTGTGCCGACCGAAGGACCTGCGGTGGCAGCTCTGGCCCTTCCGCCTGAACGCCCGAGAAGAACGAACCCCTGCCACCTCAGGTGCTTCGCGGCGACACAGCCCGTCGCCGTCTTTATCTTTCATCCTTCCGCTTTACGCTGTCATCCTGAGGGAGGCGTCGTGTGCCGACCAAAGGATCCCCCGGACGACCTGCCGTCTCCCGGGGATGCTTCGCGGCGACACAGCCCGTCGCCGTCTTTCTCTTTCATCCTTCCGCTTTACGCTGTCATCCTGAGGGAGGCGTTCTTTGCCGACCGAAGGATCTCCTTTTTCCTCCTTTCGCCGGGGCCCGCGCACCGCGCTACAGGCCACAAGCCAGAAGGAGATCCTTCGTCAGCAACACAAACCGTTACTTCCTCAGGATGACAGCGTAAAGGAAAGGCGCAAAGCCACACACGCTGGTGCCGCCGGCTATCCTTCGACGACTATCCGCCCAAACCGCCTCTTCCCGACGCGCAATACATCGCCGCCCTTCAGCGCGACTTCCTCGGCCCCATCCGCGACTACCTCATCGTTCACGCTGACCGCGCCCTGCTTGAGCAGCCGTCGCGCCTCCGAGTTCGACGCCGCCATGCCCGCCTTCACGATGACCCCCACGAGCCACACCTTCTCGCCGCGCACATGCTCCTGCCACACCGCGACGAGCGGCATCTCCGCCGGCAGTTCGTGCTTCGAGAACACGCGCCGGAACTCCGCCGACGCCTCCTCGCCCGCCGCCTCGCCGTGGTAGGTCGCGACGACCGTCCGCGCCATCTCATCCTTCAGTTCTCGCGGATTGACCGTCCCAGCCCGCAGCCCCGCCTCGGCCTCCGCCACCTTCGCGGGCGTCCATTCGCACACGAGCAGCAGGTATTGCGGCAGCAGCGCATCGGGGATCGACATCAGCTTGCCGAACATCTCGCCCGGCGCCTCCGATATGCCCACGTAGTTCCCCAGCGACTTGCTCATCTTCTTGCC
>PMZA01000356.1:2393-2532 GCA_003170595.1 Armatimonadota bacterium
TTGAAGAGCTGGTCCGTCCCGCCCAGCTCGATGTCGGCCTTGACCGCCACCGAGTCGTACGACTGCACGAGCGGGTAGAGCATCTCGACGACGGAGATCGGCGTCTCGGCGGCCATGCGCTTGGAGAAGTCGTCGCGCT
>PMZA01000006.1 GCA_003170595.1 Armatimonadota bacterium
CGTGAAGGTCCAGGAGCACCTTCTCGACGAGTTGTCGCCTGAGATCAACCTGGCTTGGGCCTTTGCTGAGAGTCCGTTCCGTCATCGTCGGTCACCGCTTCGCAGTCGTGTAGGCCTGGTCGGGTCGGTTGGGCTCATCTGGGAATCGACGTTCGAGCAAGCCCTCGTCCACCATGGGTGCAAGAACCCGACGTCGCAAGCCTTGTGGGTTGCGTGCAAGCAGGTCGCCCAGTTGGTTGGCCGACAGGTACCTGCCATCGCAGAGCTCGGCCACGATCTGACGCATTCTTTCGGGCGACAATCTGCCACTCTCTATTGCCTCGGAAGCGATCTTACGTAGCTCTGCCTCCAGTCCAGGCGGGATTTGGGTGACTACATGTGCCGAGTCACCCTCTTCGATGTGTACCGAGTCCCCGCTATGTACCGAGTCCCCGCTGGCCTTGCGTACCAAGCCCCCGCCAAGTCGGTACGTTGCCCCTCTCTTGTGTCCATCCTGCTCGAGCAGGCCCTTGGCCACTAAGCCCTGCAGCATCTTCGTTACCTCGGCGGGGTGCTCGCTGCCCATCAGCCGCATCCGGGAGTTGTATACCTGCCCCTCAACGTCAGCCGTGACCAGAGCCTGCACTTCGAGAGGTGAGAGGGCAGCGAAACGACGCCCCAGAGCCTCCCTCAGACGGTGGAGAGACTCCTCGGGTATGAGGCTGATCATGGGAAGCACCAGTTTGACCCGGTCCGGTCTCTGTGTCTCTCTGATTAGAGGCGACCGCCACTTCTGGGACTCCCAGCCTTGACGCATCGTGTCGATGCCCGAGCCAAGTCGCTCCCCGTAGCCACAGCATTGGAACATGCCCTGGAGGACCTTGTTGCGGCACTCGCTTACCCCGCCCTCGAGGATCTGCTCGATGCTGACCAGCAGCGTCCCCGGATTGGAGAACTCGAACCTATCCCTGTACTTCTCGATGATGATGCCGCCCTGCCCTCGATAGTCGGCGTGGATCAGAGCGTTGACTAAGGCCTCCCGAACCGCCTTGTGGACTATCGTCTCGTCCCGCCGACGGAACAGGTTGGTGTCGAGTTCGAAGGGCAGCTTGAGGTCTGCGACGAGACGCACCTGAACCCTCTGGAAGAACTGGAAGATGTTGCAGACCCATTTCCCATCGGCGGTCAAGCGATCCGTCCAGCGGACCTCGGGGTCGTCGGACAGTCGTTCCCGGTAGTCCAGGTGAAACTCTGGCACCGCCGACGGGTCCCGGATGGCCTCATCCTTGCCGAACATCATCAGCCCCGCCACAGTGATGCCCTCGTCACGGCTTTGCCGGTCTCGGCGCCAGCCGCCGATCTTGGCCAGGAAGTCCTGGTCACCGAGGCTTCGCCAAGGATGCCCGGGCTGCCCGTCAGCGAACTGCTGCCGGTACTGCCGCAGGCTTTCCTCGTCCAGGTCCTCGAACCCAAACCCCTCCAGTATCCGGCTATCCGCTGGCTCCTCGCTCTGGTCGGCCAGCATGCGACCGACCTCTTCGGGCCGACACTTGTAGTCTCCCTCGTAGTTCCTTCGGTAGGTGCCGGTCAGCGGGTTCTGGCCCTCGTAGACCGGGCGTTGCCGCCGGTCGGCCCGAGGTACTCTGATGACCAGGATCGTCTTTCCATCAATCTCGGGAGATGCAACGTCGGCGTCGGACAACAGGTTGACGCTGATCTTGCCACGGTTGTTGACCGTGTCCCAGAAGTTCTTCTTCATCTGGGGCGGGTCCGGCAGTCCCACGATCTCGTAGTTGTCATCCCGTTCGGCGACGCCCAAGACAATGAAGCCACCGTCCGTGTTGGCCATCCCGCTGTACGTCTCCCAGAGGCTACCGGGCAGGCCACCACGAGCGTCCTTGAACTCCCAGTCGTAGTCCTCCCCGATGCCTACAGCGGCCAGCACTTCATTTTCGGTCATGCTCCATCATCCTCCCCGAACAGGCCGCCGCCGGGCTGGGACTTCGGCTTTCGGCCTGCTCCCTTGCCCTTCGGCTTCTGCTTGTCGTGCAGGCCCTGGGCGAGTTCTTCGGCGTAGCGGTCGTGGTTCAGTTGCAGCAGGCGGCTCAGGACCTCCCGGCGGGCCGGGTCGCTGATCGTGTACCGCACGCCCTGCCTCGTCTCGTGGAAGCCGTGGCCCAACTCCATGTCGGTCCAGCCATAGGCTGCGGCGACGGCGTGGTCCATCTCCACGTGCAGTTCCCGCAGCCGATGGATGTCCTCCGCCGCTTCCTTCGGGTTGTGGAGGCGGTTGTAGGTCTTCGTCAGCCCCTCGCACCTGGCCCCCATACAGAGCTGCCGGTGCTGGTGGTACGACGCACCTGTCTTGACGAGCTTCACATCGCCACCTGCAAGGGTCGCGGGCGGGACAGGGAAGGTTCGGAGGGCTTCGCTGAAGGAGTAGGATAGCCATGTCCGCAGAGTGGACGAGTTGTGCCTGGCCCACGCCTCGTGGAACGAGGACTGGTAGACGGCGAAGACGTCGCGGCGGTCAGTGGGCAGCACGCCAAGCTTCTGGGAGTAGACCCAACCTGTTGGCACAAACACGAAGTTCGGGTACTTCGTCACCAGGGGCACGACCAACACGTCCTCAAGCCCATCAATGGCACTGTAGAGATCATCACGCTTGTCCCAGTGCTTCCAGTAGCACTGCTCGTGTATCTGCCGCTGCAGGCGTTCTCGCTGGGGCCTCACGAGCTCCCGTACTCGGGCCATCGCCAAAGGGTATTTCTCTGCCTCCTGCTCGGGCCAGTCATGGAAGTTGATGACCCAGCGTGGGGGCGATGAGTCCCACATCGAGTTCAGCTCACTGCCGTTGAGGTAGGGGTAGAGAACGTCAGTGTAGGACGGGTCCGCTGCCACCCACTCCGCTGCTACTTCCCTCGGCAAGGTGAACCCAATCCCGAGCAGCGACGTGCCGTAGGAGGCCTTTGGCGTTGGGATTCCCAGCAACTGGCAGGGCTTGCCGCTAAGCTCGCCCACCTCGAGATGAGCTGAGATGCTGCCGACTAACTGACCGTCGAGCCGCCGCTCCCCCAACCACTCACCTCGGTACAGAACAAGGAGCACGATCGTGACGCCCGCATTCCCCGGCCAGGTGACCGCCCTTTGGGCGTGAGTGATGCGAACACCAACATCGATCAGGTGGTCAAGGCCGATCTCTCGGGTGTCCCCCTGGGCGATCGTGTTGGTGGCAAGGTAACCGATTGTGCCGGAGGGCCGTAAAGTATCCTCGGCTCGCAGAAAGAAGTATGTGCACAGGTCAGCGGCTCCCCGTGAGGCGGGTCGCCGCCGCTTCAGGTACGCCTCATAGCCATCGCCCAGATACCAGCAGATCCGCTTGCCACCCATAAATGGCGGGTTGCAGACGAACGCATCGAACCCGCCCCGGTCGACTACTATCTCCGGGAACTCAAGGGGCCAATGGAATGTCCGGCGGCCATCGAGGGCTGCCCTCGCCTTCTGCTGCAGGAAGTCGATGTCGTTCGACTCGAACCACTGGGCGACCTGTACCGACGCCTCCGTCAAGGCTGCTTCTCGCTCTCTTGCCGACGTGCCCTGGAACTCGGCAGAGATGAGCATGTCGGCGGCCCACTTGAGCCGATCGATCTGCTCCTCGGCCTCCCGCATCAGGTGCTCCTGCACCTCCACATCCTCGGCCGTCTCCGCCGGGCGTTCCTCGATCTTGCGGCGAAGCTCCACGGCCTTCCGCAAGTGGTCGGGAAGGGACTGAAGGATGACTCGGTTCTGGTCGCCCTGGCCGTCGAGGTTGAAGCACTCCAGTTGCTTCAGATCCCTGATGCCGACGAGGGAGTCCCCGCAGCGAAGGGCATGGTCGAGGAAGGTGAAGGGCTTGTCCTTCGCCAGCGTCAAAAGCCACAGCGACAGCTTGGCCATCTCGACGGCGAGGGGGTTGATGTCCACGCCGTAGAGGCACCGCTGGGCTACCAGGCGGCGGGCGAAGGCCATGCGTTCGTCGGGGTCCCTGGGGATGAGCCGCTCGGAGGACCCTCCCGACGACTCCTGCCCCTCGGGGGTGATGCCCGGCGTGGCGGGGTGCAGGTTCTCCGCATCCTCCCAGGCCTCGACGAGCCGCTCCGAAAGATAGCGGCACGCCTGCACCAGGAACGCCCCGGAGCCGCAGGCCATGTCGCACACCCGCAAGTCGAGCAACTCGCCGGGCGGGCGAAGCTGCCACTCCTCCTTGGGCTTGCCCTCGGCCGGGCCCACGTAGACAAGGGGCTCGAGCGTGTACTGGACGATAGGCTCGGTGAGGCTGCGGGGGGTGTAGTGCGTGCCCGAGCTGCGGCGATCGGTGCCGGCCGTGACGTAGACGCTGCCCCGGCGTATGACCACCGGGTAGCCGAACGAGTCGTTGCGGATCAGCCCGGCGAAGGGCAGGGCTCGTTGGCAGACGTCGGGGTCGTTCCCACAGACGCCGAGGAGCCGGCCGGCGTCAGGGGCTTCGAGGTTCGGCGTCAAGGCGTTGCGGAGAGCATTGGCGGAGCGGCCGGTCTGCTCGACGAGGAAGGCGACGAGCTGATCGTCTCCCAACTCCCGCTTCTGCTCAAGCTCGGAGAGGGGGATCTCCGGCTCCTTGTCCCGGGTGCCGGCCAGACCAAGGATGGGCTCCGGTGCCCGCTTGGCGGTGTGGTCGAGCAGGCCCTCATAGACGTGGCCGATCTGTTCGATGTCGAGGGCACGGAAACTGAGGCGGCGTGCCTCGGCGGGACCGCCGCCCGGAACCTTGACCTCGAGGATCTGAAGCGACTCGAGAAGGTGCAGGACCGTGCGGTTGTTGACCGGGAGCGGGTTGGCATCGGCCGTCCTCCAGGACGTGTGAGCCGCTCGGCCCTCGAGGAAGGGGAAGCGGTCGGGATCGAAAAGCTCGCCCGAGTAGGCGGGGAGTCGCATCCGGTCATGCTCCAGCCCGCCGAAGACTGCCCGGAAGGTGGCGAGCAAACGGCACCATGCATCGAGGCGACGCTCGAGGACCTCCTCGCCAGATTGGTCGGCACCGTCACGAAGCTGCTCACGGAGAGTGGAGACGGCGTAGTGCTGGTCGAAGAGAGGATCGCCGAGCAGAAGTAGCCCTCGCTCCTCGGCACAGAAGAGGAAGACGAGCCGCATCATGACGGTGAGGGCGGCCTCGTAAAGGACCGTCTCGGGTAGGTCGGCGAGGAGATCTCGGCCGTGGTCCTGGTCCGCCCGGTCGAGCGATTGGATCAGGACCTCGACCGCACGCCGCACCTGATAGCCGAGCTGTTCGGTGACCTCTTGCTGGTTCTGGGCACTTTCGGCCAGCATCGCCTCGAGCGTGTCGGCCTCCGCGGCGGCGAAGAACCGTTGGACACGGAGGAGGCTGCGGAACGCCCGGAGGGTGATCTGCTCGTCGAGCCAGAGGTTGGCGTACCAGGAGGCGAAGCCGGTGGTCTCACCGCGGGGAGCGTCCACGAGCATCCACCGCTCGCCGTTGGTGACGAGGCCCAGGCGAACGTCGGTGGAGTGGAGCAACTCCATCATGCGGGTGGCCGGCGACGCCTTCCAGTGTAGGCCGGCCACTTCCTTCTCGAGGTCCTGGCCTCGGGGATAGAGCTGGATGAGGAGACGAGGCTTGCCGGGGTTCGTGCCGCCCTCGGGGTTCAGGATGACGATGTCGGGACGGAGAGTCTCGCCGTGCTCTGCGATGACGGCCTTGAGTGTCTGTGGGATCGCCTGCCCCTCAGCGATGACCTCGTCGGGGAGTTCGAGGGTCTGCTCGAGCACGAAGCGGATCCAGGCCCTGTGATCTGCGGTGCCGGACCGCCGGCGAGAGCCGCTTTCCTCCCACTCTTCGTAGGCGACCCGCAGATCACGGAAGTGGTCGGGGTCGTGAGCGTCCAGCCCCTGCGGGAAGACACGCAGAAGCACCGGGAGGCTCAGGAACGGTCCTGAGACCTCGATCAGCGATAGCCATTCAGCGTGATGACGGGCGTTGGATGAGGCCATGAATTTCAGCTCTACGGGGCCTGTGGCTTACCGGTCCCGTGGGTCGTCACCGCGATCATGTGCCGCTCGACGAGGAAAACAGCGAGTACGCCACAAGCGTTCACCGCCAATTCAGCGAGGTGCTCATCGGCCACAACCCCCGACCTGATCAAAGCATGGGGCTCGCCACTTGAGTTCCGTAGCTCACGGATACCACCCACGATCGAGTTGAGGCCGCCCAGTACACGCCCGGCCTTCCCCTCCAGCGTGGCCGGATCAGGCACGCCGATTGCACTCAAGGTCTGCTTCACGAGTTGCCCCACGTCTGTGTTAGGTGGTGGATCCTGCCCCCAGGCATCCAGTATCTCTCGGCAGACGGTCTCAAGGAGCGACCCGGCCGAGGTGAGGGCGGCGGCTGGATTGGAGGGCAACCTGGAGCAGGCCTTCCACCAAGCCTCCCGTGTCTCCCTCAGTGTGACGTGGCTCATGCTGCCCCCAACAGGTAGGTCGCTGTTGACGTGGAAGAGAAGCTGTTTCAGCCGCTCGCGAGTGGGCTCATCGGGCATCGGGCCCTGGACCGCCGGGGGGCAGTTGCAGAGGTCAAGAAGTGCCATCCTCTGCTTGCTGGGCGTGAGACTGGCGACACATGAGCAGAAGAGATCAACCTTCGCCCACCCCCCTCTGTCGTCCGGCATATCTTTGGCTCTCTCGTACTGGCTGAAGTACGGCACTATCTCGGTCTTGGCGAATCCCCGGCTGCCAAAGGCAAATTCCCTCGCGAATTCGCTGACGAAGCTTCGGGACAGGGGGAGCTTTCGTCAATAGGTGTGT
>PMZA01000081.1 GCA_003170595.1 Armatimonadota bacterium
CTGGCGGCGATCCTCTTCCCCGTCTTCGCCAAGGCCCGTGAGAAAGCGCGGCAGACGTCCTGCTTGAGCAACGAGAAGGAAATCGCCCTCGCCATCCTGATGTACGCCCAGGACTACGATGAAAAACTCCCCAAGTGCCGCACCGGTCAAACGGCGAACAACACCTGCCACGACTGGTGGGACTTCTGCTCGCCCTACATCAAGAACACTCAGATCTACTCCTGCCCGTCCTACGCAGGTCAGGGCAACTGGGGCTGGCTCGACTACGGGATCAACTTCCTCATCGGCCAGGGCAATGGCCTGTCCCTCGCGCAGGTCGCTAAGCCGTCCGAGACGCTGCTCCTCGACGACACCAACTATGACATCGTCGACTACTGGCCCAGCGCGGTCGACGCCAACGGCAACCACCCCTTCCAGGCCATGACCGGCACTCGCCACAACGATGGCCTCAACATCGCCTGGTGCGATGGCCACGCCAAGTGGATGAAGACGACCTCCCTCGGAGCCGGCCAGAACGGCAACATCGACTGGTACTTCATCTACACGGATAAGTAGTCGCTGTGCCGGGCCTCACGGCTTGATCGATCGCAGCGGTACTTCCTGCAGGTCCAGGGCCACATGGCCCCGCGGCCTCGGATAGCTCACAGGGCGGGCGTTCAGAACGATGAACGCCCGCTCTTCGTTTACCACGATCGCCCGCCCGGCCACGATCTGCTCGTCCGGCAGGCACCGCCCCCGGTGTGTCGTCTCGGCGCGAGTCTGCCCAAGCCACATCTCCTGTTCCCGCGGCGAGAGGGTCACGACCCGGCACGCCACCGCCTCCGCCGTCACCTTCCGCCACCGCTCCTGCCCGGCCTCGCGCGCATAGACCTCAGCCCGTTCGCCCAGCAGCGAGAGGAAGCTCATGCGAGATCCCTTCGCTTATAGGGCGACAGCAGATCGGCCACCGCCGGGGGCAGCGCCCCCAGCACGTACTGCGCCCGGTAACCGTCGTAGGCCTCACTGGCCACTCGCCCATCGGTGCGCGTGCGGTACCAATCGGCGGCGATCATTACCGTCGCCTGCTGCACCGCCGCCGGCACACGATCGTAGCCGGCCTTGTACACCGCCCGCACCGACCCGCGCCCGGGCGTGAAGTAGCCGTGCGCAAGCTGGAGCGTCCCGGCCTCCCCGTCGAGGATGTACTCGGCCGCCCCGACGAGCCTCACCGCGCTGCCGACGCCCGTCGCGTCGTACACCGCCGTCACCTCGCCCACCGGGTAGTGGCGGAGGACGACGGTATCCATGCCGTTCGCCACATCGTGGCGCTCGTCGCGCTGCTCGACGGCGAAGCGGCGATGGCAGTAATCCTCGACCGCCGCTGACGCCCGTTCCGTCAGGGCGTCCAGCAGATCCCAGTCCGGGTCTGCCAGACCGGCGTATCGCACCACGTCATCCGCGCTGCAAAGGGCCATTGTTCTTGTCCTCCGTGGGGTTGCTCATCTTGTCGCGGTGCGGCCTCATGCCTCGCCGTCCGCCATCGTCCGCCGGCTTCCACAGCCTCGGAAAGTCTGCCGTCAGCCGCGCCGCCATCTCATCGCTCACCCGGATCACCGCGCCCGGATGGACGGTGAGCATCCGCCCCAGGCCGGGGTCATAGCCTCGGTATATGGTCTCGCCGAAGTATCGCAATCGGGGCATCCTGGAGCCTCACCTGCCTGCGGGGATGGACTAAAGACGGCTCGCGCCCCATTTCGTGGCAACTGCGAGCCATCTTTCTTGTACTTTCGTGGACATCTTTCTGCCGTTAAGAGGCTTGCTATCGGTAACGTTGCTGGGTATAGTCAACCTAATGGTGGGACCGGTCGGCCATGTCACCGAAGGCCGTTCCCGGAGGTTCCAGCCATCGTGGGTGCGCGCGACTTTCCGCTCAGTGACCAGCCTGGCGCCACGGCCATCCTTTCTGTCCCGGTGACCCAGCGCTTCCCCGCGCTCGCCCGGGCCCTTGAACCTTAGCGCCGCCGATCAGAAGCACGACTGGTTCTGTGACACCCGGATTCAGTAGTACCGCCGCCCCCGATCGGAGGGATCGAGGGTACAGCCAGGCCGCGTGGGACCCGAACCCGCGCGTCACCAAAGGCTACGGCGTTTCCTTAACCGATGGCGTCGCAGAGCGGCGCCTCCGCTCGGGCGATGGAGGCAGGAGGGTGTAAGGTGAGAAGCGCAATGTTTGTCATCGAGCTGCTGGCTGTCTGTTCCGCTGGGATTGCCGCCTTCATGCTGCTGTTCTCCGGTGCGTCGTCGAGGGAGTTGGGCTCCTCGGCCAGGCCGAAACGAGGGACGCATGCGCCGCCGCGCCGCCATGGTCGCTAAACGCCGCGGCCACAATCAGGGTTTTGGAGGGCCATAATCAGGTCCTCGATGATGGACGCATGCCTGCCTCTGTGGTAGTATTACTCCTGAGGTTGGTGGAACGACGGGGTCGGAGGTGGGTAGGCATGCACGATGTCCTCACTTTGCTTGGCTTTTTCACCACGGCCGGTTCGGCTTGGCTCCTGATCTGTGCCTCGGCGGCGCCCAAGCCCGAGGAGCCTCGTCGCAAGCGGCGCGAGTTCGCTACTCCGGAATCGGGCAAGCCCTCCTGGCGACGTTGACCCGCCGGTCAAGCTTTGCAGTGCATGCACCGCACCCGTGCCGGATCTTCTATCGGGCGGAGCCACGACGCTCCGTCCGTTTTCCTTTCACAAGACGCGGTGCGGAACTGTGGCTTAGGGTATACTCGTTATAGGTCCTTAACAGGACATTCCCCTGGAGGTGTTTCGCATGCGTTCAGACTTCCCCCGGAAGTCCGGTTTCACCCTCATAGAACTGCTTGTAGTCATTGCCATCATTGCGATTTTGGCGGCCATCCTGTTCCCCGTCTTCGCCAAGGCCCGCGAGAAGGCTCGGCAGACTTCCTGCCTCAGCAACGAGAAGCAGATGGCGCTCGGCGTCCTGATGTATGCCCAGGACTACGATGAGAAGTTTCCCGGCGGCGGTGGCATGTACC
>PMZA01000082.1 GCA_003170595.1 Armatimonadota bacterium
CAGGCTTCAGCCTGCGGTTGTGGCCGCGCGGTGGGCCTTTGGCTTTGCCCCACGACTTGGCGTAGAACCCCGCACGCGCTATCATGGACGTTCCGAGGCCGCTCGCGGCCTCTACTCTTTGGACGGTGACTCAAATGCCTCGTGACATGGATATCCTGCCCGATTTCACGCCGGGTCAGATGGAGATTGCACCCATACCTCTGTTTCAGTGGGATGGCGATTTGTCGCGCGCCCTAGACGAGGGCCTCGCCCCCGACGACGCCCTGCGCATGTTCCAGGTTATGCTCTTCATCCGCTCCTTCGAAGAGATGGTCGTCCAGCTCAAGAGCGGCAAGTTCGCTCCGATGCCCGGCTACAAGTTCATCGGCGCCACGCACCTCAGCATCGGCCAGGAGGGCGTCGCGGTTGGCGCCATCTCGGCCATCCGCCCCGATGACTACATCACCAGCACCCACCGCGGCCATGGTCACTCCATCGCCAAGGGCGCCTTCGCCCTCTACGGCAGCAGCCCCCAGGAACTCGTCGACTTCGTCGCCCGCATCGGCTGGACGGCCTCCGTGGACGATCCCGACCTGCTGCATCGGGCGATCCAGGCTCACATGAATCAGGCCATGGCTGAACTCCTCGGCAAGGAAGAGGGGTACTGCCGGGGCCGTGGCGGCGGCATGCACATCGCCGACTTCCACGCCGGTCACCTTGGCGCCAATGCCATCGTCGGCGGCTCCATGGCCATCGCTACCGGCGCGGCCATGGGCTCTCAGAAGCTCGGCACCGACCGCGTCGTCCTCTGCCTCTTCGGCGACGGCGCGACCAACAACGGCATCGCCCACGAGGCCATGAACTTCGCCTCCATGGCCCAGTTCGAGCAGGGCACGCCGGTCGTCTTCATCATCGAGAACAACCAGTACTGCATGACCTGCCAGGAGGTCGGCGAGGTCACCGGCATCACGCACCTCGCCCGCCGTGGCGTCGGCTACAACGAAGTCAACATGCACGCCGAGACGGTCAACGGCATGAGCGCGACCGCCGTGCATGAGGCCGTCAGCCGCGCCGTCGCCCTCTGCCGCTCAGGTCAGGGCCCGGTCCTCCTCGACTGCAAGACCTACCGCTACCTCGGCCACTCCCTCAGCGACGACCGCAAGGCCTATCGCACCGAAGAGGAAGAGGCCGCCTGGCGCGCCATCGATGCCATCGAGACCTTCGAGAAGCAGGCCCTCGCCGCCGGCATCCTCACCCCCGAGAAAGCCGCCGAGTACCGTGAGACCGCGAAGTCGATGGTCTACGAGGCGACCAAGTGGGCCGGCACCGAAGCCCACGATCCCGATCCCTCGACGATGTACGAGGGGCTCCTCACCGACACGACCAGCGAAGGCATCGGCCCCGAGTGGGCGACGCCCGAGTCGGCTCTCGTCACCCCGGCCACTCATCAGAAGCGCGACAATCAGGGCCGCATCCTCTACCGCCACGCGGTCACCGAAGCCATCATGGAAGAGATGGTCCGCGACCGCCGCGTCATCCTCTACGGCGAAGACGTCGCCGACTACGGCGGCGCTTTCGGCGCCACCCGCGGGCTTATCGACACCTTCGGCCGCGACCGCGTGTTCAACAGCCCCATCTCCGAGTCCGCCATCCCCGGCACGGGCTGCGGCGCGGCGATGGTCGGCATGCGCCCGGTCGTCGAGCTGATGTACATCGACTTCGTCCTGATGGCGATGGACCAGATCGGCAACCAGTGCGCCAAGAGCCGCTACATGTTCGGCGGGAAGATGCTCATCCCCATGGTCATCCGCACGACGATCGGCGGCGGCAAGGGTTACGCCGGCCAGCACTCCCAGAGCCTCGAGGCCGTCCTGTGCATGTTCCCCGGGCTCAAGGTCGTTGCCCCGGCCACGGCCTATGATGTGAAGGGGCTGCTCAAGGCCGCCATCCGCGACGACAACCCGGTCGTCTTCATCGAGCACCAGCTCAGCTACCTCGAGAAGGACGCCGTCCCCGAGGACGACTACACCGTGCCGCTCGGCGTGGCGAAGGTCGCCCGCGAGGGAACCGACATCACCGTCGTCGCCTACAGCTACATGTGGAACGTCGCCATGCAGGCCGCTGAGATGGCCGAGGCTGAGGGCATCTCCGTCGAGGTCGTCGACCCGCGCACTCTCATCCCGCTCGACGTCGACACCATCGCCGCGTCGGTGAGCAAGACCGGCCGCTGCATCGTCCTTCAGCAGGCGCCGGAGATCGGCTGCTTCGGCGAGCACATCGCCTACGAGGTCCAGCAGCGCTGCTGGTCGAGCCTGAAGGCTCCGGTGCGCGTGCTGGCCGCGTACAACGTCCCGCCGCCGATGGCTCAGACCCTCGAGTCGGAGAACCTCCCCTCGCCGGCCAAGACGCTCGCGAACATCAAGGAGATGCTCGGCAAGTGATCCCCCAAGCCGCCGCTCGCACCAAGCCTGGCCTCGTGGCCTGCCTTCTGCTGGCGGCGGCGTTCCTGCCGACCCTTCAGGCTGCTCAACCGGCGAAGCCTCATGGGCCCGCCCTGCACGCTGCTCAACCGGCGAAGGCTCACGGCCCAACCTTGCACGACCTTGGGGCCGCACGTGGGGCCGACTGGCTTCCGGTGCCCGTGATCCAGGCCGCCGGCGATGCGTTCCTTCGCGCGGTCAAGCCGGGGCTGAAGTCACCCTCCGCCGTCACGCGCGCCCAGGCGGCCTTCCTTCTCGGCGACGGCGCGAACCGGCGCTACGCATCCCTCTTGCTTCCGCTGCTCAAGGACGCTGACCTTCACGTCCGCGAGCAGGCCGCCATCGCCCTCTGCCGCTTGCACGATGCGAGCGGCCTTGACACCGCGTCCGCCGCTCTTCAGGCCGACCGGTCGTGGGTCCGCTTCTACGCCGTCGTCGCCCTCTGGACGATCGGCGGTCAGCGCGCCACCGACGCCCTGCGCAAGTCGGCGAAGGGGCAGGTGCCGCTCATCGAGCTGGCGATCCGGCGGGCCCTGGCTGCGGCCCTGCCGTCGAAGGTCCGCACGGTTCCTCCCAAGCCTCTGCCCCTGCCCGGCGCCTCCGTCGCCGACGCGGTCGATGGGGCGGCCGACGCCTTCGCCGGCGAGGCCGACTGGTGGTGGCATGCGGGCGACTACGATCAGGTCATCCGCGCCAACCAGGTCGTCACCTTCCTCGATCCCCACGCCGTCGAGCAGTACACCAACAGCGCCTGGCTCCTCTGGAGCATGGGCCGCGTGCCCGAGGCGCTCGCCGAGTACCGCCGCTGCATCACGGCCAACCCGCGCAACCCCCACGGCTACTTCTACCTCGGCGAGTACTTCGTGGAGCACAAGCAGATCGCCGAGGCCGAGCCGTACCTGAAGCAGGCTGTGGCTCTCGCCCCGCAGGACGCGAGGTTCCGGCGCTCCCTGGCCCACGTCTACGAGAAGCTGGGCAAGTTGAAGGAGGCCCTCGAGGAGTGGGACGCCATCCTCAAGGACAACCCGACCGACGGGGCGGCGATCCAGAACCGCGCGCGTGTCCAGGCTGCCCTCAAGGGCAAGGCGCAGTAGGAAGGGTCTACGGCGGACGATGCCTCTCCACCAGCCGGTCTTCTCGGCGAACGGGGAACATCCGCGCCTCGATAGCGTCGACAACACATGGATGCCCCGGTGGGCGTTCGCCTTTAGTTCATGTTCTCACGAGGTGTGTTTCGAATGACCTTGCTTGCCTTCCATATCTTCGCGTTCGCTCTTCTCGCCAAGCCGTCAGTCGCTACTCCGCCGGTGCCGGTTGATCTCTACCAACTCGGGCGCGAGGTCACCTTGCTTGCTCAACTCGCGCCTCTCCACTTGACCGAGAAGCAGGTCAAGGGCATCCTCGCGCTCTATCGCGACTCGGGCAGGCTGGCCCTCCCCGACGCGCCCATCGTCGACCAGCTCACCCAGATGCGCCAGCACTTCCTTGTCGGCGATTCGGTCGCGGCGAAGGACGTGCAGGCCGTTGTCGCAGCCCTTCCCCAGGACGCACGGATGATGCGCGGCGGTGGCGGCGGACGTGGCGGTCCGGCGCCCAACGAGATGGTGGACAAGAGCCTCGCCCTCCTCGAGGAGTGGCAGCAGGCCATCCTCGCCAACCGCACCGACACCCTCCAGCAGATCATCACCCGCCGTGCCGGCACGCCCACGGCCGACGCCACGCGCGTCTTCCTGGCCATCGCCGCCGTGCCCAACGAACAGTGGGCGACCCAGCGCACGCATCTCGCCGATCGTGTCGCCGCCGCCGTCGAGGAGAAGCAGCGCAAGCAGGTCTGCGACGCCCTCCTCGACTTCCTCGATCGCATCCACGGGATGAACGAGGTGCAGGTCCGCACCCAGGCCGACGAACTTTGGCAGAACATCGTCGCCCTCTTCCCGCCCGAGCTTCCGGTGCTCAGCCTGCTGCAGGATGTCGACCCGCAGAACCTGCGCCGGAGGGCGGCGCCGCTCTTCCTCGATCCGATGACCCCGGACGTGCTGAGGGAGATGGCGACCGTCCGCGGCTGGCACGTCGACTAGCCAAGGCGCATCGCAGGAGTCTCCCTCCGCTCGTCGAACCTCGCCCCGTCCCCGTTCGTCCGGGTGGTTTCTGTCATGGCGATGCGCGAGATCGATGAACTTGGCGTCTACCGTTCTTTGATCGAGGAGCCCACGGATTACCGCGAGGGCTTCGGCTGGAGCACCATCCTCGGCGCCGCCTTCGTCGGCCTCGTCATGATGCCCGGCACGATCTACCTCGGCCTCGTCGTCGGCCAGTCCATGGGCCCCGCCGCCCAGTGGACGACCATCATCCTCTTCACTGAGGTCGCCCGCCGCTCCTTCCAGGTCCTCCGCCGCCAGGAGATCTACG
This sequence comes from Armatimonadota bacterium, assembly GCA_003170595.1. Lineage (GTDB taxonomy): Bacteria > Armatimonadota > Zipacnadia > Zipacnadales > FEN-943 > FEN-943. The sequence goes on from PMZA01000082.1 coordinate 4,869, forward strand.
TCCTCTACTACATGGCCGACGGCCTCACCAGCATGATCGGCGGCCTACAGCTTTCCGGCGGCATCTTCGCCGGCCTCATCTGGAACCAGTTCCTCCGGGCCAACGCACCCGCCGGCCTCGGCGATCAGGTCCCCATCTGGGTCGCACCCGGCCCGGACTCCTGGGCCGTCCGTCACCGCGTCTTCCTCCACCCCGACTGGTACCCCGCCATCGGCCTCGCCATCGTCGGCTACATCCTCAGCCGCGTCGCCTGGTTCTGCTTCGGCTACGTCCTCTTCCGCATCACCTCCGATGGCGAGAAGCTGCCCTTCCCGCTGGCGCCGGTCACGGCCCAGGGAGCGACTGCTCTCGCCGAGGTCTCCAACAAGTCCGAGACCTGGCGCTGGCGCATCTTCTCCATCGGCACCATGATGGGCATCGCCTTCGGCCTCATCTACGTGGCCGTCCCGACGATCACCAGCGTCCTCCTCCTCAAGCCTCTGCAGATCCTCCCGATCCCGTGGATCGATTTCACCCAGGGCACCGAGCGCTTCCTTCCCGGCGCGGCGACAGGTATCAGCACCAACCTCTCCGACGTCCTCGTGGGCTTCGTGCTTCCTTACTGGATGGTCGCCGGGAGCTTCGCCGCCGCGATTGCGACGATGGTCATCAACCCCATCGCCCAGGTCACCGGTCACATGCCCACGTGGCGCCCGGGCATGGAGGTCACCCGCACCGTCTTCGCCGCCAACATCGATATCTGGATCTCCTTCGGCATCGGCACCGCCTTCGCCGTCGCCTTCCTCGGCGGGTACAAGCTCTACTTCCAGTTCCGCGAGGCCAAGCGCGAGGGGCGCAAGCCCTTCGCCGGCGTGGCCGATGCCGTGAAGGGCCGCGGTGATTTCAGCCTCCGCCTCATGGTCGGCCTCTGGTTCCTGGCGACGCTGGGGTATGTACTGCTCTGCCGCGCCCTGGTCCCGCGCTTCCCAATCTGGTGGGTCATCGGCTACGGGTTCATCTGGACGCCCATCGAGTCCTACGTCAACGCGCGGATGATCGGCCTCACCGGCCAGTTCGTCTCCTTCCCGATGATCCGCGAGGCGACGTTCATCCTCAGCCGCTACAAGGGCGTGGACATCTGGTTCGCGCCCATCCCCCTCTCGAACTACGGCACCCAGGCCCAGCGCTTCCGCGAGATCGAGCTTACCGGCACGAAGTTCACCAGCATCGTCTGGACCGAGATCGTCATGTTCCCGGTGATGCTCGTGTGCAGCTTCTTGTTCTGGACCTACATATGGAAGCTGCGGCCGATCCCGTCGGAGGCCTACCCGTACGCGCAGAAGTACTGGGATTTCGCCGCCCTGAGCCAGTGGCTGTTCTACTCCTCGACGACCGAGGGCGGCCACCGCGAGCTTTTCCTCCGCGCGATCAAGCCGTGGTTCATGGTGGGGGGCTTGGGGTTTGGGCTTGGGGCGTACGGAATGCTGAACGCGCTGCGCATGCCGGTGATGCTGATCTACGGGTTCATCCGCGGGCTGGGGATGATCCCGCACTCGGCGATCCCGCAGTTCGCCGGGGCGCTCTTGGGGCATGTGTACCTGAGGCACCGGTTTGGGGAGTTGGAGTGGCGGCGGTGGACGCCGGTACTGTACGCGGGGTTCACGTGTGGGATGGGACTGATCGGTATGCTTGCGATCGCGTTCTCCCTCGTATCGCAAAGCATCTCGCAGCTACCGTTCTGAGATAGGAGCGGAGCCGTGCGTGTTTGGCTTTGTTGCTTGCTGTAGGGCGCGGGTTTATCCCGCGCCGCGCATTGGCTTCTGCAGCTGCGGGTTAGGAACCCGCGGGGGTGGGATGGGGAGGCTGTATTGTCGCGGTGGCTCGCCCTCGGTGTGCCGTCCCCGCCCGGTGGTATAATCGAAGCTGGTGCCCGGGTGGCGGAATGGCAGACGCACGGGACTTAAAATCCCGGGGCCTTCGGGCCGTGAGGGTTCGAGTCCCTCCCTGGGCACCAAACGACCCTCCTGTTGGACCTCCTGATGCCCACGAGCCCTTGTGTGGAGCCACCTCGTGCAGCACGGCACTCGCAGGCGAGACGCCGACGACGACCCGGAACTACGTCTGAAACGCCGGATTTTTTTGAGTCGAATCCCCGGCGGTTCAGAGGGTCATCGGAGGCCTCAAATGCTGAACCTGAAGGCATCGGAATCCGGGGCAGTCCTCGTCAGCGATCTGGTTTCTGAGTATCTGGATGATTGTAGAGTCCGGAATCTCAGCGCCCAAACACTCGAGTGGTATGCCAGACGCCTGCCAGTCATCCTGCAAAACCACTGGAACGGCGAACTCTCCGCTTTGACGATTCAGGACGTGAAGTCCATCCTCGCAACGATGCTGGAGACCCGCTCGCCAGCCACGGTGAACGGGTACATGAGGGTCCTGAAGTCGATGCTCAACTACGCCATCGACAGCGACTACGAGGTCAGCATCAACCCACGCAGACTGAAACGGATCAAGGAGCCACAGAGGGTGCCGCCGTGCTTCACGATGGAGCAGGTAGCGGCCCTACTGAGGCAGCCGGACCGCTCCACGTTCTTCGGTATACGCAACTACACGATGATGTGTTTGATGCTGGATGTTGGGCTGCGGCTGAGTGAGTTGACAGGCCTGCTGGTCTCGGACGTGAACCTGCCCTACCTCAAGGTGTGGGGGAAAGGCAACAAGGAGAGAATCCTGGCGGCATCGGACGTGATGGTCAAGACCCTCAGAAGATATGTGCGAGTCCGGGAGCGGGTGGTCCGACGCTCCATGGCCGAGACCGATCTCCTCTTCCCGTCCCGGACCGCCGAACGCATCACCAACCGCAACTTCGACCACATCCTGAAAACCTATCGGGATGCAGCGGGTGTGACGGGCGTCAGGGTCTCAGCGCACACATTCCGCTACACGTACACCAGCCAGGCCATCCGCAACGGTATGTCTTTGACAAGCCTCCAGACGTGCCTCGGGCATACGACGCTCACGATGAGCCGCCACTACGCAGTTCTCAATGACGCTGATGCCTTCGAGGAATCACGGGCCTGTTCTCCTCTCGCCAATATGGGCAAGACCAACGAGAGCAGGGGGCGACCGATACGGCGGCCTGCGTCAAGGGGCAAGTGATGGACGGGGCCTAGTTGGGGCGTAGTTCCGGGTCGTCGTCGGCNNCCGAAGGCCCCGGGATTTTAAGTTGGGCCAAACTCCTCGGCAGCAGGCAGATTCTCAGGGAGCGTAGACGGGACACGGGTTCGTGGGCGAGTGTAGGCGTCGTCGATTCGGAGGTCAAGCTGCGAACCGCCTGGGATCCGCTCGGTTTTTTCCACGGCAAGTGATGGGCTCTGGGAGGGCCCTCGCTGGAATCGTCCGGCCGTGAGGACTCTCCATGCCTGTTGCCCACTCCACCACCCCTTCCTCCGGTGAGGAGCAGGGCGGTCCTGGATCGACTGCCGAGGATGAGTCGGGCTGCAGTCACGAGGGCACTGAAGCACCTGCCCGGCCGGGGTTCCTGAAGAGAGTGCTGAATCGCAAGCCATGGGCCAAGTTGGGCTGAGAGGGTGACTCCTCCATCCACCTCCCCTACCCTGATTCTATGTGGGGACGTTTTCAGCATCGACAGGTGGAATAGGATAATCGGTTAATCGAATGAGCCCCATCAGCATCCGTGCGGCCGTGGCGGAATCCCTGCAGGACTGCCCTCTCCGGCGAGGAGATGAGGCTCGCAGGTATAGAAGGGCTGTCGTCCCTTCTTTCTGAAACCGACGCAACCCCATTCCTTGAGACTCCTACTTTCTAGTGCCGGGTGGCGTGTCCGGCGGAAAGGCCAGCGGGTCCCATCCCTTCGATGGGACCCGCTCCTGCCTAGTCCTCTTCGCCGTCCTCAGCAGGGAACGTCCGCCATTCCCAGTAGAGGTTGCCTCCACGGTTTTCCCAGTCATCGAGGCAGGTCAGCCCTGCTTCCACCAGTTCCTCGACCTCTTCTTCCGAGAGCGGCTCGCCAGTCCGTCGGTGATGGTCCAGCAACTGCTCGGGGCTCAGGTCGTCCATCTCAGTCCTCTCCCTCCTCTCCGATGGCCCTATCGAGATGTCGCCGCAGGTCGGCCTCGCTGGGCCTCATGTATATGTTGGCGGTGGTGGCCACCGAGGAGTGGCCCAGGATGGCCGCCACGTCGGGCAGCGGCACGCCTTGGTCGAGAAGCAGCCGGGCGAGGGCATGGCGGGCCTGGTGAGGGCCTCGCATCTTCTCGGCGAGTTCCTTCGGCAACTGTCTCGCCAGCCGCCGATGCCATACATCGTGGACGGTCCAACGGGTGATGGGGTCGAAGGGATACCTCTCGCCGGTGAAGAGGAAGTCGTGGTGGACGGGAGGACGCTCCCGGATCCAGGCCGCCAACGCTTCACGGAGTTCTGCGTTGGCCGGCACGGTGATGGTCCTCCCGACGGCTCCCTTGAGCACATCGAAGGTGACGGATCCGCTCCTCGGCCGCACGTCCACGTTGCTGAGTTTCACAGCGGCTATGCTGCTGGCTCTCGCACCCGTCCACAAAGCCACGGTGCAGATCGCCCTGTCCCTCACGCTCAACTTGGCTATCCCACGGGCGATGGCCAGCCGCTCCTTCCTCGTGAAGCCCGAGGGCGACGGAGCCTTCGTGACGGCGATCCGTGGCATCCTCACCGAGGTCAGCACGGCCGGAGCCAGCAACTTGAGCATCGCCCTGATGCTGGCGAACTTCCTCACGGCGGTCGAGGCCTGGCAGTGCCTCAGCAGCCACGTCCTATACTCGGCGAGGTCCACGGAGGTCAGAGCGATGTCGGCCGGGTCGATACCGTTGCCGTATGTGCCTTGGTACCACTCGTTCAGTTGGCTGCAGTCCAGAACCACACGCCCCTGACTCGAGGGCACGGTGTCGGTCTCTCTGAGTCGCTCCCTCAGCACCTCGATGAAGTCGCTGTCTTCCATCTCCGATTCCCCTCGGTATAGATGTCGTGGGGTGAGTTGTTCTTCTTCCGCCCCGGAGATTCGATTACATCGATCCGTTAATCCGGGTCCTGCCCCACGTTCCTGGACTACCGGGAGGGATGTGTCGGGGGGCCGGCTCCTGAGGTCGACTGTCGACCTCCTGCCGTCACTGCCTTCCGTCCACGAGGCGAGGTGGTCCCGTCACGCCCCAGGCGGCTCCCCTGGCGGCCGTGAGCGGACGGAGTGGGCGATGAGGAGGCCGAGGGTCTCCTGGCCCTTCCTGGAGGAACCTGGAGCCGCCGGCGGGCATCTGGGAGGGGGCCCCTGGAACCTGACGGGACTCACAGGGCTCAAGAACGTACCCACAAGGAATCAGGGAGGGGAGGTCTTGCCCTCGGTCCAGAAGGGATGCGCCGCCACCTTCCTGAAGAGGCTCCCCACGGCCCTGCCTGCCTTCACCACCCGCTCGTCGGTCTTGTCGTTCACGCCCCCGCTCAGCCGCACGAACGGCCGCAGGCCCGTCTGCACGCCGTCCATGTCGCAGACGAGATGCAGGAGGCGGACGAGTCGCTTCCTCGCCCTCTCCGAGGTCGGATAGTGCCGGGCGTGGACTGGGCGGGAGACGCCGTCCTCGTCGGCCACGTCCGGGACCGACCTGCCCTCCGCCACCCGCTGCTCCTCCCACGTCGGGTAGGGGTTGAGGGCGGCTCGACGGGAGAGGTAGTCCAGGGCAGCCTCGAACTCGTCCTTGACCACGCAGAGGCGGCAGAGGACCAAGAGCAGGTGGTAGAGGGAATCGGCGCTTGGCTTCTTCTTGTAAGGCAGGGAGGCGATGGTGCGCTGGGCGTGCGCCTCGCAGCGGGCCACCATCTCGGGCGTGAGGCCGATGCGGGGAGGGCGGAGGGTGCGGCCGTCGTCGGTCCACTTGCGGATTCGCTCTATCCATTCCTGCAGCGTCCCGCCCTTGCTCCAGTCGGCGTCTGCGTAGGCTTGCTCGTACTCGGCCGTGAGTTGGTCCCAGTCCACCCGCCCGAGTTGACCCTTCATGGCTGCGGCCACAAGGACGATGTTCCCACGAAGGACGAGCAGGTCGAACTTGTGGCCGTCCGGGGCGTCACGCAGCACCAGCTGGTGCCACGGGGTGATGGAGCCGTCCCCCTTGGCCTCCCTGATGACGTCCCGGTAGGTCCAGGTCTTGAACGGAGCCCTTGGCGAGCCCATGGACTCGCCCCACTCCAGGACACGGCCGCCACCTCGACGTGGAGAGGCCGGGGTTGGTGCGGTTGGTCTTTGGAATGTCTGGACCCTGAGGCCAGGACTCGAGTCGGCGGAGAGGAGGGGCGACGACTGGTCCTCAGCCTCCACTTCCTTCGCTCCGGCCTGCCGTGCCTCTTGGCGGTCCAAAGCGGCGAAGAGGCGCTGGGCGATCGCCTGCACCTCTTCCTGGTCGAGGACCTCATTGGTCGAGTCATCGAGGAACGGGTCCAGTTCATCGGTATCGCACGGGACGCTGACGGTGAGAGGGTGTTCAGAGGCACCTCGTGGCAGGCAGGCGGCGCAGTCCTCGAGGGTCATGGAGTTCCAGGTTGCGTGGACGAATCGCAGTGGCTCGGGCTGCCCCGTGAGGGGATCGATGTGGACGGACACGTTGTCGGTGCGCTGGTGCAGGCTCCAGGGCAGGCGGCACACGGTGTTGCCGAGGTTCCCGAGGTCCACGTTGTAGGTGGAGTCACCGAACTGAACTATCGGCTTGCTCCGCTCTACCCGCAGGTCTCCCGGCACACGGTTGACGATGGCATCCCGCAGGCGGAGAGCATCTGCCCTTGACCCGGCATCCTCGAAGTGGACCTGAAGCCAGAACCCCCGGCTCCCACTCAGCATCCAGTCGGCAGTGATGGGCGACCCGACTGCGGCCCCGAGGTGGTCCATCGCCTCGACCCAAGGGCGGAGGATGCGGATCCGATCGGAATCGGTGAGCACGAACAGGTCGGGAGACTCGCCATCGATCTCCACGTCCACGTCCATCATGAGCGAGTCGAGTTGGTCCTCGGACCCGTAGGCGGGCAAGACGGACCTACGCAGAAACAGGTGGTTCAGCCAGATCTTCGGAGTCCAGATGGGCGGCTGTAGGCCGTATCCGTTGGTCCTCGTCACCGTCTGGATGCAGTACAGCGGGGGAGCGATGGTCCCATAGTTGTTCCAACGGTGCCGCATGTTGCGAACCGACCAGGGAAGGTAGAGGGTGAACGCATTGAACGCCTGCTTCGCCCGCTGGCGTGTGCCGTCCAGAAGGGTGGCGCACATGCGTGAGTCACAGAACACCTTGCGTGGCTTGCCAGACTTGGTGAGCCAGAGGTCCTCGCCGAACCAGTCCTTCAGGTTCTGAACGTGCCGCTCACGGTCGTAGACCGACTGCGTCGTCGTGCTTGCTGACATTGTGCCCCTCTCCCATGATGTGGCCCCGGAGCCGACCTGGGAGAGAGGCCCGAGACCTCGGGCCGGCTCCTGGACCACGATTGAACACCGGGCCTGCGCTGGCCCGGCGGAACTGCTCTGCGCTTCTTACTGCACTTATCCGCTTCGCACCTGCGGTGTTCGGTCGGCCGGAGAGGACGAATGCGTCGGCCGGCCCCCAGAACCTCACGCAGTCGTGCCCGATCAAGCTGCATCCCGCTACCGTGCGCCTCATCATCAGCTCCCCCTCGGTCGTGAACCGATGGGTCTTTACGTCTCCGGCATCATGCGGGGGACTGCTGCCAGCCCGAGCCGTCAGAATGCAGTTCATCTTGCAGATCCTTGGACGGCTGCTCTTTGCCCCGGCCACTCAGCGGGATCCACAGACGGCTCGCTCGGCGTCGGCGGGAGGGGTGGCACTCACGAGGCCTGCCCCTGGGCTTGCCGCCACGCCGAGATCGCTTCCATGAAGCCTTCCCTCGTCGATGCCGACTGCTCTGCCAGCCACGCCGAGAACGACTCCATCATGGATTCCCTCGCCGCCGCCTGCTCATCGGGCGGCAGGAGTGCGATCTTTGCCCGGTCGAACCAGCCCGTGGCGGCGGCGAATGCCGTCTCCACGAGCCACAAACTCCGCTCCAAGTCATCCGGCTGGCAGGCCGCCCTGACCTCGTACTGGCAGCGCGCACGGACCTCCCACCGGACGCCCCCGTCGCACTCGAGAGGCCCCCACTCCTCGCCGACCACCCTCACGTCGGCGTCTGGAAACAGGAACATGAGAGTGCCGGCAAGAGAACGCCACCAGTCCACCGGGAAGAGGGCCCGGTTCACGATCACCCGAATGTGTTCCCCCTCGACCATCTCGTACTCCTGGACCTCATTGATCTCAGCGCTCATTCCCATCCTCTCCTTGTCAGGCGGTTGTCACTGCGAGCCCGGTGCCACCACCGGGGAGCAATCAGTCACACTCGGCGAGTTGCCGCCACTCGGATGTGATGTACGATCGCAGCGGGCTGCCGTAGGTGGACCCGTTCGCCAGCCTGATCGCCTGGCGAAGCCAGACAGCCTTGAGTGCGGCCAGGGCCGAGGCTGGCACTCCGTCCATCCTGGCGATGTCCCGCATCTCGACGAGATCCTGGACGGCCGATCGAAGCAAGTCCGGCCGCCTCCAGCCCGGCGCATTGGCC
>PMZA01000056.1 GCA_003170595.1 Armatimonadota bacterium
GTGCGTCCGCTCCGCTCCCGCACGCTGATTCGGCCCCTCCTACAACCCGCAGCCCGGTCTCGCCTTCCCCTTCCGCCTTACATCGGCGTCGCCCACGCCCCGTCGTACTGCTGGCGGTTCGCGGTCTTCACGTGCCCGTCGGCGTAGAGGATGTTCCACCGCTTGCCCNNCACCGACGCCGGGTATTGCATCGACTCGGCGGCCAGCCCGCGGAAGGCGATCTCGGTGCGCCAGAAGTAGCTCGTCCCGTACACCTCGTAGGCCGACGGCCGGGCGGGCATGGGCAGGCCGTCATCCTCGAGGACATCGAAGCCCGTGTCTGAGGGGCAGTGCCAGACCTCGACGCTCTTGGTGTACGGATCGAGGACGTCGCGCAGCCTGGGCATGAAGGGGATCCACGCCTTCCACGCCGGGAATTGGTTCCAGATCTCGGGGTGGTATTGGTCGGCGGGGTCCACCCCCCAGGGATAGCGCTCGTCATAGTCGGAGCAGTACATGCTCATGGCGGCGCCGAGCTGTTTGAGGTTGCTGAGGCAGGTGGTGCTGCGAGCCTTCTCGCGAGCGGCGGCGAAGACTGGGAAGATCATGGCGGCGAGGACGGCGATGATGCCGATGACGACCAGCAGCTCGACCAAAGTGAATCCGCGCTTCCTCAGCCTCATAGCCCGACAATTGTACGCCTCAGCCGGGCGCTGTGCTATGCTTCCTCGGCCGATGGAGACCTCACGATACCCTCACCAGGTCCACGGGCTGGCCGCCGTTCTGCGCCGGCGATGGGGCCTTCTGGCCTCGGCCCTCTTCATCGCCGCGCTCCTCGCTGTCTGGCTGCTGCAACCCGCGCCCGTCCGCCGCGTTGTGCTGAACTGCTGGGCCTTCAGCTGGCCCCCGCTGATCGGGCTCGTGCCGTGGAGCCGGTACACGCAGGATCTCGCCGACCCCGGGCAGAGGGAGAGAGTCGCCTCCGTCTTTTCGTACCGCCCAGCACCACCGTCCAACGCTCTCCCGGCGCTGATGGCGATGCTGCGCGACGATAGCGTCTCAGACAGCGCGAAGACCGGTATCATCAGCATGGTGGAGCGCAGGCTGCGCTGGGGCAGCCAGCAGTGGGCGCGGGACGGGAACCTGACGCGGACCCTGGTGGACCTCGCGGAGACGAGACCGCGAAACGTGCGATATATGGCTATTCTCGCCCTAGAGCGCGCGCGGAACGCCATACCCCCTCTCCTCACGCCGGAGGACTACCGACGGCTCGCGGCGTTGCGGGTGAAAGTGGAGCCCTACGAGCGTGACAGGATAGACGCCATCCTCGCGACCAACCCCTACGCGCCCACGCACCCTTAGATGCTACGATTCACCCGATCGCCCATGCGAACACTAGCCGCCGCGTTACTCATCTCGCTGGTCTCATCGGCCCTTGCCGCCGACGCCCTCCCCTACCGCTACTGGCCGCGCTTCCCTCGCCCGCACGTCGTTCTCCGCGTCCCCTTCGTCCCCGATCACGAGGAGGCGATGACCTTCGAGACCGCCGCCGGCCTCGCCGATCGCGCCTGTCTCCACGGCTCCTCCGACGCGATGGTCCTCGAGGACCTCGGCTCCGGCCCCTACCAGCGCTGGTCTGACGCCATGCTCGCCCTCGTCCGCCCGCGCACGACACCGCCCATGGACACCTGGGCCCTCGTCGCCGATCTCAAGCATCGCGGCATCATCAAGGGCTACATTCTCTTCCGCTACGACGCCAACAATCGCCCGTGGCATGGCGACGGCCCGATCGATGAGAGCGCCAATGTCGCCACATCCCTCGCGCCGATCTTCTCCGCCGTCGCGGTCTCCGAGAAGTTCGCCCCCCGCGCCGACGCCCTCGGCCTGCCCATGCTCCTCGACGCCCGCGATCGCACCGAGCAGTGGTGCCTCGATCAGTACGGCGCGAAGTTCAGCCGCCGCGTGGTCATGACCGCCGACCCCAAGTCCCGCGTCGCCCGCTCCATGGGCGTCGCCCTCGATGCCTTCGTCGTCTCGCATCCTGGCCCGACCTACGAGGCCGCCCTCGCCCGCTGCGAACCCGACTCGCCGGTCCTCGGTTGGGGTTGCGGAGGAGAGGACGTGCAGACGAAGGCCTCCACCCGCTGGGGCCTCTTCCAGACCGCGACGAACTGGTGCCACGACCTGCCCGTCCTCTCCACCGAGCAGATCGGCGACACGATCCCTCACGCCGCCGTCACCTCCCCTCGCGCGGGCCTCACCCTCGCCGATCTCCGCTGGGAATCCGGCGTCCACTACGCGACCTTCATCATGTCCGACGGCGACAACGTCCAGTGGCTCATGGGCAACTTCACCGGCGGCGGCGAGGGCAGTTCCTTCTACGACAGCCCGGCCCGCGGACGCTTCCCCTTCGGCTGGACGATCAACTATCCCAACCTCGCCCAGCTTTGCCCCTACGCCCTCGCGGACATCTTCGCGCACGCGACGCCAACTGACGACTTCGTCGTCTACGGCAACGGCTACATGTACCCCGACCTCTTCGGGCAGGCCCGGCAGGGCATCGATACCCTCGCCCTTCACGCCCGTCGCCTCGGCGAGTACATGCGCTTCGGCGGATTGCACACCCTCGCCTACAATCTGCAGAAGTGGGATGGCCCGGCCGCGATCGCCGCCTACGCCACCCTCGCGCGCAACATCCCCACCCTCGACGGCATCTTCACGGTCCAGTACTACCCCTACTCGGCGGGCGAAGGGCGAATCCTCTGGACCTCGCGCGGCGGACCAGACGACCTCGACATCCCCATCGTCTCCTGCGCGGCGTGCATCTGGGCGAACACCGGCCGCCCGCGCGACAACACTCCGGCCGCCACCGCCGCGCGTCTCAACTCCTCCCCCACGGGTGGGCCGACGTGGTCGGACGCGAACTTCACCTTCGTCATGTCGCACTGCTGGTCGCGCTTCCACGACACCCACGGTGACCCATCCCTGACCGCCGAGGATGGTGCCGATCAGAACAGCACCACGCCGGACACCCCGCGCGGCCTCCTGCCGACGCAGTGGACGGTGGATCGCCTGGGGCCGACGGTGAGGGTTGTGACGCCGAGGGAAATGCTCTTGCTCGTCCGCCTTCATCTTCGCACGCGGCAGACGCTGACGGCCTTCGCGCACGACGTCCGCGCATCTTTCGGCGACCACCCCTCACCCGCGGCGACGAGCCTCATCTCTCGCGCCTTATCTCTTCTCCCTTCCGTGCATGATGGGGACGAGAGCGGGCGCGAATGCTTCACCCTCCTCCGCACCGCCGCCCACCTCCCCCACTAGCACACCCCTCCATCCGCGGTGCATCGTCCGGCAAGGTATGACCCTCGACGCGAGGAAGCCGCCGCTTTGTGGCGGCGTGGGGTCAGGGGGCCAGGGCCCCTGCGGGGCGTGGGGCGGCGCCCCACGGTTTCGCATCCTCTTTCCTCTTTCAGGGGGCTTGCACTTATGCGCGCTTCTACCGACTGGTTCCTTGCATCCAAGTGGGGCGTCTTCGTCCACTATCTCGCCGACGTCGCCAGCAACACCAACCCCGTCGACCTCCCGCCCGACGACTGGAATCGCCGCGTCGACGGCTTCGATGTCGACGGCCTCGCCGCCCAGCTTGAGCACATGGGCGCGGGGTATTTCATCCTCACCCTCGGCCAGAACTCGGGCTTCTACCTCTCGCCCAACGCCACCTACGACTCGATCGTCGGCCACGTCCCGAGCCATTGCTCCCAGCGCGACCTCGTCGCCGACCTGGCCGCCGCCGTGATCCCGCGCGGGATTCGCATGATGGTCTACTTCACCGCCGGCGCCCCCTGCCTCGACCGCCGCGCCATCGAAGCCCTCAAGTGCACGCCCCCCTGGGACCCGCACCTCCTCGGCTTCCACCCCGAGCTTTACACCGCCCAGCCCGGCGTCGACGATCGCATGACCGAGTTCCAGACGATGTGGGAGGCGGTCATCCGCGAGTGGTCCGAGCGCTGGGGCGAGAGCGTCAGCGGCTGGTGGATCGACGGCTGCTACGTGGCGGACAAGATGTACCGCGAGCCCGACGCGCCCAACTTCGCCTCCTTCGCTGCGGCGATGAAAACTGGCAACCCGGCGTCGATCGTGGCCTTCAACCCTGGCGTGATGGTCCCGGTCATCTGCCACACGGAGTTCGAGGATTACACGGCGGGCGAGATCGCGAACGCCTTCCCGGTGACGGCGGGCTGGCATGGGGTACGCGAGCCGCTGGGGCGGTATGTGGACGGCGCGCAGTACCACATCCTCACCTTCCTCGGCCACATGTGGGGGCAGGGCAAGCCGCGCTTTTGCGACGAGACGGTGATCGGGTATACGCGCGATCTGATCCGCGATGAGTGCGTGATCACCTGGGACGTCCCGCCGACGCCCACGGGCCTGATCCCGGATGCCCACGTCGCCCAACTCACCGCCCTCGGCCGCGCGACACGTTGACCAGGGCCCAGTGGGAGGATGCCCTACCGCTCTTCGGTCGCCGCACCGAACTGCAGAACGGCATCGCTCGGTGATATCGGAGGTTCGGTGAACCGTAGTCGCACCCTTTAGGGTGCGGCTGTGGACACGGGGTGGGCCTTTGGTTTGCACGCCCGCTTGCCCGTCGGGACGGCGAACACGAATGCCTGATCCAGCCCAACCGAAGATCACGCTCTCTGTACGCAATCTCCTTGCGGCAACGGCGCTTCTCTCGCTCGTCGGTATCGCCGGTATAGTGGTCTTTCGGTCGCACAACAACGCCGCGGCGGAGGCGCCCCTGATACCGCCTGCGCCCCTCGCCCCCCTGCTCCCGTTGGGGCGCGCCTTGCCGATCGCTGCATCGTTCCTCGGGGTCAAGCCGGAGAGGCTGACCGTCGTCTCCGGCCCGGCGAGGCCCTGGGAGGGCGACCCCTTGCCTGGGTCGACGACCCTGACCACGCGCTACATTTCCGGAGGTCCACCGCAGCAAGTCGAGTTCAGCCTCGACGGGCGAACTGGCTGCGTGCTAAGGGCGAGGTGGAGGTCCGATCCGGCCTCTCGGCGGTCGAAGGCCGGGAACAGGCCTGTTCCGGAGCTTCGCCAGGCGGCGGAGAAGTTCCTTCGGACCCACATGCCGGTGAAAGGCGCCACGGCAACTCTTGCCCGGGATTGGGCGACCCCGGTACGTAGAGACACGTACCGCACCTTCATCTACGACCTCGCAACGCCGCAGGGCGAGGATCGGGGGCGAGTGTTGATAGAGGTGCTAAGCGTTGACGGCCGGATGGACACCTACTGGTACATGCCGGTGGACCTGGCCTACGTGCGCAAGCCGGAGATCACCGAGCAGCAGGCAATCGCCCTGGCATGGTCTAAGGTCAACTGGACCGGGTCGTCGACATCCCCCTGGCATTTGGAGGGCGCGAACCTGGCGGACAGCAGCCGCTGGACGCAACCGGGTTGGCCGGTGTGGGTCGTGGGGTTCAGAATTCCGCGACCGGCCTCACCTGGTCCGCCGTGGCGGTCGGGTGGCGGTCGGGCAGAGGTCTGGATCGACGGCGTCACGGGCAAGATCCTGAGCCAGGACTACTGAGCGACGAGCCCCCTCACCGCCCCAGGATGACGACCAACGAGCGACAAAGCAAAGCGAACATATCGCGCCAGCGCGAGTATAATCTAGCGGCGTCCACGCCCCAGGGAGGGGTCCCGCTTGCGCACTTCCTTCGGCCGTATACTGCTCGCCTTTGCCCTACTCGTATCTCCTCACGCCTTCGCCGCCCCACCTCGGCCTTCCCTGACCACGGTCTCACCCTCGGTCCTCGCCTTCCAGTTCCGCAGCGCCCTGTCCGCCCGGGGCGTCAGCGCCTCCGATCAGGCCAGTCGCCTCACCGATTTCCAGAAGCTTCCCATCGATCTCCAGTCGACCATCATCGAGCAGCTTCCCGCGAAGTCCTCGGGCGTCACCACGGCCATCGCCCACCCGTCCGCCGGCCTCGGCTCAGGAGGCAAGGTCCGCCCCCTGGCCTTCGGCATATCCACCGTCTCTCCCGACCCCGCCGAGGCCGGCAAATGGAACACGGCCCTCGGCTTCCATCTCACCAAGACCTGCACGGTCTCCATCGACGGCACGCCCGTGCCAACCCAGTATTTCGACTGCCCGCCCGACTACCCCCAGAGCCTCTCCTTCTACATCGCCTCGACCGTCACGGTCTCCCCCGCCGAGCACAAGCTCACGGTGACCGACGCCGCCACCGGCGCCACCGGCGGCCCCTTCCTGCTGAGCATCATCGCCTTCCGCGGCTATCGCGGTACCAGCGGCTGGCAGTTCTCCAACTTCGGCGACTCCACGATCCCCTGGGAGATGTACCGCGATTACTTCGGCGCCGCCGCCGTCGAGGATGGCAACCACAAACCCCTCCCCGGCGCGTGGTCCTACTACACCTATGTCTACAAGGGCGCAGGCGGCGGCGGCAACTGCTACGGCATGAGCGTCTCCAGTATCCGCTTCCTCAACCAGGCCCTCACCTCGTACTGGAAGACCTGGTTCGCCACCGCCCCCAACGCCTTCCCGATCCTCTACGACTATCCCAAGCCCAGCGGCACGCAGACTCATCAGACCGTGCAGGAGTACCAGGGCTCCTGGTTCACCCAGGAGGTCCTCGACGTCCACAACAAGCTCTCCGCCACCCAGAACACCTGGACGGCCTTCCAGCGCGCCACGGGTACAGGCACCACCAAGAAGCCCGTCTTCCTCCTCTGGGGCAGCGGTTGGGGCCACGCCGTCGTCCCGTACTCGTGGCAATGGGGCACCGGCGACGACTGCCAGCTCTTCGTCTATGACAACAACAACCCCTACCACGCGGACGAGACCAACGGCCCCAACCCCAACATCTACCACCTCGCCTGGGATAGCGGCGCTTTCACGTGCGACTATTCGGGCGTGGGCAAGATCGAGTGCCTGTCCTACGACGAGGTCACCCCGCCCACTCCTCACCTCCCTGGCAAGAAGTACAACGGCCCCGGCTCCGACGCCGTCGTGGTCAGCGCGGGCCCGGGCACGAATGTATCCCAGATCACCGACGAGGCCGGCCACACCCTCTTCCTCCCCAACGGTCAGATCAACCAGAACCCGTCGACCCGCATACCCCTGGCCTCCCGCGTCGATCCGCTCATGGACTTCACCCGCGGGACGAACGGCTTCTTCACGCCGCGCGTCCCCCAGAACCTCCCGGCCGTCTTCGTCTTCAGCCAGGCAATTGGCAAGTCCCTCACCTTCACCCTCGCCTCCGGCGGCAGCGCGACGAAGCAGCTCAACCTCTTCATGAACGGCCTGATCTTCCAGCTTCAGACGGCTGGCAGCGGCAAGCTCCGCGCCTTCGCCCTCCTCCGCCCCACCCGCGGCTTCGAGATCCTGAGCCCCGCCACCCTCCGCCCGATCAGCGTCGACGTGATGGGCAACCAGCCCTCCGGCGACCGCGTCTTCCAGATGCGGAACCTCACGGGCCTCACGGTCCAGTCGCTCTTCCTGCGCCCGGCGGTCGACGGCAGCCGCCTGGACATCCAGACGACGCCGGGCTTCCGCTTCAACCTCAACCTCCTCGGGCCGATGGGCCGCGGGCAGGGGCAGGCCTCCTTCACCGGCGTGGCGGTGCAGCCCAATCTTCACGCGGTGGTGGGGGCGGATAACTGGGGCAACCTGGCGACGACGACCCTTCTCCTCCAGCACACGACGCAGGCCGGCGCCGTGGCCCAGACCACCCACCTCCCGCGTATGAAATAGCCCTTGTCCTTGCCTGGCATGGCTTGTGGAGGGGCCGAGTAGGGTGCCGCGATTTGCGCGGCAGGTCCCCTACCCGGCCCTCGTCTTTCGTCCTTGCCTTCGCCTTTTCGCCCTTGTCTGTCATCCTTGCGATGCGCAGCATCGCCGGAAGGCGCCCTTTGCCGACCCGCGACGCGAAGCGTCGCCAGGATCCCCGCACTAGCCAGCCCTCGCCTTTCGACGCTTTCCTTCTCCCCTCAGCTTGGTTTATGTCACCGCTTTACATTGTCTCTCCGGCCATGTAGCATGTCACTCAGTGATTGGGGCACCTTCCGCCCCCACCAACCCTGGGAGGGATTGGATATGTCGTCTCATGCTCTGCGCTTGCCGTTGGTCCTGCTCGTCGCTTGCCTCGCCTTCACCCTTCCTTACCTCACCTTCGCGGCCCCGGCCCTTCCCGGCTTCCATGCCAACTCCGGCGCCTCTCAGACCTCCGCCGCCACCCTCTCCTCGGCCGCCCGCAACCAGGAATTCTCGCGTCTTCTCCAGGATAACAACGTCGCCGCTTCGGACCAGACGAAGTTCTCGTCGACCTTCCAGAAGCTCCCGGCCGACCTGCAGACGGCCATCCTTCAGAGCACCTCTCCGCGCCTCCTTTCGCCCGCGTACACCAGGGTCAGTGACAAGTACCTGTCCGCAGCCGCTTCCGCCGCCCTCATCGCCGCGATGGCTACGCCCTCCTTTACCGCCGTCTCCCCGACCGAGGGCGAGGCCGGCACCTACTCCTATGCAACTGGCACAGGCCTCAACGTGAACTGCAAGGCGACCCTGGACGGCACTCAGTTGTCCTCCGTCTACATCAACTTCCCGCCCATCTTCCCCAACACCCTCTTCTTCTCCATCCCGACGAGCGTCTCCCGCGGTGTCAACCACAACCTCGCCGTCACCAACACGGCCACCTCCAGGACCTCCTCCGCCATGGCGTACAAGATCATCGCCCAGCGCAGCTACCGCGGTTATTACGGCTGGGCGTTCTCCAACTTTGGCGATCCCACCATCCCCTGGACCGCCTACGCCGACTACTTCGGCGCCTCCGCCGTCCAGTACTCCGACGGCACTCACCGCCCGGCCGCCCAGACCTGGTATGACCACAACTACAAGGGTGTCGGCGGCGGCGGCAACTGCTTCGGCATGAGCGTCTCCAGCCTCCGCTTCAAGTACGGCCTCGCGATGGGCTACTGGAATCACTGGCTCCACACCGCGCCCAACGCCCTCCCCTTCGTCTGGGGCTACCCCACCCCCCCTTCCAGCCAGACCAAGGAGACGGTGCAGGAGTACCAGGGCAGTTGGCTCTCGCAGGAGGTCCTCACCACCCACGCCACCACCTCCCAGCAGGATGCTCACGCCGCCTTCAATCGCGTCAACACTCTCCTCGGCGGCCCCAACCACCCCGTCCTCCTCATGTGGGGGCATGGGTCCGGTCACGCCGTCGTCCCTTATGCGACGGCCGTCTCCGGCGATGACCACCAGTTGATCTGCTACGACAACAACTATCCGTATACCGTGACCGAGACCAACGGCCCCGATACCACCATCTCCCACGTCGCCTGGGGCGCCAACTCTTTCTCCGATCCGACCGAAAGCTGGGCTCAGGTGGGCGAGTGCATGTCCTACGCCGAGGTGACCCCGCCCACGCCGCATCTTCCCGGCGCCAGCTTCGGCGGCCCCGGCTCCAGCGGCGCGGTCGTCTCGGCCGACCCGGGCACCGACCTTACCCAGGTCACCGATGAGGGCGGGCACACCTTCTTCAACGCCGACGGCTCGGTGAACACCAACCCCGCCACCCGCATCCCCAACTCCGCGATCGTCTACCCGCTCAACGCGTCCCTGGTTCCCGCGGTCCGCGTCGGCATGGCCGACGGCTCCGTGAGGCCCGGCTCGCGCCCCACCCTCATCGTCTTCGGTGAGGCCACCGGCAAGTCCCTCACCTTCGAATTCGGCGGCAGCGCTGCGACCAAGAATCTCCAGTTCTACGTCCCCGGCCTCACCCTCGCCCTCCAGACGTCCGGCGGCGGCAAGCTCCGCGCCTTCGACATCCTCAAGAGCACCCGCGGCTTCGAGCTTCAGAACCCCGCCGCCGTCCGTCCGACCGTCATCGACCTCATCCACACCGAAGCCGCCGGCGACCGCCACTACCAGCTTCGCAACCTCACCGGCCTCGGCGCCGCGTCTCTCTTCCTCCGCCCGCTCCTTGATGGCAGCAAGCTCGACATCCAGGCCCCGGCCGGCCTGCGCTTCGACCTCAACCTCGGCGCGCCCCTGGGCCAGGGCCAGGGCAGAGCTGTCTTCGCCGGCCTCTCGACCAAGACGTCTCGGGCGCAGTTCGGCCTCGATGACTGGGAGGCCATCAACTCCTCGTCGCTGCTCCTGCTGCATCTCAATGCGGCCGGTGCGGCGTCCCAGACGCTGCATGTCGCCCCGGCGAAGTAGCTTCGTCGGCGCAGGTGTCTTCCTCAACGGGCCGGGTGATCGCCACCCGGCCCGTTGCTTTTCCCCCCCTTTACCCTCCCTCCCCTCCGGGTATCCTCTCCTGATTACATGGAGGGGGTGGTTGCGATGTCCGAGCAAGCGCTGTCGCTAATACATAGGTTCATGGACGCTTTCGAGGGCCCAAACTCGGCCCCGCTGGATGAACTCCTGACGGCCGACTTCGCCCTGCACGACCCCGAGGCGCCGATCCTTCGCGGGCCCCGGCAGGTCCGCGAGCTGATCATCGGCCTGCGCAAGGCCTTCCCCGATCTCAAGTTCGAGGTTCACGACATCTTCGCGAGGGAGGACCGGGCGGCGGTGCGATGGACGGCGCGGGGCACGCATCGGGGCGAGTTCATGGGTGCGCGGGCGACGGACCGGGCGGTGGAGATTGAGGGGACGGAGATCCCGCGGGTGGAGGGAGAGAAGATCGTGGAGGACTGGGTGATCTGGGACGCGCTGGGGGTCCTGCGCCAGCTTGGCGTCACCTGCTCGACCTGACCGCACGCCTTAGCGGCCTTTCGCCGTGTCCCAACATCACACTAACGACTACGGCGTCCAAGAGCGTGCGGTCCTCACGCAATTGGACGCCGTGAGAGTCCAAAGCAGCTTGCGCGAAATCGATTGCGCGCAAGCGCTTTCCGATCTCCTTCTCTTTCTCTCTATCTCTCTACTCATCGCCCGCGGCGCACCGTATCGCAGTGTTCTGCTTAGCGGCGCGAGTCAGCTGCCGCAGGCGGCGTGGGGTCTGGGGACTGTGTCCCCAGCGGGGTTCGGGGCAGAGCCCCGAGGTTTGCCTTTGCCCTTCGCTTTACGCTCTGCTTCGGAAGCCGCCCTTTGTGCGGCGCGGGAGGTCTGGAGGGACAGGTCCCTTCAGCGGGACGCGGGGACCGCACCGCGACCATGCTGGCGCGCTACAAGGCTCCGTAGGTACTCGGCGAGTTGCTCATCCCAGCTTCGCCAGCTCGGCCTCGCCGACGCCATGTACCGCGCCGACTGCGACGGCCGGTGCCTGCCGATGTACACCGATGCGGGCGGGCGCATCTGGTGGATGATCCTCCTGCAGCCGTACATGAAGAACCTGCAGATCCTCGACTGCCCCTCGGCCAAGCGCCACCACTGGTGCGACAACACGGGCAGCTGCGAGACCGGCATCTGGCAACGCTACAACGGCGGGTACGGCTACAACTACTACTCGGCGCCGGGCAAGCCGGGCGGTCCCGCCGGGCCGAACTGAGACTCGGGGCAGTGGGCGTGGCTGGGCGTGGCGACGATTCGCAGCCCGGTCGATGTGATCACCCGCGCCGACAGTGACTGCGTCGTCTTCGGCTGGTCGAAGGTGGTGCAGGGGTGGGATGGCTCGCCGAGCGGCTGGGACGAGACCTGGTGGCGCAGCCCGAACTGGCCGCGGAATACCGAACGCGGGGGCGTGACCCTCGACCGCCACAACGGGCAGAGCAACTGCCTGTTCTTCGACGGGCACGTGAAGTCGCGCAAGCCGTCGCAGGTGACGCTGCAGAAGGTCGACCCCTCGGGCTGAGCCCTCGATCGCGATCGGCGGGCTGCTCGATTCGCCACGCCGTCGCCTAGCGGGTATAAGTAGCGTGGAGAGCGGGACGACGGGCCGCGCTGCGTGG
Organism: Armatimonadota bacterium; assembly: GCA_003170595.1. Lineage (GTDB taxonomy): Bacteria > Armatimonadota > Zipacnadia > Zipacnadales > FEN-943 > FEN-943. The sequence continues at coordinate 11,908 of PMZA01000056.1, forward strand.
CCTGATCCGATGCGAGTCGGGTTGGGACTGCGTGGTGAGGAAAGTCCGGGCTTCATGGGACAGGGCGCTGGGTAACTCCCAGGCGGCGGACGGGCTAAGGCTCGCGAGTCGACGGAAAGTGGCACAGAAAACACACCGCCAACGGCCGGGGCGCGAGTTCTGGTGCGGGCAAGGTTGAAAAGGTGGGGTAAGAGCCCACCAGCGGCGTGGCGACGCGTCGGCTTGCCAAACCCCGCTCGAAGCAAGGCCAAATAGGGAAGCCAGGGAGGATGCCGCGAGGCATGGAGCCCAACCGCTGGTCCCGGCGGCAGCTTCCGGGTAGGCCGCGATGAGGCGGAGGAGCAATCCTCGGCCCCAGATGAATGGCCCGAGCCGGCAAGTCCGGCTACAGAACCCGGCTTACTTCCCGCTCTCCAGTCCTAGAACCCGCCGGAGTCGTCCTAGAACCCGGAAACCATACTTACTCCACCGCACCGAGTGAACACAGAATAAGAGTTCTCATCGGAGGCGGTGGACAGTGCAACTCCAGGTTCTCGTGGAGGATTTCCTTCGTCACATCGAGCTGGAAAGGGGGCTCTCCCCCCGCACCGTAGTCCAGTACGGCGACGAGTTGGAGAAGTGGCTCGCTTACCTCTCGCAGAACGGCATCCCGGCCGACACTGACGACGTCAGCGTCGATCACCTTCGCCGGTGGGTCCAGGACATGTCGTCCGCCGGCCTTGCCCCGAGGACCGTCAAGAAGAGGCTGTCGTGCCTGCGGTCGTTCTACGCCTTCGCCTGCCACTATCATGGACTTCCAGCCAGCCCGGCGGCGGCAGTGATGTCCCCCAGGATCCCCCACACCCTGCCCGACGTGTTGACCCGCAGCGAGGTGGCGAGACTGCTCGAGGCCTGCGAGGCGAACCACTTCCGACTGTATCGGATTAGGGACAAGTGCATGCTGCTCATCTGCTGCACGCTGGGCCTCCGACGACAGGAGCTGCTCGATCTGCGCCTCGACGACTGGGATGCGGAGCAGCGAACGGTCAGGATACGCAAAGGCAAGGGGGACCGGGAGAGGCTGCTGCCGTGTCCGGACGAGCTCAATGCCGTCGTCTCCCAGTGGCTCGAGGTGCGTCCCCGAACGGACCAGCCCTACCTCTTCGTGTCGAGGCAGGGGTATCGGATAGGGCCCGATTCCTTGCAGCACATGCTCGCCCGTGCTTCGAAGGCGGCGGGGCTGGACCGCCCGCACCTGCACATGTTCCGGCACTTCGCCGCCACCGCCATCGTGAACGGCCACGGGACGGAACAGGCCAGGCGCATACTGGGCCACGCCGGGTACGACACCCTGGCCGTCTACACCCACCTGTCGGTCGAGGATCTGAGGCCAGCCGTCAACCACACCGCGGCGATGGCGGGCATCAGCGTCCGTGCGGCCGGGGACGCTGCGGACCCTCGACTGGACCCGGGGACCGAATTGGCGGGCAAGCAGTTGCAGGACTTGGTGGCGAGCATGCCGGATGACTGGAGGCAGTCACCTAGCCCGGTCTATTCATGA
>PMZA01000100.1:0-16069 GCA_003170595.1 Armatimonadota bacterium
GCGCGTTTTGCCGCCGAGTCGTTAGGGGGACGCAGGGACACGGGGAAAGGCCGTGAAGGCAAGAAAAAAGGCCTTGACTCAATCGGGACTCTTGTGCTGCGGAGTCACGTCTGGTATCCTTGATACACTACCGGGGTATTGCAGCTTTCGACGACGCCAACCGGAATGATACAACGACGCGGCTCACAACGCAGCCCAGTACAACTTCGTCTAGCTTCGGACGAGCTTAACCTCGTAGAGTTCCCCTTCGCTCTGCTCGCCGATCGCCAGCCGGAAGGCGTTTCCACGCTCGTCTTCAGCGATGAGATACGCGGCCCCGACGGCTCCCCAGTATCACGCACCTGGACTGTGACCGGCGCCGAGGAGTTCGGACTCCCCACCGCGAGCGATGAGATCGTCTATCTCGTTCTCAGCGAGATCACCCGCGAGCAGGGCTTCCACGATCAGAAGGTCCACTTCTCGAGATACGATCTTGTGCGCAGACTCGGGTGGGCGGATAAGGGGAGTTCGTACACGCGGCTGCGGAAAAGCCTCGACCGGCTACTCGGCGTGACCATCACCGCCAAGCGCGCCTTCTGGGACCGGGCGACGAAGGGGTACGTCGACGTGGGCTTCCACATCATCGACGACTACGCGATTTTCGATGAACTGCGCGGGCGGAAGGGGCCGGGCAGCCTCGCCCCCAAGAGCTTCGTGCGCTGGAACAAGACGATCTTCGCATCGTTCCTGGCCGGGTACGTGAAGCGGCTGGACCTCGGGACGTATCTGCGACTCGACAGCGCGGTGTCGAGGAGGCTGTACCGCTACCTCGATAAGAAGCGGTACGACGGGAAGGGGCGCTTCCAGATATCGATGACCAAGCTCGCCTTCGAGCATCTGGGGATGAGCCGGACGTATTTCCCCAGCCATATAAGGGCGGAACTGGCCAGGGCGCATGAGGAGCTGCTGAGGTGCGGGTTCCTGCGCGGCGTGGACTATGAGCCGTCGGTGAATACGCGCGAGACGGTGGTCGTGTACCGCTTCGGGAAGGCCGTGCAGCCACCGATCGAGCATGAGGCGATCGTAAGGAAGCTAACGGAGCTGGGCGTGGCNNGCGGTGGCGGTGGAACTGGCGACGACCGATCCGGTGGGCGTCGAGGAACAGATCGGCTATCTCCCCCATCGCGCGGCCAGGGATTCGGCGGCGCTGATCGTGACCGCGATACGTGAGCAATGGCCGGCGCCGATGTCGTCGCGAGATACCGTGGCGACGCCGACGCTCGAGCTTGAGACCGAGACCGAGACCGAAGAGGCAGTTGAAGCCAAGGAGGATGAGGATGAAGTCGCCAAAGCAATGGCGCGGCTCAGCGAGAAGGAGCAAGCGGATCTGCGGCGGCTGGCCGAGGAAGAAGTGAAGACCGCGAATGCAAGGATCGCGCAGTATCCTGAAAGCCGGGCGTATCGCGCGCTGGTGCGGGATGCGCTGGCGAAGATGCTGCAGATCTAGCGCGGTTGTGCCGTGGAGTCACGGCGTGTTATGGTTGAAGAGAAGGGCTTGGAAGTCACCGAAGAACTAGCAGTCAACGCAGCCTAGATCGCAGTAACGACCGCACCATAAATCGCAGCTTAGGACGGTGAACATCATGGCAGCCCTCGAAGAAGCGGCAGTTGCCGCACCAGTTGTTGCCCCGCCAGCCCCCGGATTGGAACATCTGCTCGACCGCCTCGTGGTGGGCGATTGCCTGGAAGTCATGGCCTCCATGCCCGATGCCAGCGTGGACCTCGTCTTTGTAGACCCGCCCTATTTCCTCCAGCTACCGGCCAAGAAACTCACGCGCTGGGGATCGAATTCCGACGTAGAGTCGCCCGAGCGGGAATGGGACCGGTTTTCCTCCTTCGAGGAGTACGACAACCTCATGCGCTCGGTCCTGAGCGAATGCCAGCGGGTCATGAAGCCCAGCGGGACGATCTGGATGATCGGCAGCTACCACAACATCTTCCGCGTCGGCAGCATGATGCAGGACCTCGGGTTCTGGATGCTCAACGACGTGACGTGGTTCAAGACCAACCCAATGCCCAACTGGCTGAACGTGCGCATGACCAATGCGACGGAGACGCTCCTGTGGGCAACGCGCGACCGGACGTCGAAGGGCTACACCTACAACGGCGCGGCGGCGAAGGAATACAGCCTCGCCGACCTGGACTCGCGCATCGCCCTCAACGTGTGGCGCATCCCCATCTGCACCGGGCGGGAACGGCTCAAGGGAGCCGACGGGAAGAGGCTGCATCCGACGCAGAAGCCGGAGAGGCTGCTGGAAAGGATCATCCGCGTGTCGTCGGCGAGAGGGATGGTCGCCTTCGATCCCATGGCCGGGACCGGGACGACGGGTGCTGTCGCGCAGAGGCTGGGAAGGCACTTCATCTGCATCGAGCGCGACATGTATTACGCGGAAGCAGCGGCGGGAAGGCTCGGGAGCGGGGTGGAGATTTACTAGAGGAAAGGAAAGGAAAAGCGAAAGGGAAGGAAAGGAAGGACGAAAAGAAAGGAAAGGCGAAAGGATAGGGCCGGATTCGAAAGGGCACGCGAGAGCGTGCCCTTTCTGATTCGGCCCCTCCGAAAAGCCAAGGCAGAAGCGAAGGCCCACCACCAGCCACAGCCGCAGCCTGAAGGCTGCGACTACTCCTGCGACGCACGGCGGCACAATCGAAAGGCAGAGACGGCGACGCAAAGCCAAGAGGAGATCCTTCGCGCGGCAGACGCGCTCAGGATGACAGAGTAAGGCGGGCAAGCAGGGGCGTGGAAGCCGAGTCTAGTCGGCGACGAGTTCTACGCCGAAGGTGAAGGTGAGGTCGATCTCCGCCAGGCGGCGCCAGGGGTACGAAAGGCGCGTCTCCTCCAACTCCGCCAGCACTAGCTGGCTGCGGTTCGGCGCCATCCCAAGGCTCACCGACGCGCGGCCCAGGAAGTTCTCGATCCACAGGTCCGCCGCCGAAGCAGTCAGCAACTCCCGCATGAGCCGCTCCGCCCGGTCGTGCACCTCGCTGAGGTCCACCGTCGAGTCGCGCACGATATTGACGATGTGCCCCTCCACCTGCGGGCGCACCTGCGTGTTGTAGCAGTAGTCCTCGATCAGCCGCGAAAAGAGAAGCGAGATGTGCGCCTTCTCCGACTCGATCAGCGCGTCGAGAAGGGCGAGATAGCGCATCGGCGTCAGGTCGGCGATGACCTGCGCGAGGTCGAAGGCGCCCTTGTCCTGCAAGGCAATGATGCGCAAGGCCGCGTGCGCGAGGCCGACGGCCAAAGCATTGCCCGCGCCCTGCCAACCCGAGAAGGAGAGCAGGCGGGGGAAGTCCTTGACCGCAGCGGTCATGCCATCGACGAGCGCCTCATCGGCACCGTCGGCGAAGGCGAGGTCGAAGATCGCCAGCCCGCGGCCGGCCGTCGCCTCCTGATAGCGAGCCACCAGCGCGGCCAGAGTCGAGCGGCGATGATCGTAGGCGGTGTCGACGGCAAGGTTCTGCGAGCTTACCGCGATCGGGCAGTTGACGAGGGCGGTGATGTCGGCATGGGGATCGTCGACCACGCGCGCGCCCATGACCGCAGCCATCGCCGCAAACTGCTCGGTGACCGTGCGATCCTCACCCGGCGCGGGCTGGTCGCAGGTCTCGCCGCCGTGATAGATGACGCGGACGGTCGGGACCTTGCCCATGTGCTCGTGTATGAGGCGGGCGATGAGGACCATGCCGATCTCCGCGCCGGCGTTGCAGAGGAGGACCTTCTCCTCGACACCCAGGGAGCGCGCAAGGGAAAGAAGCTCGGCCTGCTCTTCGCGGTGCAAACCCTCGGGGCCCGCGGTGTCCTGCACGAGGACGAGGAGGTCGAGGTTCTTCGCCGCAAGCTCCTCGATGCCGCGGCGGTTGATCTCATGGTTGCGCGCGCGGATGGCCAGGTATTCGCCGATGACCGCTTGAGGGAGGGAAACCTCGAGGTCGCGAAGCTGCTCGGTGGCAAGCTCGCCGTCGGGCGAGTCGGAGCGGGCGGCGAGGATGGAATACTCGCGAAGCTGACGACCGAAGCGGGCGGAGTCGTCGCTGCGTGGCGCGACGTCGAAGCCGAGGATGACCGAGAAGGCGCAGATGGGCGCGGCGCCGACGACCTCACGAAGCTGGGCGAGGGAGTCGAGCCGCTGCTGGGCGAGGGCCGTGCGGGTGGTCGGACCGCGGCCGGCCTGGGTGCCGCCGAAGGCGAGCATGTCGAGCGAGACGACCGCTCCGTCGAGGGGATCGCGCGCGGCGTCGAGGGACCAGGTCGCCAGGTCGTCGGCCTTGCCCGCCTCGTTGAACCACCCGAGCATGTTGGGCGGGGGCATGATGAGGTCCCAGTCCACCATGCGGCAGGTAAGCCGCGGCCAGGTGAGACTGCACGGCCTATCGTCGGCCGGCAGGAAAAGAATGCGATGCGGTCGGTGTCGCAGGGTCATTAGGCTCAACCACCCCGTCCCGGATTGGCGAGACGTCCTCAGGCGCCGAACTTGTCAATGCGGCAAACGAAGTTGCGCAGCAAGGTCATCGCGTCGGCGCCGGAAATCTGCCCAATGCCGCCGGCGGCCGCTGCGCGCTCGCCGTACGTGTGGACCAGGTCGCGGCGAACGCCGCTGCCGTAGAAGACCACGGGCACCGCGTCGCCGGTGTGATCGCCGGTGACGATGGGCGTGCAGTGATCCGCGCCGACCATAATCACCGTGTTCTCCCAGTCAAGGTTGTCGAGGAGATGGCCCACGGCGCGGTCGACCTTCTCGATGGCCTGGATTTTCTGTTCCGGATCGCGGTCGTGGCCGCCGAGGTCGGGGGCCTTGATGTTGCAGAGAAGGATGTCGTACTTGGGCAGGTTCTCCACGACGGCGGCGGCGATGGCGATCTCGTCGGTGTCGCGACGACCGGTCGCGGCGGGGACGCGGATAACGTCCATCTTCGCGTAATCGCCGAGGCCGCGGACGAGGTCGACCTCGACGATCATGCCGCCGCGAAGACCACCGTGCATCGTCGAGAAGGGCGGGATGTCAACGGCCTCGCCGGCTCCACGGGGGAGCGCCGCGTTGGCCTTGGGCAGACCCTCGGCCGCGCGCTGGGCGTTGACCGGACTCGCGTCGAGAACCTTGGCCGCCCCCTCAACGAAGGCGTTAACGACGGCGGCGGTGCGCTCGGCCGCGGCGATCTCATCGGGCGGGCAATCGGGCGAAGGCTCGCACAGGGAAGGCTTCACGCCGGCGGAGTGAGGGTCGACGTCGGTGAGGTGATAGCTGAGCCCCTCGCCGCGAAGGACCAGGGCGGCACGGTGCTCGACGGAGGCGCGGAAGAAAACCTGCACGCCGTCGATGCCATCCTTGAAGGCGTCGACAACCGCGGCGGCAAGCTCCTCGGTGCCAGTTTGTGGGCGGCCGGCGCGGCGGTCGATGATGATGCCATTGTCGTCGAGGGTGGAAAAATTGCAGCGGAAGGCGACGTCGCCGGGCTGCATATCCAAGCCCACACCCATCGCCTCAAAAGGCCCGCGGCCGCGGTAATACCTGTGCGGATCGTAGCCGAGCAAGGCCATATGCGCGGTGTCGGAGCCGATGGGCTGACCGGGGTTCGCGAGGTACATCATCGCCGAGGCGCCACCACTCGCGAGGGCATCCAGCGAGGGAGTGTTCGCCGCCTCAAGGCAGGTCTTGCCACCAAGAGAAGGGACGTCGCGGCCACCCATGCCGTCGCCGATAAACATGATGATCTTGCCGTCGTGACCCGCCATGAGTTGACTCCTACCGCAAAGGAATTGGGGTGCCACCGCGCCCGGAAAGCGGAGTGATTGTAACGCGCTGAAGGGCAAAAGGCAAAGCTAAGCGCTAAGAACGAAAGGCGACAATCAAACCGTGGGGCTCTGCCCCACACCCCGCTGGGGCCCTGGCCCCTGACCCCACTGCGCACCTGCGGTGCACTTCGCCGCACAAGGCGCGGCTTTCTCGCGAGGAAGGGTGGCAACCTGCGGGACGATGCGCCGCGAGCGATGGGCGGGGAGGAATCGAAAACAAGAACGAAAGGTACAAGCGCTTGCAGCGAAATCCGGTCCGTGCCTGCGGCACGCTCCGTTGATTTCGCGCAAGCGGGTTGTTCGCACCGGGGGCAAGGCCCCCGGACCCCAAGGGAAGGGAGTTCTGGCAGAGCCAGAACTCAGTGAAAGCAAGGGCGGAGATCAGAGGGTCAGGCGGGCGGTGTCGGTGTATAGGAGGGTGTCGCCCACCATGACCTTCGCCATGGCCCACAGCCAGCCGTGGAGTTCCTTCGCGGGGAGATGCAGAGGCCACTCGAGAAGTTGCTCGGCGCCAGGGCCGAGGGAGATGGGCCGCGCCGCTGCGTCGTGCGTCGTCCACGCCTCCACGGGCGAGATGAGGATGGCCTGGCCGCTGAGGGACGAGAGGCTGAGGTTACGCACTCGGACGCGGACCGTCGCCTTCGGATCGCGCAGGTCGACCTCCGAGGTCTCAAGCCGCGCCTCAACCAGCGGGCCGGGGGAGTCCGTCACCGAGAGGTGCAGGACGTCGAAGGAGGGCGGGGCGTGAGGCGTCGAGAGGTGGGCCACCACGACGTACTGACCGCGAGGGGCGTCAGGCGGGATCGAAAGGCCAAGCTTGCGCTCCTCGAAACCGTTGGGCTGAAGGAGGACGTCGCGGGCGGGCGTCTCAAGCAGCCAGCCATCCGGGGCCTCGATGGTGAGCTTCGCCGGGCAGGGCTCGGCAAGGTAGCCGGCCGAGAGAGTGACCGTCGGGGCGAGAGCCTGGCCCGGCTCGACATGCAGCGGGGCGTCGGCGTCGAAAAGCGCCACGGCCGGGACCCAACCAGTTGGCTCGGCGCCGCGGTTGTACCTCCACCAGCGCGCGTAGAAAGGCTCGGCGAAGGACGTTGGCGCGACGGGGAGATCGGTGGAGGCGGGGTCGAGAGAGAGGATGACCGTCGCCGTCTCGAACTGGCCGAGGGGGACCACGATCTCGCCCGAGGAGACGGTGAGTTCGGTGGACGGCTCCTCGAGGAGGTCGCACTTCCACGCTGCGGCGACGGGCATGGCCAGGCGCAGGCGGGCCTCGGTCGCCTCACCGCTCGTCTCCTGCAAGCGGAGGACGAGGGAGCGGCCTGGGGCGCGGTCGAGGGGATGACCGACCGAGGCGCCGGAAGGCTTGAGCGCCGTCGCCACGACGGAGGCAGGCTCGAGGGAGCAGAGGTCGAGGCCCGGATCGATCGAGGATGGGCGGCCCCAGATCGGGAGGGGCGGGCGGTTGTACTCCAGGCCCGCGCGGGCGAGGGACGAGTCCTTCCAGTGCCCCTGATGCGCGAGGAGCGAGTAGTGGAAGACGTGGCCCCAGTGCTCGAGCTGAAAGCCGCTGCCGTCGGGCAGGGCGCGCTGGGGCTCGTCCATCCAGACGCCGCTCGGCCAGCCTGAGCAGGAGCGGAGGAGGGAGAGGGTGAGGGTCTGGTCGGGATAGCAGCAATGCGTGACCGTGCCGCGATTGAGGAGGGCGACGCCGCCGGAATGCGGGCGGCCGGCGGGGGCTGAGTCGCGGAGGGAGGATGGGATGAGGCAGCCGATCTTGCGAAGCTGGCGGATCTGGGCGGTGACATGCTCGAGGGCTTCGACCTCGGAGTCGACGGTCTGGCCCCAGACGATGAGAATGGGCAGCTCCGCCGGGAGGCCGAGCTTGAGGCGCGGGAGGAGGGCGACGGCCCAACCGTGGCGCCAGACCCAGTCCCGGAGTTCGTTCGCCACGGCCTCGCCGGCACCCTCGAGGACGTGGCGCGTGAACTCGTTGTCATCCGGGCCGCCGAGCAAGAGGCGGAAATCGGGGACGTTAGAGTCCCAGGCGATGTCGCCGAAGCGACGGTATTGCGGGAAGGAGACGGAGGCCGTGACCCCGACCGAGGAGAGGGCGAGGAGAAGCTGGCCCACGGCGCTGTCGTCGGCCATGGAGACGTTGCTGGGGCAGACGATCTCGCCCATGCCGACGCTGAGGCGGGCGAGGATGTCGCCGCCGATGCCGACGGAGGCTTCGAGAAGGAGCGGGACGGAGAGATCGACGAAGTTGTTGGCGGAGGAATCCTGGGACCAGGGCGAGTGGCGGGAGTCGGCATCCTCGGCGCAATAGGTGCGGCTGACCACCGGGCCGGCGACCTCGAAGAGCGGGCGCCCCCCGGTGATGGCGAGTGGGAAATGAGTCTTAAAGAGCCAGTCGCGGCCGGTGTAATCGAAGACGTGAGTCTCGAAATCCACGCGGGGGAGGCCGGTCCAGAGAGTGACGCGGAGGAGGCGGTTGGACTCGACGTGGTCGGAGCGGGCGACGAGGGTGAGGCGCGTCGGGGTGTGCTCGGCGGAGACCTCGGCGGGGAATTCGGCGGAGGCGGAATGCTTCTCGCCGGTCGGGGCGAGGTTCCAGGGGCCCTCACCGTAGCCGGGGAGTTCGGGGTACTCCTTGTGGGCGACGAGGTCGTTGGCGACGCGGCCCTCGGCGACAAGTTCGCGGCCGGAGACCTTGTCGAAGAGGCTGACGATGCCGCCGCCGGCCAGGGGATCGACCGCGAGGCGGAAGAACTCGTTCTCGATGGAGAGGGTGCCGGCGGTGAGGTCGGGGGCGGAAGGCGGGGCGTCGGGCGTGACGCGGAAGACCTTCGCGCCGAGGGCCGGGAGGCTGCGGGCGACGAAGCGGAGGACGGGCTGGCGGCGATCAGTGAGGACCTCGGCGGGGAGAGGCGTCGCACCGTCGTAGACCGTGGCCTCGCGGGCGTCCCAGCCGGGAGGAAGCTCGACCTCGATCACTCCGTCGCGGCGCCAGGGCAGCGGGTTGAGGACGGTCAGGTCCGCCTCACCGATGCGATCGCCTGTGGGTTCGACGAGGGCGGCGGTCGCCGAAGTGATGGCGCGGGAGGCGGCTTCATACGCTTCGCGCCAGCCGCCAAGGAGGTCGAGGTAGACCTGATCGGACTCGGTGCCGGTGAGCGCGTCGTGATGCGAGCCAAAAAGAAGCTGACGCCAGGCGAGGTCGAGGTCGGCCGAAGGATAGGGTCGTCCGGCGGCGAGGGAAGCGAGGGTGGAAAGGGCCTCGGCGCTGAAGAGCAGGCGCTCGCAGAGGCGGCCGGCGAGCTTGGTGTCGATGTAGGAGACGCCGGCGCCGTTGTTCACCGGGTTCATGTCGCGCGTGAGGAGCGGGAGGTTGGCGGTCTCCTCGCGGACCTCCTCGAGGAGGGCGTCGAAGAACTGGGCCGGGGTCGAGCACTGCATCTTGGGCGAAAGGTGGGTCGCGTTCCACTGGCGGGCGAGTTCGGGGACCCAGGGGATCGGGTCGGAGAAGTCGGCGCCGATGGTCCAGATCTCGAGGTGCGAAGCCGTGAAGGAGGCGGCGGCCTCGAAGAGTTCGGAGGTCTCCCACCACGCCTCCTCGGGCGAGTCATAGCGGCGCAGGCTGTTGCCGAGGGCGTAGCCGATCGGTTCGAGCAGACGGGCGAGGACGCGGCTGCCATCGGGCGCCATCCACCAATGATCGACCGGGAAGCCGAGGCGGGCGGCAGGGATGCCCCAGCAACGCTTGTACGGCCCGCGGGCGTAGGCGACGGTCGAGCATCCTGCGCGGGCGAGGAACTGGGGGAAGTTCGGGTCGTGGCCGAAGACGTCGAGCATCCAACCGTCGAGGCGGGTGGCGCCTAGCTGGCGGCGGCTGTAGAGCGTGCCGTAGGTGACCGCGCGGGCGTTGGCCTCGGGGCCGAGGAGGGTCGTCTGGGACTCGAGATAGAGGGCGCCGACGACGCCGATGCGGCTGGAGGAGATGAGGCGCTTGATCTCTTCGCGGCGGGCGGGGAAGGTGTCCCAGAAAGGCTTTATGCACGGGACCTGCTCGAGGACGAAGCTGAAATCGGGGTCCTCGCAGGCGTCGAGATAGCGGCCGAGGAGGCGGAAGGCGGAGTTGTCGGCGGCCTCGAGATAGCGCGACTGCGTGTTCCACCAGACGGGGTCGAAATGGAAATGCGAGACGAAATGGACCTCCCAGTCATACGTCGTGCGCGGAAGGGTGACCTCGGCCTCGACCGTCGCGCCGCCGCCGGAGGCGATGAGCACGGCGCGGGTGACGTCCAGGTCGTCGGGGTAGGGTATCTCGAAAAGGTCGGCCTCGCGGGCCTCAAGGGTGCCGCGGGCGTGAAGCTGGATCTCGCGATGGCCCGTCGAGAGAGAGAAGCGGAGGTCGGTGATCCGGCCAGGGGAGACATTCAGCAACTCAGCCCAGATCGTGGGGCAGGGCTCGCCGCCGGAGTCGATCCAGATGTCGCGGCCGCGGGCGCGGCCAAGACGGAGAGGGTGCGCCGCCTGGAGAATGTGGAGGACCTCGACCTCGTCGACCGGCATGCCCACCAGGCGGGCGGCGAAGGTCTGCGGGTGCGAGAGGACCGGGATCGCGACAATAATGAGGTGCGGGAGGGGGTCAAGGTGGATCGTGCGCGGCTGGGCCGCTGAGCGGAAGTCCTCACCCGCGAGACCGACCATGACACCCGGGGCGCCGGTGACCTCGAGCGTCACCTCATACATCGCCTCGGAGGTGGTGCGGACGGCGCAGCAGCCGAGCCACCAGTGACCCTCCTGGCCGCGGAAACCCGGGACCTGGATGCGGCGGTAGCGGGCGAAGGCGAGGTGCCACGGCTCGCCGGCGGTGAGGTCGCCCTCGGCCGGGAGGCGGTGCGGCATAAGCAGACCCGCGAAGAGGCCGGAGGCCATCCAGTGCTGGATGTAACCGTCAGGGCTGAGCGGGAAAGGCGTCTGGGCGCTATCGGGCATGGATGGAAAGGCCCCTCCCCGGGGCGAGTGCGAGCGAATCGTCGCACGGGAAGGCGGGGAAGGCAAGGGAAGGCCCTCGCGGATCAGCGCATGGGCCTGCCGACGAACCAGAGCTGGCCGGCGTAGAAGGCTGTGGCCGGAGGGATGGTCTTCACGGTGAAGACGACGGTGTGGTCGCCGGGAGGCAGCGTCGGCGTCCACCAGTAGCGCGCGTAGAGGCGGGTGGCCTCCTTGCGGGGGGCCTCCACGGGCTGGCCGCCGTCGACCGCTACGTCGATGACGATGGGGTCCGGACCTGGGATGTCCGTCAGGGCGACGGCCGAGCCGTTGAAGCGCACAGTGATGGACTCGCCGACGTGGTCGCACTTGCGGGCGCCGCGGAGCATGCCGAAGGTGCGGCCTGCGTCGGCGCTGGTGACCGGATCGGTGGCCATGTCGACGGGAGCCCAGCCGCCGGAGAGGGTGGCGCCGGCGAGGGGAAGCATGGTCGCCGTCACCCAGGAGTCGGCGTCGAGGGGCTTGGGCAGGACGTGCGGACCGGCGTGGCCGACGCTCTTCATCGCGAGGAGGGAACGGGCGATCACGTCGCGGTAGATGTCGTGGCCGGCATCGGTCGGGTGTGTGCCATCGTGGGAGAAGAGGAGCTTGCCCTCGGGGGCGGTGTCGCCCTTGAAGATGAGGTCGCCGGCCTTCTCGCGGCGGACGACCTCGGGGCCGAGGTCGATGGTGGCGATGCCGTAATGATTGGCGATGCCCTCCATGATCGCGCCGAAGGAATCGTAGGCATCGTTGCGGCCCTCGCGCTGGGCCGGGAGCATCCAGTCGCAGATGGTGTAGACGAAGCAGATGTCGGTGGCGGGGTTATTGCGCCAGATCTGGCGGACGATGCCCTCCATTGACTGGGCCGCGAAGCCGCCGCCGCCATTCACGCGAAACTCGATGAACACGAGGTCGGGGTCCTGGGCCAGGACGTCTTCGTGAAGGCGGCAGGCGCCAAAGTCCGAGCCGGTGCCGGAGATGGCGGCGTTGATCTCGTCGAAGGTGGCCTTCGGGTACTGCTCGCGCAGCCAGGCGAGGGTCTTCGGGCGCCAGCCGTCGGCCGCGGTGATGCTGCCGCCGATGTAGGCGACGCGAACCGTGCCGCCGGCCTGGGCTTTGGCGAGGAAGTTGGGCAGCCCGTCGCGGGCGCGGAGTTCCTGGGCGGCGTGGACGTCGTAGTCGTAGGAGGCGGCGAAGAGGCTGCCTGCGGAGGTGATCGCCAGGGTCAGGGCGAGGATGAGGGATGTGGAGCCGGTCATGTTGACACCTCGGTTAGCGTTCGAGCGGCGTCGGGCGGGGGTGGAGGGCGATCGCCTCGGTCGGGCAAAGCTCCAGGCATAGGCCGCAGCCGTCGCAGGCGTCGGGGTCGATGGCGTAGGACTGCGCGCCCTCGGAGATCGCGTCGTAGATGCATACGCGGCCGCAGACGCCGCAGGACGTGCAGAGGCCCGGGGCGATGGCTGCGAAGAAACGGTTGCGGCGATCGACATCGTCCGTCGCGGTGAGGCGGTCGCAGACGATGCCGCGGACGTAGTCGAGGGAGGCGATCGAGTGGCGGTCGAGATATTCCTCGAGGGCGGAGATGAAACGAGTGAGGACGGCCGGGCCCTCGGCGATGATCGCTGAGCAGACCTCGACGACCGTCGCCCCGGCGAGGACCATCTTGATCGCCGCATCGGAGGAGAAGGCGCCGCCGCTGGCCGCGATGGGGATCGGGAGGCCGGGGTAGGTCGCCGTGAGCCAGCGGAGGACGTAGTGCAAAGCCCACGGTCCGCCGTGGCCCGCGTAGCCGCCGTGGAGGATCGGGCGCATCGAGTCGAGGTCGACGTCGAGCCCCGTGAAGCGGTTGAACATCACCAGGGCCGACGCGCCGGAGGAGGCCAGGTATCGGGCGGCGAGGTCGGGGCGGTCGAGCTGCGGCGTCATCTTCGGGACGAGGGGGAGTGACGTCGCCTCTCGCGCGACGGCGAGAGCGTGGGCCATCGCCGGGAGCATCTCATCGCCGCCCATCGCGTGCACGCCGTGGGGGCAGGAGACGTTCAGCTCGATGGCGTCGGCGCCGGCTTGCTCACAGGCGCGAACCGCCTCGCGCCAGTGATCGTCGGTCGCGATGTGAAGGCTGGCGAAGATCGGGATCGCGCAGGAAGACTTGCAGCGCGCGATCTCCTCGCAATAGCGGTCGAGGTCGAAGACGCTCGCCTGCTCGTAGGAATAGAGGACGTCGGCCGAGAAGGGGCCGGCGCGATGATGGAGGATGCGGAAGCGGGGCGTGGCGTGACGGCGCTGGGGCTCGGTCTCGGAATAGCTCTTCATCACCACCGCGGCGGCGCCGGCGTCCTCGAGGCGGCGGATGCGATCGGCCGTCTCGGTGATCGCCGCCGGGGCGACGATGAAGGGGTTGGGGAGGCGAAGGCCGCAGTAGTCGACGGAAAGGGAAGGAGGCATGGCGGCAGGTCAGCGATTGAAGAAAGAGGGCCGGATTCGAGACAAGCGCGTGGCGCGCTCGTCTCGTATGCGGCCCCTCCGAAAAGCCGATCGAAGGCGGCGGGGCTAGCTGGCGCCCTCGATCTGATCGAGGATCGTGTCCGAGATCTCGAAGTTCGAGTACACGTGCTGGACGTCGTCGAGCCCGTCCAAGGCATCGAGGAGACGAAGGAGCTTGGGTGCCACGTCGTCGGAGACCGGCTGCGTCGTCGTCGGGATCATCGTCACTTCGGTGCGATCGGGCTCAAGGCCGGCATCGCGCAGGGCCTGCGTGACCGCCTGAAGATCGCGCGGGGCGCAGCGGACCTCCCAGACCTCCTCGTCGTCGCCAAGTACATCCTCGGCGCCGGCGTCGGCGACGGTGAGGAAGATCGTCTCCTCGTCGGCGGCGGCCTTGGGGACCGTGACGACACCCTTCTGCTCGAACATCCACATAACGGAGTTGGTCTCGCCGAGGTTGCCGCCGGAGTTCTTCAGGAGATTGCGAAGCTCGGAAGTGGTGCGCTGGCGGTTGTCGGTCAAGACCTCGATCAGGAGCGCCGAGCCGCCGGGGCCGTAGCCCTCGTAGCTGGACTCCTCGTAGATGACGCCCTCAAGCTGGCCGGTGCCGCGCTTGATGGCGTGGTCGATGTTGTCCATGGGCATGCTCGCCGCGCGGGCGGCCTCGATGGCCATGCGGAGGCGGATGTTCTTGTCCGGATCGCCACCACCGTTGCGGGCGGCGATGATGATGAGACGCGAAAGCTTGGCGAACTGGGCGCTGCGCTTGGCGTCCTGACGCGTCTTGCGGTGGACGATGTTGGCCCACTTTGAATGACCAGCCATGGCACAAACCTCCAAAGGCGGAAAGCGAGTTCGGGAAGGGATTATACCCTCCAAAGCGCTAAGGCACAAAACAGACTGTGGGGCGCTGCCCGGCGACCGCAAGCGGTCGCTTAACCCCGCAGGGGCCCTGGCCCCTGACCCCACTGCGCACCTCCGGTGCGCTTCGCCGCCACAAAACGGCGGCTTTGACCGCGCCGCAAAGTAATCGCCAGCGAGACGAAGCGCCGCGAGCGATGGGCTGAAGCAGCAAGGCAAAGCCAAAAGGAGATCCTTTGCGGAGACACAGATCGTCTCGCGCTCAGGATGACAAACTTGCGGTCACCGTTAGGATGAGGGGAGCAGGTGGATGGCGTTGGTGGGGCAGACTTCCGCGCAGAGGCCGCAGCCCGTGCACAGCATCTTGTCGATCCACGGCACCATCTTGCCCTCGCGCTCCTCCGCCTGGATCGCCGGACACCCCAATTGCAGGCACAACCCGCAGGCCACGCACGTCTGCTCGTCGATCGCGTAGGGGTCGCTGCGCACGCGATAGAGCAGGGCGCACGGGCCCTCGGTCACGATCACTGCCGGGCCGTCGTGGGCCAGGGCTTCGCCGATCGTCGCCCGCAAGGTCTTGATGTCGTAAGCGTTGACCCGGCGGGCGAAGCCGACGCCCATCGCCTGCGCGACCGCGAGGGGATCCATCGCGGGCGTGTCCTCGCCCATGAGCGTGCGGCCGGTGCCGGGATGATCCTGGCCGCCGGTCATCGCGGTCGTGCGGTTGTCGAGGATGAGGACCACGGCGTTGCTGCGGTTGTAGACCATGTTCGCCAGGGCGGGGAGGCCGCTGTGGGCGAAGGTGGAGTCGCCGATGACCGCCACGACAGGCTGGGCGCCGTCGAGGGCGCGGGAGATGCCGTGCGCCTCGCTGATGCCCGCGCCCATGCAAAGGCAGGTGTGCAGGGCGGCGAGGGGCGGCAAGGCGCCGAGGGTGTAGCAGCCGATGTCACCCGTGACGAGCAGGCCCATGCGCTTGAGCACGTGGAAGACCGGGCGGTGACTGCAACCCGGGCAGAGGACCGGTGGGCGGGAAGGAAGGGCGGGTGAGGCTTCGGGAGATTCCATGGGCGCGGCGACGGGATGCTCGACGGTGACGCCCAGGCGATCGAGGGCTTCGCAGACGCGGGCGGGGGTCAACTCGCCGAGGCGAAGGTCGGCCGGGAGCGAGGCTGCGGTGATGCCGAGGGCAGCTAGTTGCTCGGCGAGGTAAGGCTCAAGCTCCTCGACAGCGATGAGGCGGCGGCCCCCAGCGATGCCTCGGGCGAGGGCCGGCGGCAAGGGGTAGGTCATGCCGAGCTTGAGCACCGGCGCGGAAGGCATGACCTCGCGGAGGTACTCATACGCCACGCCCGCCGAGACGAAGGCGACGTCGCCCCCGCCGGGCTCGGCACGGTTGATCGAGGCGGCTTCGGCCCAGGCGGTCAGGCGCGTGAGGCGATCGAGCATGATCGCGTGCCGCTGCGCCGCGTACGCCGGGACCATCACGTACTTCGACTGGTTCTTCGGCGCCGGAAGGAGGTTCGGCTCGACGCGATCGCCAGTTGCGACGACGGGGCTGCGAGAGTGGCTGACGCGCGTGGTCATGCGCAAGAGGACCGGGGTGTCGAACTCCTCGCTCAGGGCGAAGGCGAGCTTAGTGAACTCGTAGGCTTCCTGGCTATCGGCGGGCTCGAGCATCGGGACGCCGGCGTGGCGGGCGTAGAAGCGGTTGTCCTGCTCATTCTGCGAGGAGTGGAGGCCCGGGTCGTCGGCGGAGATGATCACCACGCCGCCCTCGACGCCGGTGTAGGCGAGGGTGAAGAAGGGGTCGGCGGCGACGTTGAGGCCGACATGCTTCATCGTCACGATCGTCCGGGC
>PMZA01000100.1:16130-16365 GCA_003170595.1 Armatimonadota bacterium
GGAAGGCGTGCCGGGATAGCCGGAGCCGAAAGTGCACCCGGCGTGGAAAGCGCCGAGGGCAACGGCTTCATTACCGGAAAGGAGAAGGCGGTCGGGCATGTGTACCTCCAAGGGCAACCTGGAAACCGTGGGGCTCTGCCCCACCCCCCGCAGGGGCCGAGGGCCCCTGACCCCGCGCCGCCACAAAACGGCGGCTTCGTCCGCGGCGATAGCGACTCGCCACCAGGGCGTATGC
>PMZA01000325.1 GCA_003170595.1 Armatimonadota bacterium
GCCAAAAGGAGATCCTTCGCGCAAAGAACGCGCTCAGGATGACAACGTAGAGAGCAAGAGAGGCCACAGCATCCCACCCCCAGGCGGTCCTGCGGACCGCCGCTGCAGCCTGAAGTCTGCGGCTACACAAGCCAAGCGAAAGAAGGCCTCCACGGCACCTCCCCAAGCACAGCCATGAAAAGGCGTGGAAGGTTGGGGGGCAAGGGAAGGGAAAGAACAAGGCAGTTGAGGGCGTAAGGAGAGAGGCACATGAGCGCGCGGGCCATCGTGAGAGCTATCGTCGTCGCAGGCGTCGGAGTGTGGATGATGCAGAGCGTCTGGGCGCAGGGGGAGTTCAAGACCGCCTCGTCGTGGATCTGGTACCCCGAACGTCCCTCCGTCGAAGGCGCCGGGAAGACCCGGTACCTCCGCCGCGTCATCAAGCTCAAGGGCGAGCCGACCATGGCGCGGATCAAGCTCATGGCCGATGACGGAGTGAAGTTCACCGTCAACGGGCAGGCGGCGCCGGCGCCGGTGGAGACTGGCCGGATATGGGCCGAGGTCGATCTGAAGGACGTGCTCCATGCGGGCGAAAACGTCCTCGGCTTCGCTGTCTACAACTCGGGCGGACCGGGCGGACTCATCGTCGCGGGCGTCGTGAAAGATGCTGATGGGACCGAGCAGGTTATCGTCAGCGATGAGACCTTCAAGGCGTCGCGCGACCTGGTCGACGGGTGGGATAAGCCGGGGTTCGATGACACCGCGTGGCCGGCAGCGGCGATCCTGGGGAGTGCCTTCATGGCGCCGTGGTACCAGCATCCAGCCTTCGACCTGGACCCCTTCATCTCGGCGGCGGACCTGGCGAAGTACCAGACCTGGAGGGAAAAGCTGATCGCGCTGCCGCCGGGGCTGGATCGTGAGGGGAAGGCGGTGGCGAAGATCGGGTACGTGCGCGGGAATGCGGCGCTGACCATCGATGGGGTGGCGCGACCGGCACTGATGTATCGCGGGACCGTGGACCCCATGAGCGCGCATGGGCGGCGGCAGATCGCTCTCTTCCGCGATGCCGGCGTGCACGTGTACACCGCGTACTGGCAGCTCGGGGACTGCCTGCGGGAAAAGGGGAAGCCGGACTTCGCGAAGCTGGATGACTGCGTGCGCGGGTATCTCTCGGTCGACCCGCAGGCGTATGTCGTGCTCATCCTGCACCTGGTGCCGCCGAACTGGTGGATGAAGGCGCATCCCGACGAGATGGTCAAGTACGCGGCCGGGGCGGACTTCAACAGCAGCGATGAGACCGGGCGAGTCGAGCGGCCGTCGTACGCGTCGAAGCTCTGGCGGAAGGACATGGAGGGGCTGTGGCGGGACTGCATAAGGCACTTCGAGGCGCAGCCGTGGGGCAAGCGGGTCATCGGCTACCAGCCGGGGTATGGGATCTACACCGAATGGCACTACTTCGGAAGCTGGACGAACCAGATGCCAGATACCGGGCCGGCGATGACCGCGCACTTCCGGGAATGGCTGCGGCAGAGGTACGGGACGGAGGAAAAGCTGAGGGCGGCGTGGGGCGATGCGAAGGCCCCTCGACCAGGCTCGGGGTCTGCGACGAGCTTCGAGGCGGCGGAGGTGCCTGGGGTTGAGCCGAGGGTGGCGGCGGATGCGCTGGGCATGCGTGACCCGGCGAAGCGGCGGTGGGTGATGGACTACTACCTGTGCCAACAGGAGCTGACCCGGGAGTGCATCGAAGGGTTCTGCAAAGCGGCGAAGGAGGAGACAGGGGGGCGCGTGATATGCGGGGCGTTCTACGGCTACTACCACGGCGTGCCTCCTCAGACGCAGGGCGGGCATCTGGAACTGCAGAAGCTGATGCGCTCGCCGTACATCGACTACTTCGCGTCGCCGTATGACTACGAGCACCGGCTGATGGGAGCGGATGGGAGGCTGCGTGGGCTGCCGCAGGCGTTTCAGCTCGGCGGGAAGGTGCACATGATCGAGGCGGATACGAGGACGTATCTCAACGCGATCGATGAGTACGGGCGGACGCCGGATGCGCCCTCGTCGGTGGCGGCGATACGGCGAGAGATGGCGACGGCGCTGACCGGGCCGTGCGCGCTGTGGTGGTGCGACTTCGGCAGCGATGGGTCGGGCGGGTGGTACGACGATCCGGCGCTGATCGGGGCCGTGAAGGACATGGTCGATCTGGCGAAGAGGAGGATGGAGAAGACGAGGGTGGCAGCGGCGCAGGTGGCCGTCGTGTGTGATCCGCCGAGCATGTACCTGCTTGGCGATGCCGAGGCCATGCGCACGCACTATGAGCTGCTCGATGGCGTGACCGGAGAGCTATACCGGACGGGCACGCCCTTCGACTCGATACTGCTCGATGAGCTGCCGAAGGCTGACCTCGCGCGGTACAAGATGATCATCTTCCTCGACACGCTGATCGTCGAACCGGCGATGAGGGTGAAGGTGAAGGAGGCGGCGAAGGGGAGGGAGGTGCTGTGGCTGTGGGCGCCGGGGATGTCGGATGGGAAAGGGTTCGGGGCGGNNAGGGCGGATCTGGTGCGCGATCTGACCGGGTTCAAGGTGGCGCTGAGGGGCGCGGGGGTGCCGGTGAGCGCGGTCGTCGCGGCCGGGGATGATCCGCTCGTGGCCGGGCTGCCGCAGAGGAAGAAGGTCGAGATGAGCATCGACCGGACGGAGAAAATCGCCGGGGCTGACGATGCCTCGCAATGGTACAACCCGCGCGGGGAAGACCTGATGAAGGCGTACACGGCCTTCGACTGGGCTGTGCAAGACGGGGCGCTGCGCTGGAATTTCGCGACGAAAGATAGCTGGACCGACATCCACCTGAAGGCGGGGCTGCCCGACTGCGACGGCGTGCGCGTGACCGTGCGAGGCGAGGGGGACGTGGCGGGGATGACGCTGTGCCTCTGCCTCAAGGACGCCAACACCGCCGAGTTCATCGCGCCGAAGAGGGCGCTGAGCGGTAAGGACCAGACGTTCACCTTCGCCCTGGCCGACCTCGAGAGGGCGCCATGGCCGGCCGGGTCGGCGGATAAGATGACGCTGCCGATCAGCGGGATGAAGTTCATCCTCGACGGCGTGCCCGCCGCGCAGGGGACGCTCGTCATCAGCGAGGTCAGCGCCGTGTGGGGCAAGGTCGTCGAGGGGCAGGAGCGCGGGTACCAGTCGCCGGGCGGGCCGCATCCGTGCCTCGTCGTCGACGATGAGGCGGCGAAGGCGCTGGGGCGCGATCCGCTCAGCGGAGAGGTCGTGCTGGCGTCGCGCGCGGGCGGTGAAGGTAGAAGGCATGTGCTCGCGACGGTGCCGTATGTGCCACATGAACTCCTGGCGGCGATGATGGACGAGGCGGGAGTCGTGAGGTATGTGGACTCGCCGGATGTGGTCGTGCGGGCGGATGGGGGGTTGGTGGCAATACATTCGGCGAAGGCGGGGACGTACGTGCTGCACCTGCCGAAGGCTGCGGAGGTAAGGGACGAGGCGACGGGGGCGGTTCTTGGGAAAGGCACGAGCGTCGCGATCGAGATGAAAGGACCGGAGACGAAGATACTGGAGCTACGGTAAGACAGCTAGCAGGGGCGAAGGCGGGACCGTGAGGGCCGAGGTGGCTGAAGGCAAGGCGCCAGGGTTGAGCCGCAGCACGTGGAGGCTCCCGGTGCGGACCTCTGCCCTGGTGCGAGCCGGTCAGGGCTTGCCCTCGAGGGCGATGATCGCGAGATAGCGTCATACAGAGCGCCGGCCCAGCCACGCCGGGACGAAGGGCTGACGATGTACCGCGGGGCAGCCCGGCACCATCCCGCTTCAGACCCGCCCACCGCATCCTCATCTTCCTCGCCGCAGCCCGCGGCACTCCGGTCCACCGGCACGGACCCGGCTACTGCAGCCTGGCGATGGTATAGCCGGCCGCGGCGACGGTGCGCGGGATGTTCGCGATGATGCTGCGGTCGATCTCCTTCATCTCCTCCGGCAGGCCACTGGTGCCCATGGCCGCCGCCAAGTCTCTGCCGTAGTGATGCTCCAACTCCTCCCGGCTCATCTCAAGCCAGGGCAGCATGGCCTCATTCTCGTGCCGCTTCCTGTCGGTCTTGACCCCGTAGCGCCAGCCCTGCCTGGCCTTCTGCTTGAGCCAGCGATCGTGCTCCATCTCCGCCAGCTTCTCCATGTCCGCGCCGGGGAAGCCGAAGGGCGGGACATCGCCCCGCGACGCGATCATGACATAGCCCACCTGGGCCAGCTTGGGGCCGATGTCGCGAGCAGATTCGCGGTTCTGCTCCTTGAACTCCTCGTCGAGATCCTCATACTTCTTGGTCGCGCGGTCCGACGGGGTCTTCTTCTTCGACTCCTCTTCGCGGTAAGCCTCGTGGACGGCGCGGGATAGATTCTCCAGCAGGTCCCCCTTGAGTTCGGGCGCCTGGACCATCGCCAGGAACTCGCGGCCGTTGACGTGGACCTCGAGCTGGGCCTCGCTGGGCAAGGACGAGCGCTCGTAGGCGCGCTTGCCCGAGAGCATGCTCATGCCGATGATGGCCTCCATCGACCGCACGCCGTGGCGGTACTCGCTGACCTGGAGGAAGGCCTTCAGGACGCCAGGATCGATGCCCAGCTCGCCCTTGCCGTCGCCCTCGGAGAACACCTGCCCGGCCCGGCGCTGGAGCAGTCCGCGCAGGATGATGGCCCGGCGGATGAGGTAGTGGTCATCGGAGGCCACGGTGGACTCGCGGCACTGATTGGGGCCAAGGATGTTGACGTAGCCCTGGAGGCGGCTGACGAAATCAGGCCCCTTGGCGGCGACGAACTCGTCGTACAGGGGGTCGTCCGAGGGCCGGTTGAAGGCCTTCATCGTATCGCTCGTGCCGCCGGCGAAGACGAAGATGGCGCGCCCGATGGGGTGAGTGATCTGCCCCTCCTGGAAGCTGCCATCCTGCATCGGGGCGAGGAGGCATCGCAGCCAGCCCCAGCGTTGCCCGGCCAGCATCGTATCGAATTCATCCCAAAACACCAGCGGGATCTTCCCCGAGAGCACGTCGTCCCTCACCTGATGCAGCGCCTGGAGCAGTTCCTTGGGATCGCTGAACTGCGAGAGGTTGAAGGTCTTGTCCTTGACATTGCCCTGGGCGACGGCTTTGGCTACCTGCAAGACGCCGAAGGATTTCCCCGAGCCGGGAGGGCCGAAGACCCCGATCGACAGCGGCTTGTCCTGGGGCTTGCTGCAATACTCCGACATGAGCGCACGGATGGCGCGGAAGGACTCGATCTCCCGCCGGTCGGCGGTGGTGAGGCCGCCGAACTTGCCCAACGGGACGCCCGGGAGAGCCTTCTCGGGGCCCTGAAGCACGATCTGCTCGGCGCGGTCGAGAAGGGTGGTCACTCCGCCGCCCGGCGTGAGGCAGACGGCGCCGCTGCAGACATCATCCAGAATGGTCCAGAAGCCTTCGTGGTGCTGCACTTGCTTGTCGGCCTCGGGCTGATGCAGGAAACGGACCGGGTCCTCGACCTTCGCCACCGCCAGGGGCTGGGCGTCACTGGCGAGGACGTCGACGATCTCCTTCATGGGCAGCTTCGGGTCTCGCAGAGGCTCCTTCGCGTCCTGGTCTCCGTACCCCACCTCTTGCAGGGCACGCATGCCGGCGACTCCGGCTTGGATCGCCCGGCCCAGGTCCGGCTTGTCCGGAGTGAGGAGAATCTGCCGGGCGACCGACGCCGTGAGGCATATCGTCTGGCCGACGACCCAGCCGGGGTACTGGGCGCCCCAAGTGCCCTCGAAGGCCTCGGCGTCGAAGAGCAGTTGGCAGTCCCAGCCGCCCCCGGTCTGGCGGCGCGACAATAGCAGCGCTCCCGCAGTGCCGAAGGAGACCACGACGTGCGCGCAGCGCGAGAGGCTCATGACCTGGGGATTATTGGTCATCTCCCAGAAGAGGTCCTGAGCCGTGCGCTCCCACGACAGCTCCTGGCTGATGTGGACGCGAGTGTGGCGGAGATCTTTGGCGGCCATCACCACGATGAGGCGCTCCGGACATTCCTCGGCCAGGTGCTCCCAGAGCGGTCCCTGCGCGACGGGGCTGGCCATCTTCACCAGTATCCAGCCGGCGTCCCTGGCCTTGCGGAGGGCCGCGGGCCAGACGTCGGGGTTGTCCCGGAAGCCGAGGCCGGCATCATCGAGGACCACGAGGTCGGCCTTCGCCGGAGTGTCCACGGGCAGAGGCCAGGGCTTGTAGTCCGGCGAGCGCTTGGAGGCGTCGTCCAGGCCGAGGAAGGCTTTCACCCGCCAGACGCGGCGCTTGTCCTTGTCGTCGGCCGAGTTGTGAGAGAAGGGCTCCCACATCGCATAGGAGTGGTGGAACCGCGTGTCGGCGGGATGCAGCGGCTCGCCGGGGATATCGACGGTGACGAGCTTGACGGGATCGCGGCCCGGGCCGAGGTCCGCGGTGGCGGCCCGGATCACGTCGGCCAGCATGACCACGCCCCCCTTGAGCACGCAGGCGCGGGTCACGGCCTCGGCGTTCCACGTCTGGGCGCCGGTGGCCGAACTCGCCAGCCGGGCCAGATTCCAGTCGATGGTCACGTCCCCGGTGACTATTGCCGTCAGACCGGACTTGATCGCCTTCGGCATTGCCAGTCCCCTCCCGAGGTGAAAGGCTCATACCTGCGCGTCACAGATTGTGGACCACCAGCAGTCCCTGCTCCGGCCCGAGGCTCGTCGGCTCCGTGGTGCCGGGCTTGCGGTTGCCGGCCTTGATGTGGATGACCGTCATGCCCCTCGCCAGAGCGCGGCCGACGATGTCCGCGGTGCCTCCCTGGCCCTGCGCGTCCAGACCGTCCCAGACGGCGACGAGCACATCGCTGTGGTCGAGGACGTATTCGCCGACCTGCTCGTAAGCGGCGTCGCGCGTCGGCGCCGGGGGCAGATCGACGATCTCCTCGGCCCGCGCCAGTAACTCGCGGAACTCAGCCTTCGATTCCGGCGAGGCGAAATCCTCCAGGTAGTCGTCCACCGGCAGCGGCAGCGGGACGAAGAGTCCGGTGCCGGCGTGCCCGAGAACGGCGCGTGCGACCAGGCGATCGGCACCCTCGGCCAAGGGCGACACGACTACCATCCGCCGGCCCGGGAAGGACTCAAGGATCACCCTGAGGGCCCTGCTAAGGGAGGCCTCGAGCTTCTCGATCTCAGCCAGAATCCGATGGCCGGACACGCCTACTTTCACCGCTTCGTTCATGATCCACGAACACCTCTCAAGCGTCATGGCCGGCAGGCGCCACTAGCACACCGTACGGGGGCGGTGGAGTCTTCGCCGAAGCACTGGCAACTCCTGCAGGTGGAGGCGTGCGTCGGCTGGAATACCCCGCACATCCGCCGTCCGCCCATCGCTGTCTCGGAGTGAAAGCCAGCTGGGAAGGCGCGGGCGATCGCAGGGCCGCTGTCGGGACCTACAGCGCCGCCGTGGCGTCGCTTACGGACGCCATCTGCCAGGCGCCGGAGGAGGCGGGGCTGTGCCTCGTTGTCGACGATGCGGGGGCGAAGGAAGGAAGGCGGCGTAGGTAAGGGATGAGGCGACGGGAGCGGTGCTTGGGAAAGGGACGAGTGTCGCGATTGAGATGAAAGGGCCGTAGACGAAGGTGCTGGAGTTGAGGTAGGGGAAAGCGGCCACAGCACCCCCACCGCCGCGGCCTGGAAGGCCGCGAGTACGCCGACGGGACGTCGAGCCGCCGGGGAAGGTTGTAGGTGGCGAAAGGCGCGGCGGGGCATAAAGGTGGGTTCGCGAAGCGAACCCCAAGCCCTACAGCAAGCTAAGCCAAGGGCGAAAAGCTAAAGAGGCCACAGCATGCCACCCCCTGCGGACCTTCGGT
>PMZA01000507.1 GCA_003170595.1 Armatimonadota bacterium
AGCCCACCCCAGTTCATCTGTATGTCGTCGGCATCCGTGAGCGTTGCGAGGAAATGGTCATCGCGAAGGCCGACGTTGTCGGGCGAAGAGTTGTGCACGAGGATGGTGGCCGTCAGGAATCGGCCGCCCGCGGGTGGGTTGGCGCCGCCCAGGGGGTCGGTGGAGAAGTCGAACTTCTCCAGGGTGACGGTGTACTTCGCGAAGGGATAGGGGGTGCCGATCGCGGCCGGAATGGTGTCCAGAGCCGTGTAGCCGGACGCGTCGGCCGGGTCGGCGAAGGGCGCGTCGAGAGCCTTGATCTGGTCGGTGAACATGTACCGGAGGACGGGGCCGTTGTTATCCCTCGAGGGCTGGATCATGAGCTTGGGGATGGGGCCCTTGGCCTGGACACGTAGGACGCAGTAGCACGCGAGGGTCTGCGCCGGTTTGAGCTGCACCCCGACTATCTGGTGGTTCCCTTCGTCGCCCCAGCTGCTGTCGCAGACATGGGGGTTGTTCATGGCGTCGAAGGCCGTGATCCGCAGGACGTCGTTACGGGCGAGGCGCCCGATAGCCTTATCGGGGTTCTGAACGGTGAAGTGGAGGAGAAGGAGTTTCTCGCCGGGCAGGGGGGCGTAAAGCTCGCTGCCGATGACCACCTGCGCCACCGTGAACTCGGCGCTGACCAGGCGGAAGAAGATAGGGCTGAGCTTGTCGAGGGAGTAGACCTGGGCGAGCTGGCCGTTGTCGCCCGCTAGCTGGGCGGTTCCGGTCGAGCCACCGCCTCCTCCGGTAGCCGTAGTGCCGCCGCCTCCACCACCTGCGGCGTTGATGAAGAGCTTGGCGTTGGCGGCGTCATAGGTGCACTTGCCTCCGAGGAGCTTCATCAAGGCGACGACGTCGACGAAGGCTTTCCCGTCAACGTCCATCACCGGGAGCGTGACGACGTTGCCGTTGAGGATGACCTTGGTCGTTGCACCGAAGGCCGGCAGGCAAAGGACACAAGCCAAGGCGAACAGCAGGGCATAGCGGTACATGGTCAAACCTCCCTATTTGTACGAGCAGCCGAGAGGGCCCTTGACGTAAATGTGGATCGTGTAGGTGACCGTGTAGTCGACGGGAATGCCGGAAACCAGCCAGTAGTAGCACATGACGCTGGGGTCGTCGGTGTTGATGTGCTCGGCGTGGTAGTTGCAATTGCGCATCGGCGGCATCATGTCGGACTGGCCGTCCCAGCCGATCGAGTCGACCGTCCAGCCGGGCTTAAGGTGGAAGGTGTAGGCCGGGGCGACGTTGGGGATGTAGTTGTAGTTGTAGAGGACATCGTCGGCGTAGTTCCAGTGCCAGAAGGAATTGTGGTGGGTGGCGCAGAGGCCGCCGTCGTTGGTGAAGTACCAGGAGTCGTTGCCGTCGCTCTTGCAGAACTGGAAGAAGCCGGCGGGGAGGTCCTGGGACAGGTCCATGGCGATCGGGTCGTTCTGTGGGGCGAAGGAGAAGGGGTAGGAGGCGGTCTGGCCCCCGAAGGGGAGGGTGACCCAGATCGTGCCGGTGACCGTGGCGGGGAGGCCGGAGTAGTCGGGAAGTTTGACGAGGATCTGGGTTGGTGACCAGGCCAGGGGGGTAGAGGCGAAGTTCGCGCCGCCAAAGCGGAAGTGGACCATGCCGCGCTGGGCGCCGAAGGCGAGGCCGCTGATAAGGATGGGGACGTTGGGGAGGCCCGGGGTGCTGACGGTGGCTATCTGCTGGGCTGAGCCGTCGCCGCCGGCGCCGTTACCGTTTGAGTTGGAACCGGAGCCACCACCCGCACTGCCGTTAGCCGCACCGCCGCCAGAGGACGCGCTGTTGGCGTCGGCGATGGACTGGACTGCGGCGCTGACGTCAGCGTCGGTGCAGCCGATGGAGGCGATCTGAGGCACGGTGACGTCGAGCATGACCGGGGAGTAATCGTCGCTCTGCATGTCGCCCTCAAGGTGGGCGGCTTTGTAGTGATAGCGGACAAAGACGGTGGCCGCGAGGGGCTGGTTCGGGGCGGAATAGGTGGGGATAACGGCGGAGACGAAGGTCGTGGAGACGGTAGCACCGGGGGCTAGATTGGCCGCGACCGGGGTTGTTGAGCCGGGCGAGAACTTGAAGTAGACCTGGCTGCCGGGAGCGAAGTTGGCGCCGTCAACGAAGAGGGTGTCACCCACGCCGTTGGTGGAATTGGCGTCCTGGACGTCGGTGAGGGTGGGCTTGGGAAGGGCAAGGAACTGGAAATTGGCGGCAGCGCTGGCGCGGTTCTGGTCGTCCTTGACCACGACAGAGCCCGCGTAGTTGAGGTTCGCGGCGGCGTCGTAAGGGACGGCGACCTTGAGGTCCATGGAAGCCCCGGCGGGGGTTGCGGAGAGGACGGGGACTGCATAGAAGATCATCGGGCCTATCGTAAAGATGGCCTGGTTCTTGGTGGGGTCGGTCGCACCGCCGCTGATCCTGATGGTCATCTCATCGCCAGGGTGGCCCGAGGCAGGGGTGACGGAGGCGATGGTGGGTTGGCCCGACACGGGGGTGGACGTGTTTCCGCCGAGAGGCCACTTGCCGGCGCCCCCGGTGAGCTTGGTGCCGAGGCCACCCTTGAAGCCCGGGCCGAAGGTGACGTTGTGGAGAGACGGGCCGGTGGAGGGCAGGTGACGGAGGGTGACCCTGGTTAGGGCGACGCGGGCAGTGTCGGCCGAGGCGACGTTGGCCTTCATGCGCGTGGTGAGGAGCTTGGTCAGCGCAGCGATGCGGTCGTTGAGAAGCTTGTTGTGGGCCGCGAGGCGCGCCTGAAAGGTGATCGGCTTGGGCCCGGCGGGATGGACGGCGGAGAGGGCGGTCTGGCGCGTGAGGACGAGGGCCTTGAGCTTGGGCTGGAGGAGCGCCTGGTCGACGGAGGGGTAGGTGATCGTGATCGTGCCCAAAGCCTCGGGCTGGGGAGGAGTGCGCGGGTCGACGGGCATGTGGCCCGTGCCCAGGCAGGTCACTGAGATGTACCAGATGTTGCTGTGGGCGACCTGGGTGGGAGTGAGGGCGAGGGTGAGATGGGCCTTGGGCGCCGAGTGCTTATCGGAAGCGGCCAGGGTCTTCACGGCGCCGGTCACAGTTGGCGTGGACCCGGCGGAGGAGTCGACGAGTTGGACGGCGAGGTCGTTGCCCGTCCAGTTGAGGTCGACGACGGCGTTGCCGGCCCTGGTGATGGGGAAGCCGAAGACGCTGACCTGGCCCGGGTGAAGCTTGAAGGACTGAGGCCAGGTGGGCAACGCGATGTCACCCGTGGCTGAGAAGGCGGCTGGGGCGACGACGGCGAGGACAGCGGCGGCGCAAAGGAGCTTGCGGATGGTCATGGTCGAACCCCTCCCAGGGCATCCGGCTTGGCAGGCATGGCGGGACGATGAAACTCCGCCCCGCCTTCCGCTGCTATTGTGGCTTACTTGTAGGGCACGCCCCTCGGCCCAGTGATCGTGACGTACGCTGTGTACCCGCACCAGTCGTCGTACGGTATCCCGGCGGCGATGACGTAACCGACATCGAAGCCGGGGTTAGTGGTGCCCACGTGGCGGTCCCCGGACTTGGCGACGGTAAGAGGCTCGCTGTCGTGCACCTCGACGTCCACCGAGGTGACCGTCCAGCCGTTGCGCAGGAGCCACTGGGAAGGTGGGGGCACTCCCTTCACCAGGGAGTGAGGGGAGAAGATCCGGTCGTCGCCGTAGTTAACGGACCAGAAGGAGTTGTCGTGGGCCACGGTGAGCCCCATCCCGTCCGGCGTGAAGCTCCACTTGTCGTGGGAGTTGCTCATCTGCAGGGCTAACTGGTCGAGGGTGAGGTCGCGCGACAGGCTCATCCGCTGCGCGACCATCAGAGGCAGGAAGGCGAAGGGGACCGAGGCCGACTTCACTCCGTCCGCCCGCACGATATAGATGCTCCCACCGGTAGGCCCCGCGATGCCCGAGTAGTCGGGCAGGTTCACGAGAATCTGCGTATCGGACCAGCTCTTGGGGGTCGAGTAATAGTCGTGGCCGGCGAACACGAAGTGGACAAGCCCAGGCTGGGTGCGGAAGGCCGCCCCGCCGAGCAACACCGGCTGATTGGGCAGGCCCCAGTCCGCGCCTACCACCGCCTTGCCCTGCTGGCCGGCGGCGATGGCCGCCTGCAGAGCGGCAAGCTGTGGATCGTCCGTAGCCTGACCTACCAGTGCGCCGTTGATGGTGGCGATCCCCAGGACGTCCGGATCGAGGGTGATGGGAAAGTCGGCGCTGTCGAGATCGGCGGTAAGATGGGCGGACTTGTAGTGGACGCGGACGAAGATGGAGGCGTTGTAGGGCGTAACGGACTGGTAAGGCGGAATGCCGGCGAAGAGGGTGGTTTGTATCGCTGACCCGCCGTTGGGGACGGCTTGCTGGACGGGCGATTGGGGTGAGGAGGGCCAGCGGAAGAAGACCACGCCGGTGTCCTGGGTAAAGTTGCGGCCCACCACCGCGATGCATTCGCCGGGCCCCAGGCCCCCGCCGAAGGGCTTCGCACCGGTGATAGCCGGGAGAGGGAGGGCGGTGAACTGGAAGGCTGCGGCGGGCGAGGTATCGCCCCGGTCGTCCTTGATGACGACGTTGCCCGGGTAGTCGCTGGCGGCGGTCTTGTCATAGGGAACAGCAACGGTGAGGTCGACATAGCCGGAGCCGCCGGTGGTCGAGAGGATGGGAGCGGCTACGGCGAGACCTGGAGCGATGACGAAGGTGACCTGGTTGTTGGCCGGGACGACAGCGCCACCCTTGAGCCGGATCTTGATCTCATCGCCGGGCGAGCCCTTGGCTGGCGTCAGGGAGACTACGACGGGCGGGGTGGGGGCGGAATAAATGACCCCCGCATCTCCGTTGTTGCCGTCGCCAGGCAGGCCGACTATCACTGGTCTGCCTTTCCCTGACGTGCCCTGGCCGCCAGTGGTCACGGTCACGGTCCCAATCTCCCCACTGTCCCCAGTGTTCCCGGCGTCGACGGTGGTGTCCACCTTGCCGTTAGTCATCGGGGTCTTCAGCCGGGTGCCGTGGAGGCCGCCCAAGTATACCGGGGTGCCGCCACCAGCCCCGCCGGACTTCATGCGCGCGGTCAGGAGGGAGGTGAGCGCGCTGAACTGGCCGGCGAGGAGCTTATTGCTGGCCGCCACCCTCTGGTCGAAGGTCATCGGCGTCGCGCCACCGCCAGTGCCGGCCCCGCTCGCCTTGGTCACCGCCGCTAGTGCCGCGCTGCGCTGATTGGCGAGCGCTTGCAGCTTCGTCTGAAGCACGTTGGGGTCCACCGGCGCCTTGATGGTCACCGTGACCGTGGCGGCGGGACCAATCAGGCCGGGCGCCCCGCCCGGGACGCTGCTGCTCGCCACAACGTCGACAGACCATACCGGCCCCAGGGTCACCTGCGCCTGGGTGAGATTGTAGGTGAGGTCAGCGTGCGGGGCCGTGCGCGTAACCGCCGCCCCAACCCGCTTGCCGTCCGGGCCCGCCAGCCCCACGCTCAGGGCCACACCCTTCCAGTCCAGGGCGACGTGGACCGCGCCCGGGGCGGTGATGGGAAAGGCGAAGTCATGCTGCTGGCCGGTCGCGAAGGCGAAGGTCTGGGACGCCGGTGGGGGCGGGAGGGCGTTCGTGGCCGGGAAGGCTTGAGTGAGGATCAGAAGACAAAGAGCAACACAGCATACCGCGGCGCTGACGCGCATGGTTATGCCCCTCCCAGGGTGTAACTGCTGAAGATTTGACTGCTCCATCTAGAGACGTCGAAGCGGCTGAAAGGTTCGCTGGTAGGGGCGACGATTCCGGCGTGGTTACTGGCGGGTCAGCTTGACGTTGTCCAGGTAGAAGACGCGGACGTCGGTTGAGTTCGAGATGAAGCCCATCCACTCGAGGTGGCGGAACTTCGGGTCGCAAGGGATGTCGCGCATCGTCACCGGCTTCTGCCCGGGGATCGTGACCGTGACCGAATACTTGCCCGGGGCCTTCTCGCCGAGGGTGCACGTGATGTCGAAGTGTATCCACTTCTCCGCCGGGAGCTTCGTCATCGGCGCGCCGATGATCTTGAGATTGCCGTCGGCGTCGATGCCCAGGCTCGGGCCAGTGTGATAGGGCGAGGCGTTGTCGCGCCATTCCTCCCACACCTGCGCGCCGGGGCCGAGGCGTAGGTCGAACTGCAGGCGGGCGACGCCATCGTAGAGATTCGGCGTGTACCACATGTGCGGGTTCCACGGCTGGTCGAGGCCGGCGGCGTCGGTGAACTTGAGGCTGCGCTTGCCTGAGGCGGCCTGCTCGTCAGTGACGCGGATGGTGGCCTCGGAGGTCTGACCATAGGTGACAGCGCCGTCAGCCGTCGAGCCGAGGGGCGTGCGCTCGAAGCCCTCATCGACGAGATTCGGGGTCGGGACCGGGGCCTTGCCGAGGTCGACGTGGGCGCGCTTGATCTGACGCGGGAGGTCCGTCCAACCGCGCGGGCCGGTCAGGCCGACGGTCGACATGTCGATGGGGACGAAGCCGAGGGCGAGGGCGGGCGAGTCTGGGCGGAGGCGGAAGTCACGGTGGGCGGGGTCGACGAACCTCGGGTCGGCGATGACGGAATGAACGTCCTGGCCAAGGGCCTGCCACTGCTTGAAGTCGAGATTGCCGAGAAAGACCAGGGGCTGGCCCGAGGCGTTGAAGTAGAGGTTGTGGTCGGCGGTATAGTTGTGATGAAGGCCGGCGGCAACCCAGGTTGCGCCGGAGTCGTAGTAGATGAGGTTGCGCTCGAAGGTGAAGGCGAGGTGCTCCTCGTCGCGCCCACGGACGACTTGCTGGTCGCGCCCGAAGGCGAAGATGTTGTTGCGGACGAGATTGCCCTCGCCGTAGTGCATGGTGAAGCCGCCGCTGATCGTGTCGTAGACGACATTGTTCTCGATGGTGATGCCCGAGGAACCCTCGTCGGGGTAGATGCCTCCGGCGCCGGGCTGGGGCGGGTAGTTCCAGCAGTCGTGGATGAGATTGTGGTCGAGGCGCGTGCCAGTTGATAGACCGAGGGTGTAGATGGCGCCGGTGTCGGACATGACGCCGCGGGCGGCGACGTGGTGGATGTGGTTATAGGCGATGAGGTTGTTTGTGTGATCGGTCGGGCCATAACCCCACGACCATCCGCAGGAGATGCCGGTGTAGTTGATGTCGCAGATCTCGTTGTGCGTGACCTCGTTGTCCGAGGCGTGGCCGATCCATACGCCGACGGCGCCGCAGAAGAGATAGCCGGCGTCGTGGATGAAGTTGTTGGTGCAGACGTTGTGATGCGTGCGGGCGGGTTCGGAGGCGGGAGGTCCCTCCTGCCCGAAGCGGACGCCGCCGGCGCCGAGGTCGTGGAGATGGCACATGGCGACGCGGTTGTACTGGCAGCCGCGCTCGAACCAGACGGCGTAGTTGCCGATATGCGAGACCTCACAGCTGTCGAGGGAGCAATGGCGGGAGCCGCTGGCGTGAATCGACGCCGAGACCGTGACGGCGGCCTGCCAGTCGCCGTGACCCGTCGGCTCGAGAGCGTAGTCGGCGTAGCTGAATCTGAGGCCGCGGAAGGAGAGGTAGTCGACGTAGTGCCCGGCGTCGGGATCGCCCTGGAGGAGGACGAGCTGCTGGACGACCGGGGCGGTGACGACGACGTTGGAGGGATCCTCGCCCGGGACGGGATAGTAGAAGAGCTTGCCCGTGCGGCGGTCGAGATAGAACTCGCCGGGGGCGTCCAGGGCCTCGAAGGCGCCCTCGATGAAGTAGCGCTGGCGGGCGGTCGCCGTTGTGAAGGGCCACTTCGACTCGCCGCTGACGACGACGGTGTCGGTCTCCGGGTCGACGGATTTGATGGGGAATAGGCCCGTCTCCCACACGTAGAAGGTGAAGATGTCGGCGTCGGTGATGTCCGGCCAGGGCTTGATATCGCCGGTGGAGAAGCGGAAGGCCGACTTGCCGCGATCGACGGGCTTGCCGGTGACCGGGTCCTTGCCGGGCGGGGCAGTGCCGTACATGTAGTAGTAACCCTCGTTGGGATCGCGGGCGAGGACGCGGCGTTCGCGGCAGCGGAGCGGGGTCGGATACATCGGGTTGGAGGTGTCGGCCTCCTGGGGCGGGGTCGTGCCGTCGGCGCGGCTGACGAAAAGCGAGCGGAAGGCCCAACCGCGGGCGGCGACGTCGGGGATAGTCGCGATCCAGAGCTTGCCGGACTTCTGCCAACCGGTGATGGTGCGGCCGCCGGAGATGAGGGGATGCTCGCCGGGGTAGGCGGCGTAGGTGATGGGCGCGGCCTCGGTGCCCGAGTCGGCGGGAGTGAAGACGAGGGGATCGGAGAGGCGGTAGGTGCCGGCGCGGATCAGGACGTCGACGGGGGCGGTGAGTGGGGCGGAGGCTTTGAGTGCGCGGACGGCATCGCGGGCGGCGACGATGGTGGCGAAGGGACCGTCGGTATGGGCGGGGTTTGGGGAAGGAAGGGTGCCGGAGAAGGAGTCGCGGCCGGAAGGCGAGACGTAGAAGGTTGTGGCGGGAAGGCAAAGACATGGAAGTGCAAGGAGAAGCGTGAAAGCAAAGGCGAGATTGGTTCTCGTCATGTGGTTGATCCCCCAAGTCGACAAAAGGAGATCCTTCGCGCGACAGAAACCGTCGGGCTCAGGATGACAAGCCCCCGAGCGCAATCCGCTCCGTTCGCGTCGCGAGGTCGGAGATGCGGTTGGTCGTGAAGCCGACCAGGTCGCTGTGCAAGGTGTCGTTCAACGGCGCCACCCATTTCTCGGGCAGAGCCTTCACCCCAAGCAGCGCGCCCATGACCGAGCCCGCCGTCGCGCCGTTGCAGTCCGTGTCCCAGCCGCCCATGACCGCGATGGAGATCGCCCGGCCGAAGTCCCCGTCGCTGTGCAGCAACCCCAGCAGCACGAGCGCCGCGTTGTTGATCGTGTGGACCGGATGGTAGTGGCCGTACTTGTCGTTGATGCGCTCCCAGGTGATCTGCCAAGTCGCGTCCTCGGCGCACCAGGCGATGCAGTCGTCCACGCACTCGCGCAGGCGGCAGTGCTCGGGGATCTCACCCGCGGCGGCGGCGATGGCATCGGCGAGGTCGTCGGTCGCGAAGGCTGCGGCGATGAGGGCGGCGAAGAACATCTCGCCGTAGATGCCGTTTCGTTCGTGCGTCCAGGAGGCGTCTCGCCAGGCGAACTCCGCCGCGAGCTCAGGCCTGCCCGCGCACGCCCAAGCCCAGCCGTCGGCGCGGATCTGGGCGCCGATCCACTCGCGGTAGGGATTGCGCCAGGGGCCGCTGGCTGGCGGCTGGATGAGCATGGCCAGGTTGCGGTACGCCACGCGCTCGGCGGTGCAGGTGCACAGCAGCGGGATGTTCTCCATCCAGAACGTGGCGACATCGGCCGGGGCGAAGTCCGGGCCGTACTTGGCGACGATGAGCACGCCGGTGGTGGTGTAGTTGGTGTCGTCGTCGACGGGCATGTGGTTCATCTTGTCGAACCACGCGCGGCTGACCATGTCGGCGAAGTCCTTCTTGACCTTACCGCCGAAGCCGAAGCGCATGTAGGCGGCGAGCGGGTACTGGCCGGTGGCCTGGAGGAACGGCCACAGCCGGTCGGTCGGCACGCCCTCGATCGGCTTGCCCAGCAGGCAGCCGGCGCAGCGGCCCAGCCACGCGCCGTGCAAGTGGTCGAGCGTCTGCGCCGGGCTGAGGCGGACGCGGTAGCGCCGCGGCCCGCGCGGCCGGAGCTTGCGGATGCCGGCCAGGTCCGACGGCTCGGTGAAGGCGTAGCCCCGGCGCATGGGCAGGCGCTGTCCGGCGTCGAGCAGTGCCGCCACCTTGGCCTGATTTGCCGGCAGCGCGATCCGCTCGTCGCCGAGCTTGATCATCGCCTGGAGCCTGGCCTTGATCGGCCCCACGTCCCGCCCTTCGTCCTGGAGCTGCCGCAGTTCCGTCCCCAGGTCGCCCGCCGACACCCACAGCCAGACGTTCTTGACCTCGTTCGCCATTGGTGCGTGCCCTTTCCGAAAGGTTTGCCGCCTTTTTAGTGTGCCTTCAGGGGCACACTAACACGGGGGGGAGGTGATTTCCAATTTCCCATTTCCAGTTTCCGATTGCAGGAGGCTGACGCCACTTACATGCCCCCCCGCGACGCAGGGGCTCCCCCTCTGGCAATTGGAAATGGGAAATTGGAAATCGGAAATCGGAGACTGAGACATGACCAAGCGCGAAGTGGTGATCGAGGCGTTGAACTTCCGGCCGCCGCCGTACGTGCCGTGGTCGTGGGGCATGACGCAGCAGTGCGCCGAGCGGATGCGCCGGCACCTGGGCTACCACGACCTGGGCAAGTTCCTGGACCCGCACATCCTGAGCCTGGGGCCGGGGATCGAATGCTTCGCCCCCGTGGGCAACGATCACTTCCGCGACATCTACGGCGTGACGTGGGACCGCTCGGTGGACAAGGACATCGGCACGCCCGTGGACTGGCCGCTCCGCCGCCCGGAGGACCTGGACAGCTACCAGTGGCCCGACGCCGACGATGAGGCCTGGTACGCCCACATCCCCGGGGAGCTGGCCGCCAACCGCGACCTGCTCCGCTGCTACCAGATCGGCTTTTCCCTCTACGAGCGGGCCTGGACCATGCGCGGCATGGTGGACCTGCTGATGGACATGGTCGAGCGGCCCGAGTTCGTCGAGCGGCTGATGGACGAGATCGTCGAGCACAACATGCTCCAGATCCGCCGGGCCCTGAAGTTCGACATCGACGCGATCTACTTCGGCGACGACTACGGCATGCAGACCGGCCTCATCATGGGCCTGGAGCACTGGCGGCACTTCATCAAGCCGCGCCTGGCCCGCATGTTCGCCCCCATCCGCAAGGCCGGCAAGTTCATCTTCATGCACTCCTGCGGCTGTGTGACCAGCCTGTTCGACGAGTTGGTGGAGATCGGCCTGAACTGCTTCAACCCCTTCCAGCC
>PMZA01000112.1 GCA_003170595.1 Armatimonadota bacterium
CCGGGTCGCGACGGTCGGGCATGCGCCGGAGTTTGAGGCTGAGACCGGCAGGCCCGGGCAGGTCGAGAAGTGGGCGGAGGAGATGTTCGGGCGGATCGATGAGGTGCGGCTGAGCGGGGCGAATGGGCGGGCGGTGGTCGTCGCGTCCGCCGCTGAGCTGGCGAAACTGCTAAGGTACGAATGGCGGATGGGCGACGTCGAGGTCGGACCGCCCGAGGCGCCGATCGCTGTGACGCTGCGGAGGCAGGGCGAGCAGCGATTCGTGATGGTGCTGAATACGTCAATGGCCGCGAGGACGGTGGGGGTCGTGCCGCCCTTCGGGACCGCGCAGGTGTGGGATCCCGAGACCGGCGCGATCAAAGCCGCGAGGGAAGGACGGCAAGGGATCGAGGTGGCGTTGGGGCCGGGGAGGGCGGTGTTTCTGGTGGAGAGTGTGGAGTAGAAGGAAAGGCGAAGGCGTAACCACAGCGGCCGCAGGGCTGTAACGCCGCCACCTCAGATCCTTCGCGGGATATGTCTGAGCCACGGTCGTCAGGACGTGCGCTCAGGATGACGGCCAAGGGCGAAAACTCAAAGGCAAGAGCAGGGCCGGATAATCGTCGAGCGCGCAAGCGCGCTCACCTAATATTCGGCCCTTCCACGAGCCAATCAAGGCTTCAAGAACAGGGAGGATTGTGATGGCGAAGATTAGTCTCGATGGCGCATGGCAACTGGCGCAGTGCCCCGATGGCGAAGGTAAGTTTGAGGCGCTTGATACCCTCGCGTGGATAGCCGCCGAGGTCCCCGGCGAGGTACATCTTGACCTCATGCGCGCCGGCCTGATCCCAGACCCCTACTACGACCTCAACCATCAGCAGATGCGGGCCATGGAGAACGATGAGTTCTGGTACCGGCGCAGCTTCGATGTGCCGGCGGACTTCGTCGGCGAGAAGATGGAGCTGATCTTCGAGGCCATCGACTGCTTCGCGACCGTGTGGCTCAACGGGCAGATGGTCGGCAAGTCGGCCAATGCGCTCGTGCCGCGGACCTTCGAGGTGAGCGGGCTGATCAAGGTCGGCGAGACGAACGAAATCGTCGTGCGGTTGGCCTCGCCCATGAAGTCCGTCGAGGGCCTGGACATCACCGACTGCCAGAGCTGGACGCCCGAGCGTCTGTGGGCGCGAAAGCCCGACCAGCAGTACGGCTGGGATATCGCGCTGCGGCTGGTGACCATGGGGCTCGAGCGATCGGTGACGCTGAAGGCATATAAGCGGGCGGTCCTGCGCGACTTCTTCTTCCGCACCGAGAGCATCGCGGCGGACGGGAGTTCGGCGGAGGTCAAGCTGGACGTGGAGATGGAAGCGCTGAGCGACGGGCTGGAGGAACTGACCGTCTGCGCGACCGCGGTGTGCGGCGAGAGCGAGTTCACGCTGAGCGGCAAGGTCTACCACGGCGTGACGAAGCTGTCGGCGAAGGTCGAGGCGCCGAAGCTGTGGTGGACGTGGGACCTGGGCGAGCCGAATCTGTACGACCTGACCGTCGTCCTCTGCGACGGCGAGAAGGAGGTCGCCCGCTGCACGAAGCAGGTCGGCATCCGCATCATCAAGCTCGTCGAAGAGCCCGCGGGTGGCGACAGCGGCTTCGTCTTCGAGCTGAACGGGACGAAGTTCTTCGCGAGGGGCCTCAACTGGACACCCTGCGACGGGATGTACCCGCGCGCCGAACCCTGGAAGCAGCAGCGCCTGGTCCAGTTCTCGCGCGTCCTCAATGTCAACATGCTACGGATCTGGGGCGGCGGAATCTACGAACCCGACGAGTTCTACGAGGAGTGCGACCGGCTGGGGATCACGATCTTCCACGACTTCCTCTACGGGTGCGCGGTATACCCGCAGGTGCCCGAATTCCTCGACATCGCGCGGGAAGAGGCCGAGGTCGCGGTGAAGCGGCTGCGCAACCATGCCTCCATCGCGCTGTGGTCGGGCGACAATGAGGTGGACTGCTCGTACTCCTGGGGCGGCGACCACGGCAACCCGTGGGAGAAGAACAAGATCACCCGCGAAGTGCTGCCGGAAGTGGTCGCGCGGCTGGACGGGACGCGGAAGTACATCCCGTCAAGCCCGTATAGCCCCGACCACTCGGTGGACCCCAATGACATGCGGCAGGGCGATCAGCATATCTGGTACCACGGGACGCCCTTCTGGTCCGACGTGTACCTGAAGAGCCCGGCGCGCTTCGCGTCGGAGATCGGGCACCTCTCGTGCCCCGACCTGCAGACCGTGGTCGACATGCTCGCGCCGCAGAACCGCTGGCCGGCGGATAACCAGGGCTGGGATGAGCACTTCGGCGACCTGTGGAGCATCAACATCCACTACAACCGGCGCAAGCGGATGGATGCGTCGCTTGCGGCGTGGCTGGGCGATATCCCGAGCGATCTGATGACCTACGTGACCGCCAGCCAGCTAATCCAGGGCGAGGCGTACAAGGCGTGGGCCGAGCACTTCCGGCTGCAGAAGGCCGGGTGGCAGACGGGCGGCATCCTTCTGTGGAATCTCGCCGACGTGTGGCCCCAGTTCTCCGACGCGATCGTGGACTTCTACATGCGGCCGAAGCTGGCGTGCAACTACGTCCAGTGGGCGTACCAGGTGATCCACATCTGCTTCAGCGAGGTCACGGCGGACGAGGTCGCGGTCTTTGCCATCAACGACACGGTCGATGAGGTCGAGGCCGAGTGGGTCGTCACCGCTTTCTCCAACGGCGGCGCGGGGATGGGGCAGGTGAGCGGGACGACGAAGGTCGGCGCCAATGAGGTCGTGAAGCTCGCCGAGGTGCGCGACCTGTACAAGAAGGCCAAGAGCGCGCACGGGAAGGTCGTCGCCGAACTGAAGATCGGCGGGAAGCAGGTGGCGCGGAACGTAAGGATAGGGTGGAAGCCGACGGTCGAGAACGTGACGCGACTGCTGGAGGATTTGCCGGCGCTCGAAGGGCAACCGTAAAGAGCGAAAGGCGAGGGCCGGATAGGGAACCTGGCGCAAACACCGCGCCACCCTACTCGGCCCCTCCACAAGCCATGACCAAGGCTCCGGGGGCGCGAGGTTGTAGCGCGGCCCCCCCCAGATCCTTCGCTCGTACGGTTTCTGCGGGGTCGTTCGGCTCTGCGCTCAGGATGACGGCGTAGGGCCAGAAGATGAAAGCGAAGAGCGCGGCGGGGCGTAAAGCCCCGCCCTACAACAGGCAAAAGGCAGAACCAAGATGAAGGCGATCAAGCTGGGGCTCAGGTATTGCGATTTTTACAGCGGCGGCTGC
Source organism: Armatimonadota bacterium (assembly GCA_003170595.1). Classification (GTDB taxonomy): domain Bacteria; phylum Armatimonadota; class Zipacnadia; order Zipacnadales; family FEN-943; genus FEN-943. The sequence continues at coordinate 3,283 of PMZA01000112.1, forward strand.
GCCATGTCCGACGAAAGCGAGGTCGTGCGGCGCCTGCTCGAGGCCGAGGTCCGCCTCGATCGCGCCGCGCTCGTGATGGTCGACGTGTGGGACTGCCACTACCTCACCGGGCCGGAAAAGCGCGCGGAGGAGATCGTCCGAGAACGCCTGGCGCCACTGGCCGAGGCATGCAGGAAGGCGGGTATCACCGTCGTCCATGCGCCCGCGCGAGAGGCAGCGGTAAGGTACGAGAAATGGCTGGTGTATGCCGGGGATGAGGAACTTTTCGGCGATGAGTCCTGCCAGGTCGATGAGGCGTGGCCGCCCAAGGACTTCCGGCTGCGGCAGGGCGAACATGCCGGGCTGGCGAAAGCCTATGCCTCCGGGCCGCTGCTGGAGACCATCAACCGCAACGATCGCGAGCGGCGGATCCTGGCGGACGTCGAGCCCGAGGACGGCGACTTCGTCGTCGCGAGTGGGGCGCAGCTTCACCGCCTGTGCCGCCACCGGGGCCTCCTCCACCTGTTCTACGCGGGGTTCAACACGAACATGTGCGTGCTCTACCGCGACTACGGGCTGCGGGCAATGGCCCGGAAAGGGTACAATTGCGTGCTTGTCCGGGACTGCACCACAGGGATCGAGGCCTCGGAGACGGTGGAGGGGTTGAGGCTGACGGAAGCCGCTATCTGGGACGTGGAGATGCTGCACGGATTCTCCGTGACGAGCGAGGAGATCGTGGGGGCGCTGGGAGCGGTGTAAAGCGGGACAAGGCTACGGAACCGATGACGGATACTCAGGAACGATACGTGTGCGGCCTGGACGTGGGCACCACCAAGGTGTGCGCCGTCGTGGGCCGCGTTGATGTGGCGGACGCGCTGGCGATCACCGGCGTCGGGCTGGTGCCGTCGCGTGGGATGGAGCGCGGGGTCGTCGTCGACCGGCAGATGGCGATCGAGTGCATCCGCGAGGCGATCCGGAAGGCGCAGGGCGATACTGGGCTGCGGATCGTGAGCGTCTACGTGGGCGTGACCGGTGCGCATATATCGTCGGTGAACGTCCGCGGGCGGGCGTATATCACGGGTGCGCAGGTGACGGCGGCGGACGTGGAGCAGGCGGTCGCGTCGGCGCAGGATAGCGTGCCCCTGACCACGGACCGGCGGATCATCCACAGCGTCGTGCGCGATTTCGCCGTCGACGGCGAGAGGGGCATCCGGCGGCCGCTGGGGATGGTCGGGCGCCAGCTGGATGTGAACCTCCACGTCGTCACCGGGCGCGGGAGCATCGTCGATAACGTGCTCAAGTGCGTCGAGGAGGCCGGGGTTCAACCGCGCGAGCAGGTCCTCGAACCGCAGGCGACCGCCGTGGCGGTGCTGACCGATGCCGAGCAGCGACTGGGGTGCGTGCTGGTGGACATCGGCGGCGGGACCACAGACGTCAGCGTCTTCGCGGACGGGTCCATTTGCCTCACCTCGGCGATCGCCGTGGCTGGGAATCATGTGACGATGGACCTCGCGAAGGTGCTGCGAGTGGCGCCCGAAGAAGCCGAGCGGGTGAAGCGCGAGTACGGGCACGCGATCGCGGAGGAAGTGCCCGAGGATGAGGAAGTCGAGGTGACGGTCGTCGGCACTGACGCGAAGGAATTGGTGCCGCGGCGGCTGATCGCCGAGATTCTTCAGGCGCGGATGGAGGAGATCTTCGCGGGCGTGGCTGAGCGACTGACGGCCGAGCGGCTGTGGTCGCTGGCGCCGGCGGGGGTCGTGATATCTGGCGGAGGGGCGTCGCTGCCGGGCGCGGCCAGGCTCGCGACGATGGCTCTGCGCGGGCTTCCGGCGCGGTTGGGCAGCCCGAGGGACCTGGCCGGCGAGATGGCGCTGGTGGAGTTGCCCATGTTCGCCACGGGCGTCGGGCTGGCCCGGATCGCGGCGGTGGATGAGGCATGGTGCACCAAGCGCGGGGGCGGGTCGGTGGCTCAGAAGACAACGGCGGCGACCCGGGGCGCGCTGGCGAGGGTGCGCGAGAAGGTGCTGGAGGCGTGGCACCGATTTCGTGCCCAGAGACAGTGACGAAAAGAGCGAAACTCGTGGAACCGAGGTCTGTCTAAGGCGTTGTCGGGCGAGAGCTTTGTGCAGGATGACAGACCATGGCTCCGTGCTATTCCTGGGATGAACTAACCGAGCTTGCGGACGGCGGCGACGCCACCGCTGACGCTCACGTGCGCGAATGCGCCGTGTGCCAGAAGCGGTTGCAGCAGCTTTCCGAGTTGTCCCAGGCGGCGCGGAGTCTTGCATCCGGCGAAGCTCTCGACCTGCGCGAAGGAATCTACCGAGCTGTTGACGCGGCCCATCCCCTGACGTCCATGCCCTGCAAGTGGGCTGATCAGTGGCTCGACCTCTACCTCGATGGGACGCTGGCCGCCGAGCGGCTGGAAGACTTCGAGGCACACCTGTTCACCTGCGAAGCGTGCTACGCCCAGTACCGCGCGACGCTTGAGGTAAGGCGTGGGCTGGGCGAGCTTGCGGCTGAAGCCCCTCCGGATTACCTGCGCGAGCGGATCCATGCAGCGGTGGAAGCCGGCGAGAAGCCAAGGGTGGGCTGGCGAGCGTTGCGTCCGATGCCGGCGTGGGCGCCCGTTGCCGCGGCGGCAGTCTTCGTGTGCGTGATTCTCGGGGCAGTCGTGATGATGAACGGACGCGGTGGGGCGCCAGCGGGTCCGTCCGCGCCACCGGTTGTCGCTACTTCACCCATCGCGCCGGCGCCTGGTTCTACCACCACTAAATCTCAACCGGCCGTAGTCGCGGTGAATCCGCCCGCATCCGCGCCGGCTGCTGTGCCCGCTGAGAAACCGTCTATCCTGCGGCGAGCCGCTGAGGACATCGCGCGTGCCACCGGTGAGAGCCCTGTCGTTGGCGGAGGGACAACCGAGCCGTCGCCCGCTTTCGCCCCTGCGACCAGGACTGCTGCGATCACTCCTCAGCCGTCCACGGCGCCGCCTACCACGATCGCTACGGCGCCAACGCCCACGCAGCCTCTGATCGCAACCGTCGTCCGCACGGCGCCGTCGGTGGCTCACATGCCTGTCACCTCGCCCGCCCTGCGCGCGCCCGCGATGGCCGCCATCGCTGCCGCGCCCTCCGTCGCCCCGAGCACTCCCGACCGCAGGCCACAGGTTATCGCGAGGGCCACTAGCCCAGTCGCGCCGGTCGTCCCCGCCCCCACTGTGCGTCAGCCTGCCCCCGCGCCGGAGCCGGTCAGGATCGCCGATGCATCCGACAGCCACATCCACTGGCTGCCCGTGCGTCAGGCGGAGATCGGTCGGGTCGTCGCGTCCAAGCCTGAGCCACACCTGCTGCAGGAGACGGCGCGGCGCGTCAACACCGAGATCGCCCAGGACGAACGGCGGACCTACCAGGGCCTGGTCCTACTGCACTAGCCCTCCAGTCCGTGGGCCTTCATCAGGGCCAGTAGGTTTTCCCCGAGGATCAGGCGCTTCTCCGCTTCCGATATCCGCGCGTACAGGATCTGGCCCAGCCCCCACGCGATCGGCAGGTCCATCAGGTCCGAGCCGAACATCATCCGGTCCGCCCCGTACATCTCCACGAACTGCTCCGCCATCCGCCAACCGTGCAGAGGGCACGTGCACATGAAGACGTTCGGGCACTCGCGGAAGACATCGACGAAGCCCCCATACGTGTGGCCGACGATGATCGTTGCGTCCGGGCTATCGAGGCATAGCTGGCGCAGCCGCTCGGGCGATCCCCAGTAGTGCGAGAGGATGAACTGGCCCCGCTCGCTCGCCCACTTGCAGCACACATCGACCAGCGGGCCCTCGACATCGTAGGCGCCGTAGGAGTTGAGCATCAGCTTGATCCCCTGATTGCCGAGGCTCTCCCCGTAGGCGAGGTCGTCGAGCATCTGCTGCTCGCCGTTGTACGGGTTGACCATCGAGAGGCCGACGAAGCGGTCGGGGAACTGGCGGATCACCGAGGCGACCTCGTCGATGCCGAAGCGGACGTCGCCGAGAAGCTGCATGCCAAAGACGAAGGTCTTGCGGACGCCCAGGCGGTCCATCTCGGCGACGACGGCCTCGGGCGGATCGATGTTGACGTGATAGGGATCGCCCCAGCCGATGTGACCATGGCAGTCGTAGAAGGACTCGGAGGTGAGGTGGACGCGGTCGCGGGCGGCGGCGTGGAGGGGGTCGATGGGGGCGGGCAGGGCGACGTCGTCGGCGAAGGTGATGGACGGGTTCCAGCAGAGGAGATTGCGCATATTCCCGCCGGCGATGAGGGCGTGGTCGTCGTCGGAGATGTCGGCGTAGTCAAGCTGCATCTTCATCGAGGAGGGGGTGCGATCGGGAAGATGCGATCCCCAGACGAGGCGGTCGGCGCCGAACTCGCGGGTGATGAACTCAACGCGGCCTGCGAGCCAGAGAGCCGAGAGGTCGATCTTCAGATTCGGGCAGGTGGCGAGGGCTTCGTAAAGCCCGCGGTGCGAGCGGTAGATGCGCTCCTCGGTCACGACGATCGGAAGCTGCGGGAAGGCACGGGCGAGGGTGACCACGCCGCGCCAGTCGGTGCAGTCGATGCGGCCGGGCTCCATGAGATCGCTCGGGCAGAGGAAGAGCGGGCAGCCGGCGTCCTCGAGCGCGGCCAGGAGTTCGCCGCAGGACCACTCCTCGAGCGGCAGGTTGAACTGACCATAGAAGAGCCAGAGGGCGGCGACGGCGTGCTCGCGCATCTGGGCGACGAGGTCGGCGGGCGCGGGAAGCTCGCGGCTGTGCGGGAGCATCGCGGTCCACGCGGGATGGAGGCGGGGATGGGCGGCGGTCGTCTCAAGGATGCGGGCGTTGCCGACCGCGGCGGCGTTGCCGATGGAGATCGAGTCGAGGACGAGGGCTTCATGGATGCCGAAGTGATCCATCTCGGCGAGGAGGACGGCCGGGGTGATGGGCTGCGCCTCGTTGGTGCGCAGAGAACGGCCGAGCGTGCAGCAGCAATCGAAGTACGAAAGGGCGGGCATGGACGGGCCTCCTTATCGGCGTGCGGGGAAAGACGGATCGGTGATGATGTCGCGGGCGATATTTAGCGTCGCGCGGGGCGAATCCTCCGGGCCGGTCTGATCGGGGTAAGGGTGCCAGCACTGGATCACGAGATTGTCAGCCGTGCCGCCGGCAGCCATGTATCCGCGGAAGTAGGCGAGCGTGTTGTCGTGAGCCTGGCGCGAGGCCACGGCGGGATCGATGGGCCCGGCGGACTGATCGTGGAAGGCGTTGAAGATGACGCCGGTCTTGACGCCGCGGGCGTGGCAGCATTTCTCGACGGCGAGGACGCGGCCGAAGTTGAGCCCCTGGCCGCCGCCGTCGTAATGCACGCCCTCGTAGCCGAAGTCGATGTGGAAGTGATCGAGCGTGAGGCCGCGCTTCTTCATGGCCGCGAGAAGCTGGTCGACGTACTGGTCGAAGCGCCACTCGGGGAGGGCCGGGACCGTGCGGTGGAAGACCTTTCCCCCATCCCCCTCGACTTCCCAGAAGCCGAGGGATTCGATCGCGCCGAGCTTCACGCCGGGGATGGCTTTGCTGACGATCGCGAAGTACTCGGCCTGCTCGTCGATGGCGCGATCAAAGGTCAGCGGCGGCGGGGGCTTGAGGGCCGGGTTCACGTAGTACGCGCCGACGTTGCACATGACCGCATGGTCGGTCGTGAGATAGTCGACGGAGCCCCCGGCGGCAAGCCAGCGGCGGAGGTGGTGGAGTTCGGAGTCGGCGGTGTACTGGCCGGGATGCTCGGGCATGGGGCCCGGCGGAAGACGGATGCCGCCGACCTCGAAGGCGACCTTGATGTGATGGTCGCGGAAGAACTTGGCGAGGCGGGCGAGGTCGTCATCGGACAGCTGGGGCACGGTCTTGCCGGGCAGCGGGTCGGACGGGAGGACCATGAGGTAGGACTTGAAGACATCAGCGCGAGCAAGGACCGTCGGCCAGGCGGCGGGGTCCATGAGCGTCGAGAAAAAGTCGGGGCGGAGTGTCCTGCCCTCAACGAAGGGCATGGGGCCGACCCAGGCGCGGTCGAGGGGAGCGCAGAAGGATTGACTAGCGAAGGCTAGCGCGAGAAGGGAAAGAGAACATGAGATGCGCATGGTTGTGCTCCGGACAAAGAGATGGCGCGTCATTCCAGCGTGAGTTCGCCGAGATGGGCGGTTTCCTGAAAGCCGCCGCTGAAGGTCGGGCTCCAGGCGAACAGCTCCCGCGGCGAGGCGGACGTCTGGCGGAAGAAGTTGGCGTAGAACCTCTGCCCCGGCTTCACCCCGCCGGCGAGCAAGGTCGATAGCGGGAAGGCCATCTGCACGCTCCAGCGCGTGGGGGTCGAGGTGTCAGAGGAGGAGGCCGAGCCCTTCGCCCAGTTGTCCAGATCCTCGCCCCAGCACGGGGCGGCGGTCTTGCCGGCGGGCGAGATGCAGAACTGGCGGTAGGGCTTCGCGCGCTGGTGGGCGAAGAAGACCTCCCAGTCGTCGCCGCCCCAGATGTCGGGGGAGCTGGCAAGGGCGCCGGTGACGGAGACGTCGGCGAGTTCGACGTAGAGGAAGCTGCCGTCGTGAGCGAGGCGGCCCGTGAGCTTGCGGTCGATGGGATCGCCGGCGATGGTGGACCACTTGTCGAGGAGGAGGGCCTTCGACCAATCGACGCGGGCCGGGTCACCAGCGGCATCAGCGACGCGAGGGACCTTCACCGACGGCGGAGGTATCGAGGTGACCTTGCTGCGCGCGACGTACTTGCGCCGGCCCTCGACCATGTAATCCCACACGCCCTTCTCGAAGAGGCCGACGCGCTGCTTCTCGAGGTCGGTCGAGGCGGCGGCCCTGGCCTGGTCCATGAGCGCGGCGAACTGGGCCATGCGCGCCTCGGTGCCGAGAGAGCCCCAGGCGAGGCCCTCGTTCTGATGCTGGTGGCCGGGCGATTTTTGGATCTCGACCGGGTAGTTGCGCGGGTTGGAGAAGGTGTCCTCGATCGCGCAGTAGAGCTTCTTCATCGGCACCGCGGCGGCGCCGTAGTACCTGGTGAAGAACTCGTCGATGAGCTTGTCGCCGTCGAGGGTCGGGTCGTCGGCGAGCTTGAAGGTGACGTAGAACTCGAGCTGGTCGAGGAGGTAGGAGAGGCCCATCTCGGAGGAATGCTCGAGGAAGATGCCCTGGATGCGGGCGTCGTGGTAAAGCTTCATCTGCTTGACGACGGTGTGAGCGAAGAAGCCGGGGAAGCAGTTGTATGAGCCCGACGTCGCGTTGAGCGCCGGGAAGCAGTAGTAGAGCCAGAGGTAGAGCGGGCGGTTGGGGTCCTCGGCACGCCACTCGCGGAGGACCTTGCGATCGTTGGCCTCCATGGACGGGCACCACCAGTTGCGCGTGTGGAGGCACATCTGGACGACGACGTTGGGCTCGAGCTTCACCTTGTCGGGGAGATAGGCATACTCCCAGTAGGCGAGGGCGGCGATCCATTTGTCGGGATGAGACTTGCGGACCTCGGCGGCGACCTTGTTGACGAAGCCCCAGACGTAGTTGGAGGCATGGCCGTTATTGAACTGGGGATTCTTGGCCTGGATGGGGTCGAGGAGGGCCTGGCAATCTGGCGACTTACACCAGCCTGCCGTGTCCATGGGGACGAGGGCGAAGTAATCGCCCAGGGCCTGGGCGCCGGGCTGAGCGCCCTTGCCGTCGAAGTAATCGTTGGCGTCCTGGATGACCTGATCGATGAAGCCGGGGCTCAAATAACACATCTGCGGCGGCTGGCCCGAGTAGCCCTGAGCGAACCAATCGGGATGCGTCTTCAGGAAGCGATCGTAGTATCCGTAGAAGGAATGGGAGGCCTGATAGGGTTCGCCGCCGATGCGCATGCGGAGCTTCCATACGGTGACGTCGGTGGAGGAGATGGGGTCTCTCGACGTGGGCATGTAGAGAGCCGTCGGCGTAATCCAGCGGTAACGCATGGATGGGACGCGACGGACCTCAGCGGCGCGGACGGTGAGGGTTGGCTTCGACGGGCAAACGAGGCCGACATCGCCGGGGGCATACCACCGGACGTCGCAGAAGCGCTCGAGGAAATCGTAGACGGCGGTGAGGCTGCCCTTCTCCTCGAAGAAATCGGGCGTATTGAGGACGCGGACGTTGCCGGTGGCATCGCGCGGGCTGCCGTGGCCCTCGTCGAAGTGGAAGAGGCAGGCGGTCGCGGCGTCGGTAGTGTACGGGCCGCCGGCTGCGTCGGTCTTCGGATTGCGGACGATGGTGGAGACGCGGACCTCATCGATCACCGCGCGGAGAGCATTGCCGACAGTGCCGCTCCCGCCGACAGCGCCGATCCACAGTGGGGTGCCACGGCAGGTGGTATGGGTGAACTTCGCGGTGCCCTGACTGACCCCATCGACGAAAAGCTCCATCTTGCCGGCGGCCTCGTCGTGGGTGGCGAGGACGTGATGCCAGCCTTCGGCGAGGGGCTGGGAGCTGACGTTGAAGCCGTTGGTGCCATCGTAGACCGTGTAGCCGAGAGTGCTCGTGCCGGGCCAGCGGCGGAGGATGTGATAGGTCCACGGGTTCGAGCCGTCGAGGCGGAGGAGGGTCGACTCTTTGTCCTGCGGGGCGGCCGGCAGCCATACCCAGCACTCGAGCGAGCCGGCCTCATCGCGGAAGCCACAGTCCCCGACGGAGAAGTATTCGTCCTTGCCGTTGAAGCTGAGGGCCTTGCCAAACTTGCCGTCGGCCCAGGTGAAGGTCGCGCCGGAAGGGGCGGAGGTCTTGCCCGGCGCCGGGCGGGCATCGCGCCCCATCAGGATCATCGTCTGGCTCGTGACGCGGACCAGGTACTCCTGCGACTTGAAGGAGGCGGAGGTGAGGCCGAGGTCGCGGGTGGCGCGGCTCTCCCCTAGCAGGATGCGCGGGCCGGTGATGGGCTGATCGTCGGCGACGATGGGGAGGGTGGCGCCGGTGATCTTGCGGATATGAAACTGAAGCTCCTCAGCGGCGAAGGCGGCCGCGCGGGTTGGGTCGGCGGCGAGGACGATCGAGCAGGCGGGCTTGCCGTCACGGGCGAGGGGGAACGGAAGGGGCGTGGGTTTGACTGCGTGGGCGAAGGACGCGAAGACGAGCAGGACGGTGGATACAAGGACGAGCTTCATCAGCGAAAGCCTCCTGGGCGGATGAGACGAGGGGATTGTAGGTGGCGAGGAGCCGAAACGCAAAAAGGCGGCGGAGCGTCGAGCCATGGACGGCCGGTCGAAAGGACTGGGGGCATGTGAGGGGAAGCAGGCGGGTGAGGTGATGATGGTGAAGGCGATCGTTGCAGGTCTCATGCTTAGCCTGGTCGCAACGGGTTGCGCGGCGCCGAGGATCGCGATCCTCGATGAGCCCGACTTCCCCTACTACATGGCCTCGCCCAGCGATGGCCCACGGCTCTACCAGGACCTCTACCAATCGATGGGCCTGCAAGTGGACCTCCTCTCGGTGAAGGACCTCGGCGATCCGGCCGTGTTCAACGCGCGGAAGTATGCCGCCTACGTGCACGTCTTCGGGAACACCTTCCCCATCGACGCTTTCCCGAATCTCCTGCAATACCACAAGGACGGCGGCGTCCTCATCATCCCGAGCGGGGTGCCGTTCTGCCATCCGTGCGCACAGATCGGGGCGACGGGGTGGCCGATGAGCATCGAGAAGGGCGGCGGGCGGACGACCACGGATGCGCATAGTGGCATCGCATCCTTCCGCATCCACAACGTCGTCGAGGGCAACTGGACCGGGATCTCGAGCGCGCCGAGGATCGCGGTGAAGCCGGGCGACAGGTTCACGATCGGCGGGTGGATCAAGATCGCCAAGACGCTCGGGCCTCATCCGAACAGTTGCATCTTCATCCGCTACTGGGATGCGGCCGGCAAGTTCCTGGGGCAGGATGGGCCGAGCATGCCGACCGAGCCGTGCGACTGGACGCGGCTGGAGAAGGCGGTCGTCGTGCCGGATGGGGTGACCGCGGCGGATGTGTCGGCGCAGCTATGGGCGCCCGACGGAGAGGTGCTGCTCGACGACTTGTTCCTCACGCGCGAGGGCGAGGAGAAGAACCTCCTCGCGAACCCGTCCTTCGAAGAGGCCAACGGGGTATGGGGCGACCTCGGGCATCTGCAGAAATACATGACGCACGACCAGGGGATTGGGGTCGGGGAGTTCGTCGGGATGGATAATCCGAAGGGGTTCAAGCTCGCGCCCTTCGGCGAGAAGATCGGGCTGAGTCTGACGAAGTGGGATCAGGTCTCGCCGCCCGGGATGGTGCAGGTGCTCGACCCGAAGACGCTGCCGGCGGAGGATGAGGTGCGGCCGATCGTGACCCTCGATGACCCGGCGAGGGGGATAAGCCCGGCGGTGATGATCGTCCACCATTGCCGCGAGTTCAACGGCGCGGTCGACGTGTGGGGGCGGGGGAACTGCATGGCGATCGAGGGGCCGGCGCTGTACGAGATCGTGGCGAAGGCGACGGTCGCGGCGCTGCGAGAGAAGGGGGCGATGACCGTGGCGGAGGCGAAGGCGCTGGACGCGAAGGCGGATGTGCCGCTCCTGGAGGCGCGAAAGCAGGCGATGCCAGTGACCGAGAAGCGGCCCTTCGATACCGTGTGGCCGCACTCGAAGCATCCGGCCGAGACGGTCGCCGTCTGCGACGTGTCGACCGTCGGTCCGGAGATGGAGTTCAGGATGGCGGTGCTCGAGGGGCTGGTCAACCGCGAGCAGCCGAGGCTGTATCTCATCCACTCGAACTATGCGCGGCAGGATAGGCAGTGGCTGGATGAGCTGAAGTATGAGGGGATCAAGACGCGCGATATGGGCTGGGTGGACGCCGTCAAGGCGCTCTGGCATCGGTCGCCGGTAGTCATCTACGACCGCGCGGCCTTGAAGGAGATCGGGGCCTTCCGGGCAGACAAGCTGAACATCATGAACGTCGTGATGATGATCTGCGCGGTCAACGACGCGCTGCCGGTCGGGGCGAACCCGGGCGAGGTGGTGCAGGAC
>PMZA01000029.1 GCA_003170595.1 Armatimonadota bacterium
CCCCGCCCGCGTCGCGGATCTCGCCGACCTCCTCCCGAACTGCCCTATGCGCCTCCTCGTGGGCGGTGCCGAGGATGTAGGCCCGCTCGCCTTTCGCCGCCGTCTGCGCCAAGTCGCGGCACTTCAGGAGGGCGATCCAGACCTCGCCCGCGACCTCAGCGCCCCTCACGAGGCCGTCGCCGTCCTCACGGGCGGCCTTGGCGGCGATCTGCTCGATCTCGATGCCGTATTCCCGCTCCAGGTGGCGGCCCCACGCGATGCGCTCTTTTTCGGTCATGGTCTCGGCTCCTACAACACGTGCGCTTGCACAGACCTCGGGCGGGCAGCCCCGACCGCTTCGCAACTCCACGCCAGCGAATAGGCAGCGTCGTCGTGACCGCGCTGCGTGCCAAACCGCGTGTTGCCCTCGCGTTCGGCGTCGTACTCGAAGGCCACGAGTTCCGCCTTCAGCAGCCCGGTCGTCTTCGTCTTCGGGTCAACACCGGCCTCCGCAGGGAAGGCGATCCTGCCCTCCACGAAGAGGCGGTGCAGGCGGTTGAATAGCCCCGACTGCCTCTGCGTTGTCGGCGAGGCCAGCTCCGCGCCCTGCACCTTCTCCACCACGTCTGAGCAGCCGTAAGCCTCGAAAAGCGTCTGCGCCGGGCGCCCGAATATCTCCCGCGTCCTCTTGGCCTCCGCCAAGACCTCCGCCTCGGAGCCCGTCGGCAACACCGCGCACCGAAGGACGCGGAAGAACTCTGCGCCGTCCACGTCGAACCTCGCCGTCACCGTCCACACCGTTCTGTCGCCGCTCACGCTCACGCCGGCGCGGTCAAGCCCAACGCCGATCGCCGGCGAGACCTTCTCCCATCCCCACGCTTCCCGCAGGGCCTCCCACTGCTCGCGCGTCTGCGGCTCGCGATAGGCGAGGGCAGCCGCCTCCACGTCCGTCGCCGGCAGGAGTTTGATCCCCGTCGCGCCCCAGGCGTTGCCCCACAGATAGTCAAACTCCGCCGGCAGGAGTTCCGCCCTGGCCTTCTCCGCGCGGTCGATCGACCACGGGCAGGCCAGCTCCGTGCGGTAGTCGAAGAAGATGGACTCTTGATCGCGGGCCTGGTACAGCCGCCAGAGAGGATTAGCGTTGACCGGCGCCCCGGCCTGAGACGCGATCACGACCGCCGCGCCCTCCGCCTCCGTCTGCTGAGAGGCGAAGGTGTAGGCCTTGCCACCGTCTTCCGAGGCGTGGAGTTCGTCGCAGGCCAGGATCCCGGTGAAGGCCGTTCCTTGGACGGTGCGGTAGTTTGCGGGAAAGCACTCGACGGAGTTCCCGAGGGCGGGCACCTGTAGCCGCCGGGCAGCGAAGCCGTCTTCGGGCACGAGGCCCTGCAGGTTCGGTGAATTGCGGAAGAAGCCGCACACCGCGTCGAAGATGTTGGACTGCGCCTGCCGTTCGCTGTTAGCGATGATGCCCGACCGTTGCTCCGCGAAGTTCGCGGTGCGGTGGGCAATCAGCAGGCTTACCACGAGGGTTTTGCCCTCACGCTTCGGCCAGCTCGCCACCGCGACCTTGTGCAGTAACCGCCCCCGGTCGTCTCGCCGCGTGGCCTCGCGTAGCCACTCGCGTTGATGGTCGGCAAGCACGAGAGGGCCTATCTTGCCCGTGGCCGGGCTCCGAACCCAGACGTTTTCTTCCGCCCAGGCTACGGCGTCCGCCTGCCACCTTCTGAGGTTGTCGGCTAGTGCAGTCATGTTCTCTCCTGGCAAACGAAACGGCCGTGCGCCGGTGTCTTGTCACGGAGCACCGAAGGCAGGAGAACCTGCCCAACGCACGGCCGAAAGGTTGTTCTTCGCGGGGCCGATCATGGCGCCCTCGGTACTCCGTGACACGAAAAGGTTAGGCCGCACCGGCCCCGCTGTCAACGGTCGAAAGCTCCACTTCCTTCGACTTGCTTCCCGCCGTCGCAGCGATGGTCAACAGGTCACCGCTCTCGACCGTCTGAGCTAGGCGCTTAGCTTTGGTCTCATCCTGCCGGGCGATCTCGGCAAGTTCGATGGTATCCTGTCGGGTAAGTGCCGACTGGCCTGCGAGCACGTCGCGCTCGTCGATGATACCCGCCTCGTCCAGCGTCTCGACGGCGGTAGCGAACTGCGCGGCCCTCTCGACGGTGGCACGTGAGACGTTGTGTTCGCGGGCGATGCGCTCCGACGTAGTTGACTTCTCCTCACTTTGAGGAGAAGTTAGGTCGGTTCTGGCTCCTTGCCGCTTTTCACCTTCGTATCGTTTGCCCAGTAGCAGGGCGATAGCGTCGGGGTGTAGGTTGCGACGGCCTAGTTGGTTGTCGATGATCCAGTTGCGAGCTTCCTCGCGGCTGACTATCTCTGTCAGTTCGCGGACCTCAAACTCAAGTCCGTGTTCCTGCGCCATGCCCAGGTCTCGCCGAAGGGTCTCACCTTCTTGGCGATCCAGAGAGAACGGCTTAGCGCGTCCGCATAATGCGCCGCGCCCGACCTCCGCGACGGATGATATTCCGCCGCCGCAAGCCCCTCCACGACCGCCCCGCCCGAACATCGCCGAAGTCGCCACGCCTTCACGTCGGCACCGCCTCGGGCTCCGCGAAGCACCTTGCCCATTCTGCCGCCGCCCTCCGCCCGATCCTGTCCGCGCGTTCGGCGAGCTCGATAGCGCCGGCCCCACCTCTCGCCGCGTGGACGTGTTCTTCGATGATCGCCACCTTCTCCGAGGCCATGCCTTCGGTGTCCGCATACGCCCACCCGCGCCCCTCGTCACGCTGCAGGTACACCCGCCAGAGTTGCCCCCGGCACTCTGCCACGAGGCGCCACCGCCGGCCGCCAGTCATCCACTCACGGAGTAGCTTGTCCTTCGCCATGATCGACACCTCCAACGAAGAAGGCCCCCGGTTTCCCGAGGGCCTGTTTCCTGCGCTTGTAGGGCCTGAATTGCAGGCGGCTACTCTCACTCGATCCATGCGAAAGACGCGCCCACGTGAGCCTGGCGGGCCATGGCGCCCTCAGTCCGCGGCTTCCTCGATCGCGCCCATCGCCTCCGCGACTGCCAGCGGGTGAACGTGCGTATACCGCTCAGTCATCCGGCTTGTGGTATGCCCGGCCACGTCCTGTACCATGCGGAGGTCCCCGGTCTTGTCATACAGCGCCGTGAGCGCCGTATGCCTCAGCATGTGCGGGTGAACCCGGCGCTCGATCCCGGCCTTCTCTGCCAGGCGCGTCACGAGTTCGCGAACATACCGCGAGTTCAACGGCGATCCCGGCTGCAGGTCGGTGACTTCCGTGCCCGCGCCGAAGGTCCCCGGCTTCTCCCCGGTGCCCGCCGTGCCATGCGCCCGCTTGCCTTTGCTTATCGTGCAGAAGAGAGGCCCACCGCGTATGCCGAGGCCAGCCCGCTTTTCCTGCCACGAGTCGAGTGCCTGCCGCGTGGCCGGGTTCAACGGTATGCCCTGGCGGTCCTGTTTGCCCTTGGTTGTCCGCCGCCGTAGCCTCAGCACCCACACCTTGACGGTCCCGCCGTTCTTAGGCCAGTCCTCTTGCCGAACATCCCCGGCTTGCACTTGCAGCGCCTCGCCACACCGGATGCCCGTCGATGCCATGAGTTGCAGGAGGGCGAAGTTCCGCGCCCCGGTCGGCGTCCGCGTGTTGATCTGCTCAAGTAGGGCCTCAAGTTCCGCTTGCTCCAAGATAGCCGTCTCCCGTGTCATCTTCCCGCCCTCCCGAGGTTTTACTGCCGAGAACTGCACTTGTCGGCAGTATATACCACCTCTG
>PMZA01000440.1 GCA_003170595.1 Armatimonadota bacterium
GCGGAGGAGATCTGGCGCGACACCGATGGCAAGGTTGACATCATCGTGTCGGGCATCGGCACGGGCGGCACCATCACGGGGGTGGGCGAGGTCCTCAAGCCCCGCAAGCCCGGCCTGAGGATCGTGGCGGTGGAGCCCGACGCCTCGCCCGTGCTGTCCGGCGGCCAGCCCGGCCCGCACAAACTGCAGGGTCTCGGGGCCGGCTTCATTCCGGCGGTGCTCAACACCAAGATCTACGACGAGGTCATCCGCGTGAAGGAGGCCGACTCGGCTCCGATCTCGAAGCAGGTCAACCAGCAGGACGGCATCCCGATCGGCATCTCGTCCGGCGCCGCCGTGACCGCGCACTCGATCACCGCAGGATGCTCGATGAGCGCGCTCTCCACCTCGAACGGGCCGATCCGGTAGCCCGAGCTCTTGATCACGTCATCGGTGCGCCCGA
Source organism: Armatimonadota bacterium (assembly GCA_003170595.1). Taxonomy (GTDB): domain Bacteria; phylum Armatimonadota; class Zipacnadia; order Zipacnadales; family FEN-943; genus FEN-943. The sequence continues at coordinate 443 of PMZA01000440.1, forward strand.
CGAACCAGAGATAGCCGTCCTCGTCGCGCCAGGCCACGTCTCCCGTGTGGTAGATCCCGTCGTGCCACACGCTCCCGGTAAGCTCCGGGTCGCGGTGGTAGCCAAGGAACATCCCGATGGGCGCCCGCGTGTCGGTGCGCACGACAATCTCCCCTTTCTCACCCACCTCGCACGATTGCCCCTGCTCGTTCAAGAGATCGATGTCGTACCCGGGGGAAGGCAGACCCATCGAGCCGGGTTTGGGTTCGACCCAGGGGTAGACCGCGACCGCCAGAGTCATCTCGGTCTGGCCGTAGCCTTCCTTCAGGGAGAGTCCGGTCAAGCTCTTGAATCGGTGATAGACCTCCGGGTTGAGCGGCTCGCCGGCCACCACGCAGGAGCGAAGCGCGCTGAAGTCGTACTGCCGCAGGTTCTCCTTGATGAAAAAGCGGTAGATCGTGGGCGGGGCACAGAACGAGGTCACCTTGTACTTCGAGATCACGCCGAGCAGATTCGTCGGGAGGAAGCGATCGTAGTCGTAGACGAACACGGCAGAGCCGCAGATCCACTGCCCGTAGATCTTCCCCCACGCGGCCTTGGCCCATCCCGTGTCGGCCACCGTGAGGTGCAGACCTCCCTCCTCGACATTCTGCCAGTACTTTGCGGTGAGGATGTGGCCCAGCGGGTACACGAAGTCGTGCTGGACCATCTTGGGCATGCCGGTCGTGCCGGATGTGAAATAGAGCAGGCTGGTATCCCCGTTCTCGGTGGGCATGCGCGCCAAAGAGGAGCTCGCCTTGTCCATTCCCTCGGAGAGGCTGTGCCAGCCGGGTCTCGCGCGGCCCAGGCTGATGCGGTGCAAAAGGGTGGGGGATTCCGGCGCCGCGGCATCCACGTTGTCGAGGACCGCGGGCTCGTCGACGGCCACGATGCTCTTCACGCTGGCCGCGTTGTTGCGGTAGACGATGTCCTTGGCGGTGACGAGATGCGTGGTGGGGATGGCGATGGCGCCGAGTTTGTGCAGAGCCAGGACGCAGAACCAGAACTGGTACCGGCGCTTGAGGATGAGCATCACCGGATCGCCCTTGCCAAGGCCGACGGACTGGAAGAAGGCGGCCGCGCGGTCGCTCTCGCGCTTGAGATCGCCGAAGGTGAAGCTGGCGGAGTTGCCATGCTCCTCGACCCACACGAGGGCGAGCTTGTCGGGATCGGTGCGCGCCCATTCGTCGACGACGTCGTAGGCGAAGTTGAAGTTGTCCGGGACGAGGATGTCGAGGTTAGCGTAGAAGTCTTCGTAGGATTCGAACTGGGTGCCGGTGACGAACTTGTCGAGCATCATGAGCCTCACTGTGCGACTGGGTGGAGCATGCAACAAACGAGGTGGCATGTTATTCCTCTCGCGCCTTATGCTCAACTGGAGATTCGCGGCACGCGGGTTGCAGGCCATGGTCGGTGCCAAGGGACCGCCTGTCGCGGTATGATGCTCGTGCGAAGGGCAGGTACGAGGAGGTCTGGCGATGGCGGAACGTGGAGCAAGGTGCATCGGGATTCTTACCGCGGGGGGCGACTGCCCGGGCCTCAACGCCGCCATCCGCGGTGTGGGCAAGGCGGCGCAGGCTCTCGGCATCGAGGTCATCGGCATTTACGACGGCTTCCGCGGCCTCGTTGAGAACCGCACCCGCGTCCTCAGCGGCGACGACTTCTCCGGCATCCTCGCCACGGGCGGCACCATCCTCGGCACCAGCCGCGACAAGCCCCACAAGATGCGGCTCGGCTCCGACCAGGTCGTGGACATGACCGAGGCCGCCGTGGAGAACTATGCCCGCCTGCGCCTCGATTGCCTCGTCTGCCTCGGCGGCGGCGGCACCATGAAGAACGCCCTCCAACTCGCCCAGGCGGGCGGCATCAACGTCCTCTGCCTCCCGAAGACCATCGACAACGACGTCGAAGGCACAGACATTTCCTTTGGCTACGACACGGCCCTCTCCATCGCCACGAGCGCCATCGACCGCCTCCACAGCACGGCGGAGAGCCATCGCCGCGTGATGATCGTCGAACTCATGGGGCACAGGACCGGCTGGCTCACCCTCGGCGCGGGTCTGGCCGGCGGCGCCGACGTGATCCTCCTTCCCGAGATACCCTACGAGGCCGACGCCGTGGCCGAAAGCATCATCGCCCGCGACCGCCGCGGCAAGCGGTTCAGCATCCTCGCCGTCGCCGAGGGCGCGGTGCCTAAGGTCGCGGAAGTGGTCGCGGAAGGCGAGGGCAAGAAGCGGAAGAAGGACAAGAAGAAGGCCCGGCCGGGCGACGAGGTCATACCCGGGGCGGCGGCCGCGCGGGTTGTAGCGGCTCTGGAGCCCCTAGGCCTGGAGACGCGCGTTACCGTCCTCGGCCACGTCCAGCGCGGCGGTGCGCCTACGCCCATGGACCGGATCCTGGCGACGAAGCTAGGCGCCAAGGCCGCGGAGCTTCTCGCCGAGGGCACCTACGGGGTCATGGTCGCAATCCGGGGCGAAACCTGCGAGGCCGTGCCCCTGGCCGAGGTGGCCGGGAAGCTCAAGGTCGTCCCCCCGAACCACCCGCTCATCCAGGCGGCACGCTGCATCGGAGTCTCGCTGGGCGATCAGCCCAGCGGCTGCCACTCGTAGGCGCGACCGCGCCTCAGCGCGGGACCGCCACGCCCTTGCTTTCGGCATCGGCGTAGGCCGCGGTGACGACACGGTGGATGTGGAGCGCAGTCTCGGCGGTGCTGATCAGTTGGGCCTCTCCCCGCACGGCCGCGAGGAAGTTCGCGAACTCGCCCTCGAACCGGTCGCCCGGCGTGATCGCGTGGTCGATCCAGTCGCCCGAGCCCTTGGGCTGGAACTTGACCGGCCCGCCGAAGTAGTCCGCGAGGCGAAGGACGCCGTTCTCGCCGACGATCTTGAACTCCGTGTGGTCGCCCGGGAGCGAGTAGCCGACGAGGATCTCCCCGTAGCAGCCGTTCTCGCCCTCGAAGATCATGACGGCCTCGTCGTCGGTCTCCATCGCCTGCACGCGCGTGCCGGCGCGGCAGGAGACGTTGGCGATCTTGCCGAGGAGGAACTGGTATATATCGGCCGCGTGGGAGCCGTTGTCCATGAGCGCGCCGCCGCCCGACATGCTCTTCACGGCGCGGTGGTTGTCGGCGAATTCGATCCACCCGGCGAAGGCGCAGCGGTACAGGAGCGGCTTGCCGAGCGTGCCGTCGTCGATGAGTTCCTTGGTCTTCAGGATCGTCGGATGCCAGCGGTGGCAGTAGGCGATCATGAGCAAGGCCTTCGACGTGCGGGCGGCTTCGGCCATGGCTTCGGCGTCTTCCGTCGAGGCGGCGATGGGCTTCTCGCAGATGACATGGACACCGCGGCTCATGGCCTCGAGGGCCATCTCGCGGTGGAGGAAGGGCGGCGTGCAGACGCTCACCACGTCGAGATCGGCCTGGTCGAGCATGTCCCGCCAGTCGGCGTAGCCCGTGATGCCGTACTTATCGACTGCGGCCTCGACAGCGGCCGGTCGCAGGTCCGCTCCGGCGACGAGGTCAACGCCCTCGGCCTGCGAGTATTGCTGAAGGTGAACGCCCGAGATGCCTCCCAGACCCATGACACCCGCTCTCAACATCTTTGCCATCATGCATCGCTCCTCTGAATGCATCTGCGCGAAAGGCAAGAGCGCGGCGGGCATAAATGCCCGCCCTACAGAAAGCTGAACGGCCAGGATCAGACTTCGTCGGCTTCGGCCGAGCCGGCTTCCCAGACCTGATCCTGCACCGGCACCGTCGGCCTCGGCGGATCGATACCCGGCGTCAGCGCGTTGGCCAACTCCGCCGACGCATCCTCGATCATCTCGCCGGCCTCGGGCACGAGGCGACTGCTCGTGCAGAGCCGCGGCTCATAGCCACCACCGTGCGGGCCCATCGCCTCGGGCGTCGGCACATAGCCGATGCAACCGTTGGCCAACTCGACCACCCACGTGTACGGGAAGGGCGAGCGCGCCTTGATGTTGAGCCCGAACTGGCAGAAGTATTCCGCCGAGTTCGAGAGGTATACGGCAGGCCCGATCTGGATGGCCTGCACCTCGCCGGTGACCTCGGGCTCGATCTTGACCAGCTCATGGAGGAGGACTTCCTCGCGCGCCCACCAGCGATCCCAGCCCTCGGGATGATCTGCTTTGAGATAGGCGAGCGACGCCTGGAAGCGCTCCTCCGGCACGGTGCGGCTCTGGATCGTGAGGAACTTCTGCCGCGCATCGAGAGGCAGAAGCTCGGTCGGCTCGGCCATGCAGAGGACCTTCAGCACCTCGGCCCCGACCTTCTGCCCCACGCGCCGCGACCACTTCTCGCCGAACTCGCTCTCCTGCAGCGACTGGTTATCGACTTGCGTCACGTCGCCGCACGCGCCATTGAGGAAGACGACCTCTCCCCCGTGCATGCCGCCGGTGACACAGGTGCGCATGTAGTGGATCCAGTCGGCCGAGGCGCCGGGGTTGCCGGTCGTGCCGTGGCAGGTGAAGTTGACGATGCAGCCCAGGAATTCGCCGCCCGGCCGCCAGGCGCCGATCACGCCGACCTCGGGGTCGATCGGGCCGGCTGGCTTGACGATGTCGGGATTGCACTTGCCGGGATGAGTGCGCTGCGTGCCATCCTTCATCCAGAAGCGGCGGTTGAAGGCGACGGTGTCTTCGTGGCCGCGGCCGATGGAGAGCAGGGCATCCTCCTTCTTGTGGTCGGCCTCGATGACCGCCGTGGCGATCTGGCGTGCGACGTGATCAAGGTAGTGCAGATCGGGGGCGGTCGCGTTGTTCTGCGCAAGGTCCTCGCAGAATTCCGGGTCGAAGGAGTTGGCGAAGGTGCCGGGCCGTGCGCCGACGATGGGCCCGCTGCAGTGCGAGTGCGACGCCCCGACCATGACGTTCCCGCCGGGAATGCCGGTCGCGTCCTCGATCATCTGCCGAGCCTTCGCGACGATAGACTCGCGCACCGAGAGCGTGTCGAGGCCGACCAACGCGACCCGCACGCCATCGCCCTCGATCACAACTGCCTTGGCGCAGCAGGGGTCATGGATCGATTGGTGGTAGGCCTTCGAGAAGCCGCCGGGCTGCTCCATGCCGATCGAGGGCGTGACATCCGCGGATGCGAAGCCGACTTTCATGGTCATTTCCTCCGTCAGGGGAAAGCGGTGAAGGCGCTTTCGCCTAAGGACACATGAGACCTCCGGAGGAGGATACTTCTACGGAAGGCAACGCGCGGCGGGCATGAATGCCCGCCCTACAGAAAGGCACGCTCTCTAGAGGCCTGAGGGGCTGCGCGTCGAACACGCCGCCCGACCGCCCTCAGTCAGCCATCCTTCATGGGCGCACAATAAGGAGTGAACCAACCTTGGGTAATCAGGCAAATCTCGCCAGTCTGCTTGGTCAGATCAACGCCCTTGAGGGCGAGTGCAGGCAGGTACTGGAGCGCTTCAAGGCCGAATTCGACTTCGCCCTGCGCATGACCCAGGCCCATCCGGAGAAGGCCGCCGAGTGGACGCCCCTCCTCGAGCAGGCGGCGCACGTCGTCCTCGACGGCATCGCCTCGGGGCAGGGCGGAGCGGCGAAGCTTGTCGCGCAGGCTGAGGAAATCCTCGCCCCGCTCGGCGCGGCGGCCAAGGAGTACGTCATACACTGCTGCGGCCACGCGCACATCGACATGAACTGGATGTGGACCTGGCCGGAGACCGTCGCCGTTACCTACGACACTTTCTCGACCATGGACAAGCTCATGGACGAGTTCCCCGAGTTCCACTTTTCGCAGAGCCAGGCGTCGGTCTACCAGGCCATGCGCAAGTATGCCCCCGAGCTTTTCGAGCGCGTGAAGCAGCGCGTCGCCGAGGGGCGCTGGGAAGTGACCGCCAGCCAGTGGGTCGAGGGCGACAAGAACCTCGCGTCCGGCGAGATCCTCTGCCGCCATCTTCTCTACACGCGCCGGTGGATGAGCGACGTCCTGGGCCAGCCCTACGACAAGGTCAAGATCGACTGGGAGCCGGACACCTTCGGCCACTGCTGGACGCTGCCGGGCATCCTCAGCCGGGGCGGAGTCGGGCGGTACTATCACCACCGCGCATCGGGCCCCCGCCTGCGCGCGATGGCTTCGGGCGAGGCCTCGCAGCTCTTCTGGTGGCAGGGCAAGGATGGCTCGCGCATCCTTGTATGGGATGACTCTCCCAACGGCTACAACGGCGAGATCACGCCCTTCATGACGCACCTGATCTTCGACCTCGAGCGCCACACGGGCCTCAAGATGATGCTGTGGATCTACGGCGTCGGCGACCATGGCGGCGGCCCCACCCGAAAGCACCTCCGCGCGGCGATGGACATGGCGACCTGGCCCATCTACCCGCAGGTCCGCCTGTCGACGACCGATGCTTTCTTCTCCGCCGCGGAGAAGGAGATTGCCGAGAGGAACATCGAGCTGCCCCTCCACGACGACGAGCTGAACTTCGTCTTCGAGGGCTGCTACACGTCCGAGAGCCGCATCAAGTTCGCCAACCGGACCAACGAAAACGACCTGGTGGACACCGAGATTGTCGCCCTCCTCGCCGACAAGAACTGCGGCATGGAGTACCCAGGCGAGGTCCTCACCGAGTGCTGGCGGCGGGCGATGTTCACCCAGTTCCACGACATCCTCCCCGGCTCGGGCGTGAAGGAGACGGTCGAGCACGCGATGGGCCTCTTCCAGGAGAACCTGGCGAACACGGCGATGATCCGCACGCGCAGCCTCCGCACGCTGGCCGGCAAGGTGGACACCTCGGCCCTCGCCCCGGCCTCTTGCGGACCCGACTTGGGCCTCGGCGCAGGAGCCGGCGATGGCGCCTGGTGGGGCGGCGTCTCCACCCTCGGCGCAGGTCAGGGCGGCGACGATCCGTTCCTCATCTTCAACCCGGCGCCCTTCGCCCGGGACGAGGTCGTCCGCGTCAAGATCTGGAACCGCGAGCTTGCCGACGGCAACGTCGTCGTCCGCGACAGCTCGGGCAAGGTCGTGGCGGGCCAGGTCATCGAGCGCGGCTTCTACTGGGGCCACACCTTCGTCGTCGTGGCGTTCCCGGTGACGGCCGTGCCGGCGATGGGCTATCGCGCCTACGTCGTCGAGCCAGGGCAGGCCCCGGCTGAAGGCGGCGCCTACACCCGCGAGACCGGCCGGCCGATCTATGGCCTCGGCTACGTCAGCGCGCAGATGATCAACCCCCTCGTCCTCGGCAACGAACACCTGGAGCTGACCGTCGACCCCGAGGCCGGCGGCATCATCAGCCTCATCGATAAGGAAACCGGCTACGAGTTCGTGACGCCCGGCCTGGTCGTCGGTGCCATCGAGCGCGAGCAGGAAGCGCCTCACGGGATGACCGCGTGGCAGCTCGGCCCGATCGTCGACCGCGTGGCGCCGCTCTCGCCTTCGACGATGGAAGTCGCCCTCGGCGGGCCGCATACCGTGGCCGTCAGGCTTCGCGCCAAGCACAACAACTCGGACTACTGCCTGACCATCGCCCTTTCCCGCGGCAGCCGTCAGGTGGACTTCGTCCTCGACGTCAACTGGCTCGAGCGCGGCGACCCGGCCACCGGCGTGCCGGCGCTGCGTGCTGCCTTCCCGCTCGCGATCCTCGAAGGCAGGGCCAACTTCGAGATACCCTTCGGCTGCATCGAGCGCCCCGCCGATGGCGAGGAATCGCCGGCCCTGACCTGGGCGAACCTCACCGGCATCGCGTGGTGCGAAGGCGCCGATACGACGGCAGGCGCGACGCTGGTGAACAACAGCAAGTATGGACACCAGCTCGACGAGGAGAACCTGCGGCTCACTCTCCTGCGCTCCAGCTACGATCCCGATCCGCTACCCGAACTCGGCGCGCACCACATCGCCTTCGGCCTGGCGCCGCAGATGGGCGTCTTCGATCAGGGCGCGTCGATCCGCGCGGGCTACGCCTTCAACCACCCGCTGATCGTCGTGGGCACCACCGTCCACGCGGGCGAGCTTCCGGCTGAGGCCGCGGGCGTCGAGATCCTCACGCCGAACGTGATGGTGGCGAGCGTGAAGAAGGCCGAGAACTCCTGCGCCGTCATCGTGCGGCTCTTCGAGTTCGGTGGCGACGACACGAAGGCGAAGGTTAGGCTGTCGGGCCTCCTCGCCAAGGCGGGCTGCGTCGCGGTAGAGACGGATGTGCTGGAACAGCCTCTGGCCAAGAACAGCGCGAGCATGGAGGGCGACGTGGTTACCGTCGCTGTGCCCGCCTTCGGCATGGCCACGATAAGGATCGGCTAGCGTACTGGCCCAGAGCAACGCGATGAGGGTGACTGCTGGTTCTGCCGCCGGCTTGCTCGCGGCGTCGGTGCTGCTTCTCGGCGCCTGCGGAGGCACGCGTGAGGTCGAGCAACCGCCGGCACAGCCACAGCCATCACCATCATCGACGACGAGGACGAGGACGACTACTACGGCGAGGGCGCCCCAGGTGCCCTCGCCGTTGACGCCTCTCGTCTTCGCCCGCGTGGCGACGAAGCAGCAGGTCGTGGCGCTGACCTTCGACTGCTGCCAGAACGAGAAGCCGGCCGGCTTCGATGAGCCCCTCGTACGCCAACTGATCCGCGGCCACATCCCTGCGACGTTCTTCCTCGGCGGCCGCTGGGTCGAGGCCCATCCCGACGCGGTCAAGCTCCTCGCCTCGGTACGCTACTTCGAATTGGGGAACCATTCCTATATCCATCCGCACATGACCAAGCAGACGCCCGACCGGATGCGCCAGGAGCTTGTGCGCACGCAACAGATCCTCCATTCGCGCACCGGACGCTGGGCGACCGACTTCCGCCCGCCTTACGGCGAGTGGGATTCGCGCGTCGTGGCTGAGGCTGGCAAGGCAGGCATGCGCACGGTCATGTGGAGCGTGGCGACCGGCGACCCCGACAAGCACGCCTCGGCCGCGAGCCTCGTCGCCGAGGTGCGCAAGGTCAAGCCCGGCGGGATCATCATCATGCACGCCAACGGTCGCGGCTGGAACACCGCCAAGGCGCTGCCAGACATGCTCGCCTGGCTCAAGAAGAAGGGTCTCAGACCTGTAACGGTGAGCGAGCTAGTGAAGTCCGGCTCGCCCGTATCCCTGGAGGCTAGGAAATGAACGCTCGTTCACTCTCGATGCTAGCTCTTACCTTCGCCCTCACCGCGGCGCTGGCCCAGGCGGGTCCGTGGGCCATATCGCCGGACGCTCACACCGTGACTGCCACGACCAAAACGCTCCGGGCGACCTTCCACGACGGCACGCTCGTGTCGATCGAGAACCTGACCGGCGGCGACAGCGTCTTCGTTGCGAAGCCCGAGTCCCAGGCAGCGCCGGCCCTCCGCGACGCGCAGGGCTACGCCTCCGTCGATGCCTCGACGCATGTCACTGCTGAGACGACTGCCGCCGGCGTGAAGATCACACTGCGTGGAGCCGCCGGTGATCCATCGGCCCACATGACCCTCGACCTGGCCATCGACGCCGATGGCGCCCTCACCCTCCGCGAGTCCGCCGAACGTGCGAAGCCCAAGCTCCTCGCCGGATCGTGGGGCATCGACGGCATCGACGCCACGCGAACGCACATCATCGTCCCGGCCAACGGCGGCGCCATCATCGACGCTCTCCATGGGCCAGGCTCCCTGGCCCTCTCGTGGCCGGGGAATTGGCAGGCCGCTTTGGTCATCGTCCAGGGCGAAACTGGCGGCTTCAGCGTATCGGCCGAGGACCCCGAGGCCCAGTTCAAGAGCGCCGACCTCCGCCGCCTGGGCCACGAGGTCACCTTCACCTTCGGCGCCGAGACCCGGGACGCCTACGATCAGGCGCGGTCGATGATCTCGCCGGTCTGGCGCGTCCAGGCCTACAAGGGCGACTGGAAGATCCCGGCCATCGCCTACCGCCAGCGCATGGCGAAGATGCTCGGCCTCACGCCCATCGCCCAACGCGCCCCGGCGTGGCTCCGCGACATCCGCACGGTGGTCCGCGTGTCCAACGACGCGACGGTGGACGACCTCCGCGCCCTCGCGGCCCAGATCGACCCCAAACAGACGCTCCTCTACGTCCCCGGCTGGCGCAGCCATCCCTACGACGTCCTCTACCCCGACTACACGCCTCGGGACGGCTTCGTCGAGTGGTGCCACGCGGTCCAGGCCCTCGGCTTCCGGGTGATGCCCCACTTCAACCTCGTCGGCATCAACACGAACAGCCCGGAGCTGCCCAAGGTCGACCGCTACCTGCAGACAGACCGAGTGACTGGCGCCCGCGTCGGCTGGTACCTCGACCGGCCCGATAGCCCCAACCAGATCCTGTGCCTCAACCCCGCGTCGGCGCTGGCGCGACGGTTTCTCATCGAGCACATCAAGGCCGCCTACGACAAGGTCCACTTCGACGCGATGCACCTCGACTTCCCGGTCATCACCTCGACCCACGACGGCGACCTCGACGGCATGACCTGCGCGCGGGGCGCGGAAGTCTATCTGCGCGAGCTTCAGGCCGCTATCCCCGATGTCCCCGTCGGGGCGGAGGGCATCAATGAGGCGATCCTCGGCTCGTCCGTGGCCCAGGTGGGCGAGCCCTTCTGGGTGAACCCGGCGCCGGGCATGCAGGTCCACCCGGTGCGCAGCCTCCTCTTTGCGCCGTACTGCGGGCTCTACGGACATCTGGGAATGCCGTCGCAGGCGACCTCCATGCCCGCTTTTCTGAGCCACCACGATTTCTTCGACCGCCTGGGAGCATGGCCGACGCTCAGCCTCGACGGCCACCTTGATCCGGCCAATGCGGGCACAGACTTCGCCCTGCGCGAGGCTCGGTACTTCCAGCAGCAGCGGCTCATGCCCGCGCCCGATGAGGTCCGCTATCCGGAGGAGCTATTCACGTGGCGGGGAGCCGACGGGGCGATCAGTGCGGTCTTCGATACCCCGCCCGGCCGCCGTCTTGCGCCGCGATCCTCGCCGGAGAAGATCGTCTGGATGTTCTTGAGCAAGGTCAACACCTTCGAGGGGCCAGGCATGGTCGCCGACTGGCGGGCCTTCGACGGCACGCACCTCTTCGGCCTCGACCCCCAGCGCCGCTATCCCATCAGCGCAGGCGCACCCGACCCGAAGGTGCTCCACCTCGCCTCGGCGAGCCAACCCATCGTCCTTCAGGAGGTCCGCGACGGGCAGCACCGCGCTCTCTTCCGCCTCGCGGGCCAGACGTCCATCGTCGCCGACTTCATCGACCTCGCGGGGGCGGCTGCCTCCGGCATCCTCGTGAAGGGGCGGCAGGCGCCCTTGAGCGCGGGCGCCGCCTTCGGCACCAGCGAGGCGTCCTCCGGCGGCGAGGCCATGGCCGCCATCAACGCCCATCCGCCGTATGAGGGCGACAACCTCGGCGGCCTCACCTATGGCGAGTTCCCAGTCACCATCCCGGCGACGGGCAAGACGGTGCTGCGTTTCGCCATCGGCCTTCGCGACCTGCCTGACGCAGCGCTAGCCGATGCCGACAAGGTGAAGCCGCTCAGCGACGGCGTGGACTTCCGCATCGCCATCGAAGGCAAGGAACTCTTCCACGAGCAGTGGCTGCGCGGGCAGTGGGCGCATCGTGAGGTCGACCTCTCCGCCTATGCCGGCAAGTCCGTCATCGTCCGCCTCACGACCGGCCCTGGCCCGGCCAACGACGCCAATTGGGACTGGGCGATATGGGGTGCCCCGCAGGTGGTCAACCTCGGCGATGCCGGCGCCCAGCCTCTCCACGTCAAGGTCTTCTCACCCCGGGGCGCGGGCCGGGCCATCTTCGGCGATCCCGATCAGCCCGGCCACGTCGTCGCCAGCACCCCCGCCGACGGCGGCACGCTCCTCGACATCGATCTGCCGAGGCCCCAACCCTTCGGCATGATCTACGACCCGACTCCGGCCGTGGCCAACGCCAATCTCGCCGACCTCCCGTTCATCACAGGCTGGACGGTTGGCGGTCTGCTGCATGAAGGATCGGTCTGGGGCAGCGGCGCGATTCAGGACGAACAGATCGACGGCAAACCGGTGCGCGCCATCTACGGCCACACGCCCGACTCGGGTCGCACGGTTATCGATTGGCCCCTGCAGCTTCCGGCGCAGCCCCTGCATCTCCGCTTCAACGTCGAGGTGAAGAAGGGCGGCGGCACGGTGGCCTTCGAGGTGCAGGTGAACGGCCAGCCGGTGTGGGGGCTGCCCATGCCTAGCCCCGACGGTTGGAAGGCTGCCACCGTCGACCTGGCGCCGTGGGCGGGCAAGCCGATCCTGCTCAGTCTTGTCACCGATAGCTGCGGCTCGAACAGCTGCGATTGGGCCGTCTGGGGCGATCCGCACCTCACCGCGCAGTAGGAGGCTCACTCCGATGTCGCGCTTGCCCAGTGCCCTAGCCTTGCTATCGATCTTCGCCGGCTCGGCCCTTGCCGACGATGCTCGCTGCTACTTCTCGCCGGGCTGGCATGGCGGCTACTACCTCACCGACGAGGACGGCTACGCTCGCACTCTCGACGCCCTTTTCCACGTGCTCGATGCCGCACCGAACTACAAGGTCGCGATGGAGCTTGAGCCTTACACCCTCGAGCGCATGCAGACAGGCGAAAGATTCGACGTCGAGCGTCGCGGTCGCGACAAGCCGGCGACGATCGGCTGGGCCGGCGGCGGGCCCGGCAAGTACGCCATCGAGGACATCCCCGACGCCGCCCACTCAGGCACGCAGGGCATCCGGCTGCGCCTCATCGACGGTGGGTACGTCAACTACTGCCAGACCATCGACGCCAGGACGCTCGGGGGCGTCCAGCTTCGCTTCTCGGCCTGGATCCGCGCCCGCGGCGGCAACGCCCATTTCTACGTCGACGCCCACCGCTTCGGCCAGGCCATGGCCGCCTCGGGCAAGGTGACTGAGCCTGTCCCCACTGACAACCAGTGGCATCACTTGACCTTCGACTACGTGGTCCCGGCCGGCGCGGAGATGATTTACCCGCAGGCGCGCATCACGGAGGGGCCGGGCGAAGCGGACTTCGACGACCTCTCCATCGTCCGCGCGGCGACGGGCGAGGAGCTTCTGCACAACGGCGGCCTTGAGGCCAGCGCCCTGCCGTCGCTCAAAGACACCGCCCGCCTCGACCTCCTCCGCAAGTACATTCGCGCGGGCCGCATGGAGCCCATCGGCGGCGCCTACACGCAGCCGATCATGTACATGCTCGGGCAGGAGAGCGTCGCCCACCAGTTCATCCTCGGGCAAGAGGCCGTGGCCAACGCGGTCGGCGAGCCAGTCCACGTCTACGCCGCCCAGGAGCCCGACTGGTGCGGACAGCTCCCGCAGCTTCTGACCCAGGCGGGCATCTCATCCTGCGTGTATCGCACAAGCTGGCAGGCTTTCGGTGCGGCGCCGGCGCGGGACGCCGAGCTAGTGTCGTGGGTCGGTCCGGACGGGACAAGGATCACGGCGGCGCCCATGCCGGCTGCCATGCGCGGCGGGTGGGGCCTGTCGGGGCCGAGTCTGCCGCTCGTCCAGAAGCTCGTGTCCCAGGGGCTGAGCCGCCCGTACTTCCTCGACCTCGCAGACTTCGCGGCCGAGTACATGCCGACGCCGGGATCGATGGCGACGACCGGGGTGGTCGGCGGGCTGGCGAACTTCTGCCGGACGATCGCGGCCGGCGCGGCTGCCGACAAGCAGGTCGAGCTAGCCGGGTACCTGCGCGCGAGGCAGGCAGGCGCCCACCTATACATCGACGCGTACCACGGCCGCAACAACCTCAGCGGCATGCAGTCAGTGGACGTCGAGCCCGACGGTCAGTGGCACCGCATCGCCCTGCGCTATCAGGTGCCGGCCGAGGCCGACACCCTCTATCCGCAGGCACGGGTGTTCCTCTCAGCGAAGGCCGCGCAGGTCGATGTCGCCGCCCTCAGGCTCACCATCGTCGGCACGGGCGAAGTCCTCACCGATGTGGGCGATCTTGGCGGACCCGACATGCCCGCCGGATGGAACGCGGCGGGGTTCGATGGCGCGACGGTGAAGTCCGCCCTCGTCGCCGGCGATGCGCCGGAGGGTAAAGGCTACGTCCACCTCGAGATCGCCGGAGCGGTACTGAGTTGCGACATCGTCACACCCAGCGAGTACTTCCGCGCCGCCGGGCAGCCGACCGCTGACTGGGCAGACGCCTACGCCGGCTTCGAGCATCGCTACCCCTTCGGCATACTTGCGGGCGAGCATCTCCGCGCCGATCGCGGCTGTGAGAACCTCATTCTCGCCCTCGGCCGCGCCGATGCCCTCGGCCTTCTGAAGACGCGGCCGGACATACCTGCGCTATGGCGCCTGCTGATGATGGGCCATCACCACGACGTGTGGGTCTGCGCACCGGTGGGGGCGTTCGGGATCTGGTCGCATGGCTACGAGCGGTACGCGGACGTGACTCAGGCCTGCGCCGACGAGATCGTCGACCGCACGGGACCAGCCCTTGCCGAGCTACGGACCGTGGCCAAAGCCCCGACGACGCAGATGACCCTGATCTCACTCTCGCCCACCTGGCGGCGGGCTGTGGCCCGGGTTGACTGGTATCCGCCGAAGGGCCTTTGCCGAACGCCGCTGCTCGTGGACGACACCGGCAAGCCCGTGCCCGCCCATCTCGAGGTCTTCCAGACCCATCCGGACGGCACCGCGCAGGCCCTTCATGCCGGCGTGCTATCCGACATCCCGGCCGTCGGCTGGCGCACCTACTCGCTTGAGGAGGCCAATGGCCGCAAGCAGCCCGAGCTGCAGGCGGCGACGGCGACGATGGATGGCGACCGGGCTGTTCTCGACAACGGGCTCCTCCGGGCAGAGGTCGGGCCCGACGGCGTGCAGATCGTGCGCGGCGGGAAGGCCGTATTCGCGGCGCCGGCCGGGCTGGCAGGGCTCTTCGGCGACGGGCCTAAGGTCAGCCACTTCACCGATATCTCGGCCAACACGGAGGACAACCTCAGCGCGGTCGCCAAGGCCAGCGGCGCCATCGGGCCTGTCGGGCTGTCGCTGCATGTGATTCTGCGGCCGTACGCGACATCTGCAAGCTTCATCGTCACCTGCAACTTCGGCGAGGGGCCGCAGGTCGGCGAGGGGCCGGATGATCCGCCGCTTATGGCACCTTGGTCGCACGAGGATCGCAAGCTCCGGTGGGTCTTCCCGCTGCGAATGACCAACCCGCAGTTCCTGGCCCACGGCGCCTTCGAGTTGCGCAAGCCCTCCCGCCCCATCTGGCCGATCACGGGTATGGCGCTCGCGCAGGGCGACGGCGGCGGCCTCGCCCTCTACCCCGACCGCACGACCAGCGCCGTCTTCCGCCAGGACCCGGCCGAGATGGATGTCATCCTCGCCTACGGCGGCAAGTTCATCTACGCACCGGGCGACTCTGCGCCCCTCACTGGCGTCCACCACTACTCCCTCGTCGTCTATCCCTACGCGGGCACGCCCGAGGGAGCCGACGTCGCCGCCCTCGCTTGCGGCTCGGCTTACGGCCCGAATCTGATCTGGCGGCCGGGCAAGGCCTTCGCGACGCCATCGGGAAGTCTCATCGCTATCATGCCCGCCAACGCCGCTGTCATGACCGATTGCGAGCGCCAGGGGTCCGACCTCGTCTTCCGGATGTGGCGACCGTACCCTGGTGAGGCGCAGGTGAAGCTGACTTTCGCCGGCGCGAAGAGCCTGTCCGTGGCTGATCTCGCTGGACGGCCGACGAAACCGCTGGCCTCCGGCTCAACAGCGACGATGACGCTGCGGTCCGAGCAGATCGTGACGCTCAGAGCAGCGCTCGGAGCGAAGTAGTCTTCCAACGAGTGGGGAGGATGTGAACGATGGATCGCCTTCCGAACATGCTTGGACTTCTGTTAGCGGCAACGCTCTGTGCCTCGGCCTTCGCGGCCGGACCAACGACGATCAACGTTTCACCCAAGGGGCCACTGACCTCGCTTGAAGCCGCTCGCGATGCTGTGCGAGCCATCAAGGCCAAGGGACCGCTCACCGCGCCGGTGCGCGTGGTCATCGCCCCCGGCACCTATCCGCTCTCCGCGCCGATCGCTTTCACCGCCGAGGACAGCGGCACCGAGGCCTGCCCGATCACCTACGAGGCGGCGATGCCCGGTAGGACGATCTTCGAGGGTGGCCGCGTCATCACAGGCTTCCAGAAGGCCGACGGCGGTCTCTGGACGGCGCATATCNNCTGGGTGAATGGCCGCCGCGCCGTCCGTGCCCGTACGCCCAACGTCGTCCGCGACGGCGAAGTCTGCCTGCCGCGGTACATGTACATGGGGAGCAAGATCCGCTTCGGCGTCGACCCCCTTACCGGCCAGCAGGCTAATCTCGCCAGCCGCGCTTTCGTCGCCCGCCCCGAGGACCTGGCGGTCCTCAAATCGCTGCCGCAGGACAAGCTCCGCGACGTGACCATGGTCGTGTACCACGCGTGGGAGTCGTCGTTCCACCGCCTGCTGTCCGTCAATCCCGACACCGGCGAGGTCATCGCGACGGGCCAATCGCCGTGGGAGTTTCAGTGGCTCGGCGCCAACCAGCGGTATGCCTTCGAGAACTACCGCGCCGCCCTGGATCAGCCGGGCGAGTGGTTCCTCGACCGCGACGGCACGCTCCTCTACTATCCGCTCCCCGGCGAGGACATGACGCGGGCCCAGGTCGTCGCGCCGGTGGTATCGGAGTTCGTGACCTTCGCCGGTGACGCGATGGCGGGCCTACCTGTCGAGCATATCAACCTCCGCGGCCTGACCTTCCAGCATGCCGGCTACATCCTCCCGCCCGACGGTCATGGCGATGGTCAGGCGGCGGTGACCATCCCCGCGGTGATCATGGCCGACGGCGCCCGCAACGTCACGGTCGAGGGCTGCCAGGTTACCCACACCGGCACGTACGGCCTCTGGTTCCGGCGGGGTTGCGTCAACTGCCGCGTGGCCGCCAGCGAGTTCGTCGACCTCGGCGCGGGCGGGGTGAAGATCGGCGAGACGATGATCCGTCCCGACGAACCCGACCGCACGCACCACATCGTCTGCGACAACAATATTTTCCACGCCGGCGGACGCACCTTCACCGGCGCGGTGGGCGTGTGGGTGGGCCAGTCTTCGGACAACGAGGTCACGCACAACGACATCTCCGACTTCTTCTACACGGGCGTGTCGGTCGGCTGGAGTTGGGGCTACCCCGACACGATCTGCAAGCGCAACACCATCGCCTTCAACCACATCCACAACCTCGGCTGGGGCGTCATGAGCGACATGGGCGGCATCTACACTCTCGGCATCTCCGACGGCACGCGCCTCGCCAACAATGTCATCCGCGACATCTGGTCATACAACAAGTTCGGCTACGGCGGCCTGGGCCTCTACGACGATGAGGGCTCCTCCCACATCACCATCGAGAACAACCTCGTCTACGACACGATCGACATGACCTACCACCAGCACTACGGCCAGGAGAACGTCATCCGCAACAATATCCTGGTCAACGGGCGCAACTTCCAGATCTCGGTCGTGCGGCCCGAGCCCCACCTCTCGATTACCTTCGAGAACAACATCGTCTGGTGGAAGACCGGCAAGCTCTTCTGGGCCCCGTCGCTGGACGACCGGAAGGTCAGC
Organism: Armatimonadota bacterium; assembly: GCA_003170595.1. Classification (GTDB taxonomy): domain Bacteria; phylum Armatimonadota; class Zipacnadia; order Zipacnadales; family FEN-943; genus FEN-943. The sequence goes on from PMZA01000440.1 coordinate 18,042, forward strand.
TTCGACCGCAACGTCTACTGGATGGCCGCCGGGAAGCCCTTCGACTTCATGGGCCTCGACCTCGATAAGTGGCAGGCCCTGGGGCAGGATGTCCACTCGGTCATCGCCGACCCGCTCTTCGTCGACGTCGACAATCATGACTTCCACCTCAAGCCCGAGTCGCCGGCGCTGGCCCTTGGGTTCAAACCCTTCGACTACACGCAGGCGGGCGTCTATGGCGACCCGACGTGGGTGGCGAAAGCTCAGGCGCTCACCTATCCGGCGGTGAAGTTCGCGCCTGATCCGCCGACGCCGATCCCCCTCGATATCAGCGACGACTTCGAGCAGACGCCGGTCGGCGGCGCGCCCCTGGACGCGGCGGTCAACGTCGAGGGCAAGGGCGACACCGTCGCCGTCACGGATGAGACAGCCGCCTCGGGCAAGCATAGCCTGAAGTTCACCGACGCCGAGGGCCTGGTAGCCAGCTACAACCCGCACATCGTCTACAACCCGCAGTACTCCAGCGGCGTCGCCCGCTGCAGCTACGACGTGCGGATGGAGGCGGGGGCCGAGCTGTGGCAGGAATACCGCGACTGGACGCTCCCTGCCTACACGACCGGGCCGAGCCTCAAGTTCATGGGGGGCAAGCTCAGCTTCCGCGACAAGGTGCTCATGGACATCCCCACGGGCCAGTGGTTTCACGTCGAGGTGACCATCCCGCTCGGGGCCAAGGCGGGCAAGTGGGAGGTGGCGGTCACGCTGCCGGGGCAGGAGCCCCGGCGCTTCGCCGGGCTCGACGTGGTGACGCCGGGGTGGGACAAGATCACGTGGATCGGCTTCGTGAGCAACGCCACGAAGCGAACGATCTTCTACATCGATAACCTGATCATAACCAACAAGCCGAAGCCCTAGGCCTCGGGGTCAGGCTCGGGCTCGGCCGCAACCGCGCTTGGGCCGGACGCCCCGCGTTCATGCAGGGCGGCCCCGTAGCGGCTGTATAGCCAGGCGACGGCGATGAGGATCAGGCCCAGCACACCGAAGGAGACCACGCGGAAGGGCAGCGTCAGGAACTGGAGGTCCCACAGGAAGACCTTCAGCAGCGCCAGCCCAAACAGCGACAGCGATAGCCACCGGGCCGCCACCTGCCGCCGTGCTATCCCGAACACCAGCCACGCCGCCGCGTAAAGCGTCCATACCACCGATACTCCGAGGTGCGCCCCGAACTTCCAGGTGGCCGCGTCCGGATACTGGTACCAGAAGAACACGTGGAAGGTCTCGGCGGTCAACTCCCACAACGCGAGGAACGCCGCGCCCACGCCGAACAGCCCCGGCACGAGCAGGCTTGCCTCATCCGCCGAGAGCCGGTCGCGGTGGTCGCGATAGAGCACCGTCAGCACGGCACCGGTCACCGTCAGCACCACGAAGGCCAGCGCGCGGAAGTTCGCGCCCGGAGGCCAGCCCGACAGCCGGTAGGTCGTCGTCAGCCCCAGCGCCCACAGCGCCGGCACGCCCCACAGGGCGAGGCTCGTCCACCTCATCGCCGACTGTCGCCACAGGAACCCGAGGCCTGCCGTCGCGACCGCTGCCAGCGCGCACAGCGCTGCGATCGAGAACCATGCTGCGGCCTGCCACGTACCGGGCGACGGATAGGCGAAGTGCCCGAGGCTGGCGTAGGCCTCCTGCGAAGCGGCCAGGACCAGCAGCAGCGCCGTGACCACGCGGAAGCCTGGACCCGCGCACGCGCTGTTCGTCGCCGCATCCTCACGCCGCCACGCCACAGCACTTGCCATCGCCGCCGCCGCAAGAATCGCGCCCAGTAGCCGCCAGTTCGCGACGATGGGCCACGTGTTGTGCATCACCGTCTGCGGCCCCAGCCACGCCGCCCCAACCGGCGCCGCGAACAGCAGGCTCACCGCGAGCCACTGCAGCTTGCTCAGCCGCGCCCGCTGACCGATCGCCAAAGCCACGCGCGCGATCAGCGGCCACAGCCCGAGGATTGCCAGCCATCCGGCATCGCGCCGCCAGGGATCGCCCCACCGGCACCATCGGAACAGCCCGTAGGTCTCGAAGGCCACCCCCGTCATGATCACCAGCAGCGTGGCCAGCGCGAAGATCTCCGACCTGGCGATGTCCGCCTCATCGTCGGGGAGTTCGCCCGCCCGCCGCGCCAGGACGACCTGAAGCAGCACGCCGGTCAGCGCGAACACCGCGAAGGCCAGCGCTCGAAAGTTGAGGACCGGCGACCACCCCGTCAACGGATAGGACGCCACCATCGCCACCAGTATCACCAGCGGCATCAGCCAGAGCAGCAGGCCGGTGAACCGCAGGGACGCGCTCCGCCAGCGGAGGCCCAGCAACACGTTGGCCGCCGCGAAGACTGCCGCCAGGGCGAGGATGCTGAACCAAGCCGCCATCGCCCAGGTGTCTGACGTGGGGTACAGGGTCCGCGCGAAGGTCGCGTAAAGCTCCTCCGACAGCACCGTGGCCAAGGATAAGGACGCCAGCACCGGCGCCAGGCCACTGCTCAGCACCGTCTCGAAGGCGCCCTCCTTCGGCCGCCAGACGACCGCGCTCGCGAGCAGGGCCAGCGTGGCCAGCTCAGCGCACAGCCTCAGGTTCAGAAAGGGCATCCAGGCCAGGTCCACGGTCGCAAGACCGAGCAGCGCCACGGCCACCGGCATCGTCAGGAGCACCACTAACGACAGTCCCTGCAACCGGCGCAAGCCGACCGCCTGCCCCGTGGCGAAGAGAACCCGCGAGGTCGCCGCCCACAGCATGAAGATCACGAACCACGCCGCCTCGGGCGCCTCCGCGCCGAACCATTGTGTCCAGCCGAACAGCGCGAGGACCTCCACCGCCATGCCCCACAGCAGCAACACGGCCGACGCCATCACCATCCCCTGCGAGGCCACTACCGGTCGCTCATCGGCGGAGAGGTCACCCTCGTGTCGCTTCAGAGCCCACGCCTGCGCCACACCCGCCAGCAAGGTCACGAGGAAAGCCAACGCCCGCGGGTTCAGGAAGGGGCGCCAGTCCGGGGTCGCGTGCTCCACCGACAACGCCGCCACGGCGACCGCGCAGCCGAGCCAGAGAAACATGCCCTTCCATCGCAGCGCCGACAGCTTCCACCGCAGACCCAGCCCGACGTCCGCCGCAGTCACGATCGCCCACACGGCGAGGATCGAGAACCACATCGCGTCCCTCGGATGGGCGCCGCCCCAGCCGGCGTTGACGAAGAGCCCCTCGGTCTCGCGGGCGAGGTCCCACAGCACGAGCGTACTCGCAACGAGCGCGAGGGTCTGCGCGTCGTCACCAGCCGTCTCGGCTTCGCCTGCGTGCCGGAGGTACGAGCGAGCCATGACTGCCGTGGCCAGGATGACGACCGCAAAGGTCCCGCTCCTCGGATTGAGCAGCAGCGTCGCGTACGCTATCGGCGTCGTGAAGTCGTTCCAGGCGAGAATCGCGATCGACACACCCATCGCGACCAGGCCGCCGAGGGTCAGTTCCCACCTCTGCATCCGGTGGCCGATCACGGTGATAACTGCGGCCTCGGCCGCCCACGACATCACCAGCGCATCCCCGCCGAGCAGCATCGGGAGCGCGATGGTTACGAACGCCGTCGCCAGCCCGAAGCTCGTCGAGATCAGGGCCTCATCCTCGCGCGTGCGCATGTACGTGATCGCGCCCAGCAGCGCGCAGATCGCCGCCGGTCCCAGCGCGAATAGCCCTCGCGCCGGGGATGGATCGCCCGGCAGCACGTATACCCCCGCCGCGAAGTACACCGCCGGCACCAGGGCCAGGAGTACCACATCGCCCAGCTTGGCCGGCGTCTTGAACCGCAGCGGATAGGCCGAGCAGATGGCCGTGAAGATCAGGTAGTTGGCCGACAGGAACGCGAACACCATGCTCATGAGATCGACGGTGTACTTTTTCTCCAGCCAGCCGCCGAGGAGGAGCACCGTGGCCACGAAGGCGACGATGTTGACCTCGTGCCAGCGTTTGTGTGCCGCTGCACCGAGGATGCCCGCGTTGAGCACCGTCACGTAGATCCAGAAGTAGAGGGCACCGCCGTTGCTACCCTCGCCCGCGCCCTGAAGCAGGACGGGGGTGAGGAAGCCGCCGATGCTCGCCAGCAGGATGAGCACCCGGGAGTCATAGCGCAGCGACTGGACGAGGCAGACCGCGGTGACAATGGTCATCCCGGCGAAGGCCTGCGGCACCGGGAGGATCCGGTAGTACTCGGCCGCCGCCCAGAGGGTGAGATCGAGCAGAGCGACGCCGCCGGCTGCGAGGCCCTCGCCGTACCATTCCTCCGTGCGGCGGCGCATGACCTCGCCCACGATCAGGAACGCCAGGCCCAGCACGACGCCCAGCCCCACTCGCCCGGCGGGGCCGATGTAGTGCCAGCCGTAGGCGAGGCCGAAGGATGCCGCGAGCAGGACGAGCAGCAGCCCCATCCACAGGGCCCACTTGCCGCCGACCAGCACTTCAAGGTCCACGCCCCTGCCTCCGGGGCGAGGCGCTGAGGGCCGTGGCGCTGGCGGTCTTGGCGGAGGAGGCGGCGCCGCCGGAGGAGCAGGCGCGCGTGGCGCCTCGGCACGCGTGGGCGTTGGTGGACGACCTTCTACCGGGGCGGGAATTGATGGTCGCGACGGAGGGCGAGTTGGCGCCGGCGCGATGGGACGAGTGGGCGGAGGAGGCGCCGCAGGGACAGGGCTCGCGGGAGGCTGCGGCGGAGGCGGAGCCTGTGCTGACCCGACAGGCGTGGTCGGCGGATGAGGCTGAAAAGTCGCTGGCGCCGGAGTCGGCCTCGGCGCTGGAGCCGGTGGCGGCGCGGACGGGGCCTGCGTGGGTTCGACGTGCGGAGGCGGAGGAGCGGGCGCGACAGTGGGCCTTGATACGGGCGCGTAGGGTGGAGGGATTACGTCGATCCCACCGCGAGCAAGCGCGCGCCGCAGCTTGCCGATCTCTTCCTCGAGGCCGCGCAGGCGCGCGGTGAGGACAAGGTACATCCACACCAACGCACCGATGGTGCACAGGAGCAGAAACTCCAGCATCATCCATTCCCCCCGGAAGGATGAAGGCCGGCGCAACTACGTCCCCTACTGAGACCCCATGTGCGGCTTATTGCCCAAGATCAATACCGNNTACCCGGGTGCCCACATCTTCCTCAGCACAGCAAGAACCGGCCCCTTCGAGAACTCCGGGCTGTACTCGTAGTAGCAGTCCGAGAAGCCGAATTCCCGCATCAGCGCGCCCTCATCCTCCACATAACGCACCGCCGTGCTTCCCGGACTCTCCGCATCGCCCCACTCCCCCACCAACACGGGCGCGTCGAGCCGCTCCGCAACCTCCTGCATCCGCCGGAAGGCCTCACGCGCACGGCCGGGATTGCCGTCGTAGGGCACCGTCGGCGAGCACGCAGGGTCGTAATAGTGCGGCGCATAGGCGATTTGGAGGCTCTCGCCGCCCACTCTGGGCCTCTCGAGGAAGCAGTGACCGCCCCCGGACGCCCAGATGTGCGACTCGAGGAAGAAGATTTTGTCCGGCGTCACCTTCACCAGTTCGCTGATGACCCGCTCGTAGTAGGGCTGCAGCTTGCCGGTCTCGAACTTGCGGAAGACCGGGTCGGCCAGGTCCACGGTCGAGTACAGCTCGGTGGGGTCGGAGATGAAGGCCTGGGCATCGGGCCGTCGCGCGGCGGAGAACATGTCCGTAAGCTGCATGCCTTTGGGCATCTTCCGCTGTGCCTGGAGCACGGCTTTGATGGCCAGCGGATCGGTGAGGATGTTGCCGTAGAAGGGCTCGTTGAGGAGGTCGTAGCCGATGACAGCCGGATGGTCGCCCAGGACCTGCGCCACATGGACCCAGGCGCGGATCAGGTGATCCTGCACGCCGACGCCATCAGGGCCGGGCGCGTTCCTCCAGAAGCCCTCGAAGGCCTCCATGACGGCCGGTTGGAGGTAACTTGCGCCCCAGAATCGCGTCGGGTCCTGGTGGAAGACGACGCCGCCATCGACAGTCGCCCACTCCGGTGCGCCGCAGAATCCGTACTTCTCGCCGTAGACATCCTGGTGCATGTCGAGGATGACGTACTGGCCCGCCGCCCGCGCCCAGTCCAGCCGCTGGCGGACGGCCGCGAGGTAGGCGTCATCATACTGGCCGGGCTGGGGCTCGATGGCGGCCCAGAGGATCAGGAATCGCACGCAGTTGCAGCCCCAATCCTTCATCCGCGCGAGGTCGTCGGCCGTCTGCCAGGGGAGGTAGGGCTTCATCTTGGCGTTGTTGGAAACGTTGAGCCCGCGGAGGATGAGGGGCTGGCCGTCGGGGCCGAGGAACTCCCGCCCGCGCACCGTCACACCGTTGGCGCCGGCAGCGCCCGCGGCTAGGAAGACCAGTAGCAGTGCGATAGAAGCGTGTCTGCTCATGCCACCTATTTTACCCCAGCCCGGGTGGTCACGCCCGGTGGGCAGAAGGTTCCGGGACGGCGACTGCGAAAAGACGCCCGGAGTTTGACACCGGAGGACGCCCTTGTCATGAGATGTCTCGCGATCGTGAGCGCGCTTACCGCCCTGTCGATGGGTATCGCCGCCGACAACTGGGTACCCATCAGCGACTTCGAGGGCGGCCAAAGGTTGTGGACGGCGGAATCGGGGCCAGGCGAATCGGTCCGCGTCGTCGCTAAACAGGCTCACTCCGGCAGCCACTCGCTCGCGGTCACCCTCAACATCGCCGCGGCCGGCATGATCCGGGCCACGTGGCAGACCGAGGTGGGCGACCTGCGCTGGTCGCCGGATAGCCGCTTGCGATTCTGGATCAAGGGCAGCCCCCTCGCCCAGAAGCCCCACGGTGGCATCCTTCTCATTGAGGCGGGTGGGCGGAAGGGTGGCGGGGACTCGCACTGGATGCTGGACATTCCGAAAGACACCTATTCCGACCCCGAGTGGCACCAGTGGACCTCGCCGCCCTTCAGCGAAGCCAAGAACCCCGACTGGGCCCCCGATGCTGACGGCAAGCTCGACCCGACGCGGATAAGCCGCCTGCTCTTCGTCGCTCAGGAGGAGACCACGCCCGACCTCCTCAAGCCGTTCACCTTCTACATCGATGACCTGGAGGCCACCAACGTGACCGAGCAGTCAGCGACCTACTCCGACGCGACGGTGGAGGCCAAGCCGGCACATGTCACGCAGATCTGGCGCGGATTCAAGGGGCGTAAGCGCGAGCATCCGGCGCAGGTGACCTTCGGCGATGTGGCCGGCTGGCGGGTGGCGCAGTGGGGTGACGCGAAGGCGACGATGGCCCGCTCCGAGGAGGAGCCCTGCTACGAAGACCTCAAGTACCAGGCGAAGCTGACCTACCAGTCGCAGGGCGGGTCGGGGTTCTTCGAGATGATCCCACCCAAGCCCATCTCGATCCCGGGGAAGTGGAACGCAGCCTGCGCGTGGGTCTACGGGAACAACTGGGGATGGATGCCTGACCCGGCGACGCCGCAGGTGCAGATCTGGTTGCGCGTTCTCGATGCGGCCGGGCAACGTCACCGCATCAACCTCGGAGGCATCGACTGGAAGTTCTACGGGTTCATGCAGAAACGGCTGTGGGATTCCCCGGTGGGTGATCCGCGGCACACGTTCTGGGGCGGGCCGGGCGATGGGCTCGTCCATGCGCCGGCCTCGCTTGAGGCCATCGAGATTCACGGCGGCACCAACGTCGATCCGCGCACCATCTACATCGAGTCGGTCGCGTTCTACCAGGACGACATGCCGCTGCCGGAGTTCCACCCCGAGCGCATCGCGAAGCTCCCCTTCCCGACCACGCCCGACACCATCCTGCCGACCATCGAGCATCCGACGAAGGTCGCGCTGACGAAGGATGGGGAGGCCTACGTCTTCACCATCGACGGCGATGAGCGCGTGGTCTATCGGTACAAGCCGGCGACGGGAACGCTGTCCGACCTGACGGCGCAGGTGGCGGGGCGGGCGCCCTTCACCCCCTGCGCCCACGCCGGGCCGGCGGTCATGGTCGGCGGTGCGACCCGTGAGTGGGATTCGCCGGATGTGACGCGGAAGCTGGTATCGGCGACGGCGGAGGGCGGGGTGGTGAAGACGCGGTGGCGGCTGTCGATGGGCGCCGAAAGCTTCGAGTACACGCTGGCCCTGCACACGAAGGGCAAGTCGATGATCGCGGATTGGGCGTCGTCTCAGCAGGGCGCCACGGACCTGCGCCTCGGACGGGCGGAGGGGCTGAAGGACCCGAAGATCTTCCGCGTGCCCTACATCTCCATCTACAACGCCGGGCCGCACGTGCTCTTGAGCGACGACACCTACTGCATGACGCTGCTCGATTGGTACAACACCGAGTCGTCGGGGTTCTACGTGAACGACGGGCAGGAGGGTAAGGTCGCGACGATCAACGGCGGCGCCTCCTACTTCCCTCTGACCAACGGCACTCGCAACCATCTCGGCGAGCGGCAGTTCATCAACGTCTCCTCGCGCTTCGAGGAAGTCCTGCCCAACATCCCCAACCCGCCCTCGACGCAGCAGGCCGTCACCAGCACCCACCTCTACTGCCACATCGGCGGCACCGCGGTGGACCGCTTCGACCGCTATCTGAAGATGTGGCGCAGCTACCATCGCCACGGCATCGAGATGGTGCGCGTGTCGCATCATGAGGACTCGTGGTCGGACGGGGATGACTACGGCCAGGGGCCGCAGGAGTACACGATGTGCACCGAGGCCGCGCCCGAGGTCGGCGACGCCAAGCTCATCGCCTACTGCCACGCCATGCGCGAGATGGGCTACTACATCGGCCTCTACGAGAACTTCACGGACTACAACCCGCTGGGGAAGTCGTGGGATGAGCGAAACTGCAGGCGGGACTCGTCGGGCGAGATCACGCGGGGCTGGCCGCCGACGTGGATGATGCGGCCGCTCAAGGCGCTCGATATGGCCCTCTACTATCCGCGCGAAGTAGCGAAGAAGTTCGGCACGAACACCGCGTATCGCGACTGCGACACCGCCTACCCGCCGTGGGGGCAGGTCGACTATCAGGCCGGGACGCCCGGGGCGGGCAAGTTCTCGACGAACTTCAAGGCGTGGGGCGCGCTGGTCATGGACGGGCACAAAGCCTACGGCGGGCCGATCTTCAGCGAGGGCGGGCACCACTGGTTCTCGGCCGGGCTCATGGACGGCAACTATGCGCAGATGGGCATCCCTGACGCGCCCAACTATCCGCTGCTCGTCGACTTCGACCTGCGCAAGCTTCATCCCCTCGAGGCCGACATCTCGATGACGCCGGGCTGGTCGTGGGGTCGCGGGACGATGGACTGTCAGGCGCATACCATCGCCTACGGGCACATCGGCTTCCTGCCCTTCGGGGGCGAACTGGCCGACACCGGGCGGTACTACTTCACGATGCAGCAGCTTCAGGCGCGCTACGTCATGGTCCCGGTGAAGGACATTCTCTACGCCTACGGCGGCGGCTTCCAGCGCATCACCGAGGCGATCAAGAGCAACGCCATCGCCGAGAAACAGGTCCTCGTGCGCTACGCGAACGGGCTGGAGGTCGCGGCGAACTGCAACGCGACGAAGTGGTGGGTCGTCGAGGTCTGCGGGAAGCGGTACGACCTGGGGCCGTTCTGCTGGGCGGCCGCGGATGGGAAGGGCTTCGAGGAGTACTCGACCGAGATCGACGGCGTGAGGGTCAACTTCGTGCAGTCGCCGGCCTACATGTTCGCGGATGGCGGCGGGAAGATGCGCGACTTCGGGGCGATCGCGACGGATGGGGCGGTCGCGCTGCGGAAGGCAAAGGGCGGCGGGGTCGAGGTGATCGTCATCGCCAAGCCGACGAAGATATCCATCGAGGCGGCGGAAGGGGCGAAGGTCGAGGCCTTCGATGAGGCGGAGAAGTCGATGGGCGCGGTGACGACTACTCGCGAGGGCCGACGACTGACTTTCGCGCACGTGGCCGGGGCAGAGTCGTACGTGGTGAAGTAGTGCGAAGGGACCGGAGGCCGAGATCATGCTGGCGCTAATGCTGTGCCTTGCGGTCGGGGCGGTGTCTGCCGCGCCGGGAGTGGCTATCTTCAACGACGCCGACTTCTCCTACTTCGCCGCGCCCGGGCTCAGCGGGCCGGACATGCAGGCGTGGTTCGCGCGGACGGGAGTGAAGGCCGACCTGCTCGACGCCGAAGCCCTCGCCGACCCGAAGGTCTTCAACGCCGATCGATACGGCGCGCTGATCCACCTCTACGGCAACACCTTCCCCAGGGCGGCGGCCGACAACCTGCGCAGCTTCCACCAACATGGCGGGGGCTTCGTGTCGGCGGGCGTGCCCTTCTGCCACCCGTGCATACAGACGGGCGCGGTGGGGTGGACCTGGGCGGCTGGGGGGAAGGACGTGGCAGAGGCCACGACCGAGGCGGCCCACTCGGGCTCCTACGGCGTAAAGATCGTCAAGGGCGGGCCAAGCTGGTCAGGGATGGTCCAGACCGTGCGCCTGCCCGCAAAGCCGGGCGAGACGTTCACGCTCGGCGGCTGGGCGAAGACGCGTGATCGCAACGGGCCGCCGCAGGCCGACGCGCTGCTGCTGCGGTCCTTCGACGCGAACGGTACGTTCCTCGGTCAGACGGGGCCGGACCTGCCGCCGTCGGGTGGCGACTGGGCCTACGTGTCGCAAGCCGTGACTACACCGGAGAAGACGGCTGCGGTGGACGTCATCCTCGTGCTATGGAAGGCGCCGGCGACGGTGTGGCTCGATGATGTCGTGCTCGTGCGTGGAACGGACACGACGGGCTCGCCGAACCTTCTGCCCAACCCAGGCTTTGAGCGCCTGGGCGGCGAGTGGAAGGACCTGGGGCATGTCGAGTACTTCGGGCATGACAAGATCGGGACGGGGGGCTTCGTCACCTCGGGCCCGCCGATCGACTTCATCTATCACGCCGACGACCCGCTCGGCCTGGGCGTGCTCGACTGGCCGACGCGGAGAGGGCGGTTCCTCGACGCCAAACTTCCCTACATCCAGGGGCTCAAGCCGGCGGCCCTGCCGGCGGAGGATCAGGTGGTGCCAATCGCCGAGTGGAGGGACGCGGCGGGCGTATGGCCGGCGATAGCGATTGTGAAGCACAACTGCCCGCAATTCCCCGGCGCGATCGACGTGTGGGCGGGAGTGGGGATGTTCCAGGGCGGCACGGTAGATGACCTGCTCGCGCAGATGGAGGTCTACGGGCGGGCGGCGTTGTACATCCTGCACGAGAAGGGTGGCGTGCCGGGGTATGCCGACATCGTGCGGCGGGCGGATGCCGACTACCGGGCGGCGCTGCCGAAGGCATCGCTGACGCCCATCGAGGCGCACCACAGCTACGACGGAGTCTTCCCGCCGAGCCCAGCCCCGGCGCGGAAGATGGTCGCCGTCGATGTGAGCAGGCTGTCGCTGGATGAAAAGCTCGCGATGGCGTCGCTGGAGGGCGTCATCAACGGCAAGCAGCCGCGCCTCTATCTCATCACCGACCACGCCGACCCGCAGGCCAAGCCCAGCCCCGAGATGCGGTGGCTTGACTGGCTGAAGACGCGCGGCGACATCGACGAGGTCGAGCCGGTGGCCGACCCGTGGTCGCTCGTGCGGCGATGGCCGGGCGAGATCAAGGGCGTCATCATCACCGATCCCAAGCTTCCGGCGTCGATCAACAACGCGACGATGATGTGCGGGCTGGAGAGCGCGATGATGGTCTCGCCGGCCCTGGCGAAGCGGCTGAAGCTGCCGGTGGTGGAAGACCTGCGCGGGCGATGGAAGACGAACGTGGCCGCGGATGAATGGGCGATCGCGAACCTGTGGCCGAAGCTGAACCACGACTTCCTGGGGCTCATGTGGCCCGACTGGGTATGGCCGCGCGACTACATCATCGCGCACAAGGCCTTCTGCTTCTGGATAACCGGGGCCAAGGATGCTGTGCCGGGAGTTGGCTCTCCGCTGCAGGAGACGGCGGTGATGTCGAAGCTGCTGGCGATAGCGCCGGTGAACACTGGCGTGATCGGGGCGCCGTGGGCGGGCGATCAGGTGGGCATCCAGGAAGGCCCTGGCGTCACGCTGCTATCGACCTACGGCAAGTTCATGGTCTGGTCGGCGGAGACGGGCAACCTGAGCGTGCACTCGGGGACGAAGCCGCCGGTCTTCCGCCATGAGATCCCGGCCGCGCCGCCGCTCGACCGGTCGAAGATATACCTGGCGTTCATGGTGTCCGATGGCGACGCGCCGATCAACTGGTGCGGCTTCTTCCTCACGACCTACTGGGACGACCCCGTGCGCGGGACCTTCCCGCTGGCGTGGAGCTTCGGGCCGACCGGGTCCGACCTCATGCCCGATCTGATGGATTACTACTATCGCAAGGCCGGGCCGAACGACACCTTCGTGTGCGCCTGCTCGGGCGTGGGGTACTGCTATCCCTACCCCTACGCCACCCGGTACCAGCATCCCGAGCGCGTGTTCAAGGGCTTTCTCGACCTGACCGCGAAGTACATGAAGCGCGTCGATGAGCGCGGCGTGTGGACCCATAGCGCAACCGCCGACATGCTGAAGGTGTACGCGGCGGCGCTGCCGGGCGCGAAGTATTTCCTGCCCGACTATGGCGTGTGCCCGGACACGACGGTGGACAACATGGACAGTGTGGTCCTCGGCATACCGGCGTTCCGGGCGGTGTGCGGCTTCGACCCGAAGGGCGACTCGGACCGGGCGCGGGAGCTGATGGTTGAGGGCATCCGCAAGTTCACGCCGAAGACGAGGCCCGGATTCCTCAACGCCTTCGTGCAATGCTACCCGGCCTCGCCCACGCTCCTGAAGCAGGTGCTCGACGAGCTTGGGCCGGACTATGTGCCGGTTCTACCGGAGCATCTGGCCCAGCTGTACCTGGAGGCACAAGGGAAATGAACCCATACCTGATGGTGGCGGCTTTGGTCGGGGCGACGACTTGCGCGCCCGCGGCGAACATGGTGACCAACCCGGGCTTCGAGGATGGCGCCAAGGACTGGGGTGTGGCGGCGGCCCTGTATACCGTCGACGACACGGTCGCCCACACCGGGCAGTGCAGCCTCAGGTACCGCAACGTCGTGGGCGGGCCATACATGCTCACGGCGCAGAGCCTGCCGCTCAAGCCGGGCAAGGCCTACCGGTTCAGCGTGTGGGTCAAGACTCAGGGCGTCGTGAGCGGCACCCGCGGAGCGGCTATCTGCGTCGAGTGGGGCGGCAAGGACGGCTACATCAGCGGCTGCTATTCGCCGGGCCTCCTGGGTGACAACGACTGGACGCAGATAGTCTTCGAGACCAAGGCCCTCCCGCCAGAGGTCACGGGCGGCAGTGTCATAGTCTACGGCACGGCCGGGACCTCCGGGACCGCGTGGTTCGATGACGTCGAGGTCGAGGAGATGGATACGCCGCTGTGCCGGATGGGCTTCGTCGGCGAGCCCGCGGAAGAGACGCATGGGACGTTCCTGTCGGGTCTGCAGCCGGCCACAGTGCATCTCCAGGCCGAGCTTCTATCCGACCGCGACGGCACGCCCGACGACCTTTCGATGATGGCGGCCATCGAGGAGCGAGGCCCGCGGCAGGAGTACACCGGCGGGACGTGGCGTGGGAAGGTGTGCGAACTCGACGTCCCCGGCGACAAGCTGCCCTGGGGCGAGACGATGTTCGACGTGCGCCTCGTGTCGAAGAAGACCGGCAAGCCGGTGACCTCGGCGTTCCTGTGGGCCACGTGCCAGCGCTTGGCGCACCTCGACATCGTCGAGCCCAACCCGGCCGGGGCCGTCGGGATCGCGCCGGGCGAGGGCCAGGACTTCGCGGTGCGCATCAGCCTGCGCAAGGCCCACGCCGATAGGGTCACTCGCTACCAGGCGAAGCTGACGCTGTCGTCGGAGGGCAAGCCGGTCGGGCAGGTCATACAGGGCATGGTCAGCGATGCGAAGCCTGTCGTGTTCCGCATACCATCCGCCAAACTCGCGCCGGGGCTGTATGACCTGCGATGCGACTTGTCCGCCGAGGGATCCACCGAGCCCGTCGCCGCGGCGCAGGCCCTTCTCAGCAAGGCCAACGCAAGCGATCGTCCGGCCAACGCCACCTGGTTCGGCCCCAACCGCATGCTCATGGTCGGTGGCAAGCCCTTCTTCCCGATGGGCTTCTACATCCTCAGCAGCTTCGAGACCGTCTTCCCCATCGACAAGGGCTTCAACTGGATGACCGGCAAGCTCTACCCGAGCTACTACCTGCCCATCCTCGACCGGCTGGGCAAGAGCCACTTCAACTGCTTCATCGACTACGGCTCGACGATGGGCGGGATGGACGCGGCAAGAGACGTGCTCGACGCCGCCCAGGCGCGGGGCCTCCACGAGATCTTCAGCGTGAAGGACCTGATGAAGGGCGCGTTCTGGGAGGCGTATACCAAGAACCTGCCGTGGAAGGATCTCCAGGAAGCGACCCGCCACGTCGTGGGCGAGTTGGGCAAGCATCCCGCAGTGATGGCCTGGTACATCGACGACGAGGTGATCTCGCCGGACATGTGGCAGGGCGTAATGGACAGCTTCCGCAACACGCGCGCCACCGACCCCTGGCACCCGACCTACTCGGTGCACTACGACTACGGCGCGCTCGACCGGTACGCCCAGGCCTGCGACGCGATCGGCACAGACCCGTACGTTCTCTGCGGGGACATCGCCGAGGCGGCGCACAACTGGCACACCTCGCGCGACTTGATCGGGCCGGAGAAGCCCTTCTGGGCGGTCGTCCAGTGCTTCGGCGGCGGCTACGAGACGTCCAATCCCATCGATACCCGCGAGCCCACCTACCAGGAAGAGCGGGCCGCGACCATGGCCGCGATCGCCGAGGGATCGACGGGAATCATCTACTACTGCTACCACTCGCTGCAGCGATCGCCCCGGTTCGAAGAGCGCTTCGCCGAGTTGGACCGAATCGCGGCGGAGGTGCAGGGGCTGGTGCCGATCATCGCCCTGCCCAACGCGGCCGAGCCGGTCGTGGTCGAAGAGGGCAAGCTGTCGGCGATCACGAAGCAGGGCAAGGGCACGCTGCACGTGATCCTCGCGAGCACGCAGCGGGCCGATCAGGATGTCGTCCTGCGCCTGCCAGGGCGGGCGAAGTCGGTGCGCGACATGACGGCGGGCAAGACGCTGGAGATCGTAGGCGGGCGGGTGAAGATGCACTTCCCGGCCCTCGACGCACGGGTCCTCGAGATTGCGATGTAGCGGTGGGAGATGCCTGATGAAGAGCCTACGCCTGTCCTACGCCTTGCTGCTCTGCCTGGCGGCCGTGCCGTGTCTGGGCCAGGAGATGAAGACCGTGCTCGACCTCAGCCTTCCGAGTCTGCCGCCGGAGTGGCGGCTGCCGATCGAGGATGGCGCGCTGCATGTGACGGGCCCGATGACGCTGCTGCCGATCAGCAACCTGACCGACGCGGTCCTCGAGTACCGGGTAAAGGTCAAGGGCGAGGGGCTGGTCGAGTTCCTCTTCCGCTACAACCTCGACACGGACGACTACTACATCTTCCGCGTCGACACGCGCAAAGACGGCGGCGATCCGCCCGGCTTCCTCAAGCGCAACCGCGAGGGCGCGCCGTGGGTGCTCGCCGGCGAGAGGACTGGCGCCGCTCCTCCGCCGGATACGTGGCTCAAGGTGCGCATCGAGGTCAGCGGCGACACCTTCCGTGGGTACGTGGACGATAAGCTCGTCGCGACGTTGAAGGACGCCGACTTCTCCAGTGGCGGCCTCGCCTTCCGCAGTCAGGTCAGCGAGGGTTGGGTGGACAGCTTCAAGGTGAGCGTGCCCACGGGCGCGCCTTACACGATCCTCAAGCCGCGGCCGCGCCAGACCGAGACCCCTGCGCCGTATACCGAAGGCACATGGTCCGCCGAGTGGATCTGGAGCCCGGGCACCGATGAGCAGTTGACGCGCGTCTTCCGCAAGCACTTCGATGTGCCCGAGGCCGTCCGCCAGGCGCTGGTAGCCGTCACGTGCGACAACTCCTACGAGCTTTACCTCAACGGCAAGCGGCTGGGCGGGGATGAGGATTGGTACACGCTGGAGACCTACGACGTCGCGAAGCGCCTCCACCCCGGCGATAACGTGTTCGCGGCGCTGTGCAAGAACTCCGAGCCCGGGGCGGCGGGGCTGCTGCTTGAGTTCGGCGCGACGACCAAGAGCGGGCGCTTCGTGCACGTGATCAGCGACGCGACGTGGAAGGTGTCGCTGACCGCGCCTGAGGGCTGGGAGCGGCCGGACTTCGATGACGGCGCGTGGGCCACTGCGCAATCGCTGGGCAAGCATCCGCTGGCGCCCTGGTCCACGCAGGTCAACCTGCGACTGCCGTTCCTCGGCCCGAAGCAGCCGCTGGAACTCGTCGACCTCGCCGTCCCTAAGACCATCGCGGCGGGCATGCCGATCCATATCGCGGCGACGTGGAAGCCCCTTGAGAAGCTGACGGCCGACTATCCACTGGTCGTGCGGATGAGGCAACGCGGCGGCGACTGGTCTGATGTCGCGATCGTGCAGACGAAGGCGCCGACGCACTCCTGGGCGGTCGGGAAGCCGCACACCGAGGCTTTCGACCTGCCACTGCGACCGGACGTCGGTTACCTCCTCGAACCCGGCGATGTGGACATCGCGCTCGACCTCCGCGGGACGATCATCGTCAACCGCGACGAGGGCGCCACCGTCACGACGAGGCTGGAGGCGCGTGCCGCCGCCGTCGATCGCGCGAAGCCGACCATCTCGCGCGCGGCGCGCAGTGGGTCGTTCACCGATCCGGCGGGGAAGCAGCACCCGTGGTCGGTGGATGTCCAGGGGCGCGTGGTCGTCGACGGGGTGGCATGCATCCCCGTCGATGCATCCGGCGTGTACTGGTGCGACGCGGCCTCGGCGGGGAGCGCTCTGGCTGCGCTCGACTGGCATCCGATCGTCGAGCGAATCTGTGCGCAGGGCGGGCCCTCGGGCGCCGACTTCGTGCGCGTGCGACTCGTCGACCACATCGACGCGACGCGCACCGATCACGACTTCAGCGACGACGGAGCCCTCGGCGGGCAGAGCCGCGTGCTGCATATCGGCGACCGCGACTACCGCGTCACGTCGGCGCGGCAGAGGCTCAGCTACTTCATCTACAGCGCGACCTGCGAGCATCCGCGCAACCCGCACCTGATGATGTTCCAGTCGGTCAACGATCGCGAGCGGTACACGACGCTGCGCATCCAGCCGCCCTGGGATAACGTGGGCGGGGGCGTCTTCACCGGGCGCGAATATCCCTGCGACGGCAAGCCGATCGAGCATCGCTTCATCTTCTACCCGCGCGAGAAGAAGATCCGCTTCACCATCTCGCGCATGCCGGTTGAGAAGCCGATCACGCCCGAGAGCGGGGCGGCCGTGTCGCACGTGTGGCTGTTCGAGGTGGCCGATCCGATCGCGGCCGAGCCAGTGACGGTGAAGGCGCCGGCGGGCGCTGAGCGTCGCCTCGGCATGTACCTGACGCACCCGGCGTATCTGCGTTCGCTGTATGGCTACCGCGGCGACAACGCCGAGGAGCGGCGGGCGTCGCTGCGCAGCTTCATCGACTACATGAAGTTCTGCGGGATGAACCTGCTTGAGTTCAACGCCGTCGACGGCGGCGACACAACCGGCACGGCGTACTACAAGAGCAACCTGTGGCCGCAGTCGGCCGGCAATCTCCTCGAAGAGCTTCTGCCGCTCTGCGAGGAGAACGACATCCAGCTAATCCCGATCATCACCTCGCTATCGGTGCCGGAGGGCAAGTTCGGCTTCACGCACGACAGCTTCCAGACCGATCGCAACGGCAACCTCACCGTATTCTTCGCCTCGCGTCCACCTCTGCCGGACCCGCTACGGCCCGAGGTGCAGGACCTCCTCTTGCGCAACCTCCGCGAAATCCTCGACGTCTGCGCGAAGAGCAAGGCCGTGCCGGCCGTGGGCTTTCGCGTGAACGGAAAAATCGGCCTCTGCTACGGGGGCGAGACCCTCGGCACGAGCGATCAGTACACGGGCTACAGCGCGTGGGATGTGGCCGAGTTTTCGCGCGACACCGGCATCGTCGTGCCAGAGATGAAGCCGACGCCCTACCAGTGGATCAAGGACAACTGCTGGGAGAAGTGGCTGGACTGGCGCTGCAAGCGGACGCATGACTTCTGGCTGCGCTGCCGCGATGAGGTGCGCAAGTACCGGCCGGACCTCGTCCTCTACGCAAGCTGCGACATGCCCAGCGAAACGCCGGCGTGGAACATCTACTGGCCGGGGGGTGAGACGCCGCTGAACTGCATGCGCTATCACGGTGTCGACCCGAGGATGTTCGCAAACGAGCCGGGCATCCTCCTGCAGCGCGGGATGATGATCGCGGCCGACCGATACTTCACGCGCGTCGGCCAGTACGGGACCAACGTCGAGGCGATGAAGGCCTTCCACTACGCGCCGGGCGTGACCGAGATGTACAACGGCCGAGAGGGCGCCGCCTGCGAGTTGTACCACAACTACTGGGAGGAGAGCGGCGGCATCACGATGGGCGAGTTCGGCACCGACTTCTGGGGCGCGGCGACCATGTATGCCTTCGGGCGCAACTATTTCGAGCCGATCGCCTTCAGCGTGGGCAAGACGGACTGCCACACGCTCAACCTCTTCTCGTGGGAGCGCGGGAGCTTCGGCCACGAGCACGACCTGCGGGGCTTCGCGAGAGCTTTCCGGTCCCTGCCGAGAGGCGAGGGTGAGGACGCGACGGCGCTCGTGAGCGGGAAGGCGGAGGGCCTGTGGGTGAGGCGCTTTGGCGATCGGGTGGCGGTGCTCAACATGACAGGGCAGGCCCGCGTCGTGAAACTCCGGTACCCCGGCAAGGTGAGCGGCGACGGGCTCCTCGAGTACGGGCGGTACCAGATCGTCGCGGCGCCCGGCGGCGAGGTGGAGTTGCCGCTGGACGCGTATGAGCTGCGGGTGCTTGGGCCCGCTTGACCTGAAGGACACATGAAGGAGGAAGCGCGATGTCTCGTGGACGCACTCTGAGGGCGGCCGGCATGCTGCTCGCCTCGTTTGTGGGAGGGGCTTTCTATCAGTGGGTGAGCGGCATGGCCCATCCTGCGTGGGCGGCGCCGGCCGATGCCGCCGAGGTCGTGCGGGCGAAGGGCTTCGTTCTCGTGGACGCCAATGGTCAGGAGCGCGCGCGTCTCGCGACGACCCAAGATGGCGCCAGCCTGGTACTCATCGACAGTCAGGCCCGTGAACGGCTGCGGATGGGCGTCGGACCGGGCCAGGCGGTGACGGTGAAGACGCTGGATCCGACGGGCCGAGAGCGCGCGATCCTCGGCTCGGACAACGGGCTGCAGTGGGGGGTGAAGATGCCTGACGCGGGCGGCGGAGGCGTGACGCTCGGCCTCGACGAGCGAGGGGCCGCCCTCTCCATGCGCCTCGCGGGCACACCGGCTGGCCTCGAACTTGGCACTCTCGCGGGCAAGCGGGAGGCCGCCATGACCCTCACCGGCGACACCCCGCAGAAGGTCGTAGCGTGGCTTGGGCTCGACGCCGATGGCGCCGGGATCGGCGTGAACGGCCAGGGCGGGAAAGAGGCGCTCACCCTCGGCACCAACTCCAAGGGCACCGGCGTCGAGGTCAACTGGCCCGGCGGATCCCGCGCGGTCAGCCTCGGCGTGGGCGCGGACGGCGCGGGCGTCAGCCTCGTCGACAGGAAGGCGCAGGAGCGCCTCGGTCTCAGCATCGTGCCTGATGGCGCGGCAGCGATGGCCCTCAAGGACGACGGCGGCCACGAGTTGTGGCGCATGGACGAAAGCGAGGCGAAGCGCTAGGGCCGATTTCCTCTGGCCGTGAACCTTACAGTTGCCGACCGGGAGTTGTCCGAACAGGAAGGCGTGCAAAAGGTATGGGATATACGAGAAGGAATTGGTGCGACGTGAAGGGGTCCTGCGACGGCGTGCGGCCTGGAGACTCGGCACCCATGAAGCCCTCCGAGATATTCGCGCTCACTCCGGCCGGTACGGCGAATCCGGCGATTGCGGTCGCCGCCGGGCGTGCCGGAGCGGTGGGCTTGCTGGACCTCGAGCACGTCCCCGATCTCTCTCGCGCGACTGAAGCCCTGAAGGTCCTGCGCCGCTTCGGAACCGGGGGCGGCCTCTTACTCGACGGCCGGCGGCTGGAAATGGTCGATGCGCTCCTTGGCGATGCTCTGCGCGGGATGAGCGAGGTCGTCTTCACGGGCGCCGGCACGAACGACCTGGCTCGATGGATACCCGCGGCGCATGACCTGGGTCTGCGGGCGTGGGTCGAGGTCATCGATGGCCATGGGGCCCGCGATGCCGAGGACCTCGGCGCTGACGGCCTCATCGCCAAGGGCAACGAGGCGGGCGGATGGGTCTCGTCCGAGACCACCTTCATCCTCCTCCAGCGCCTCTTGGCCGAGGCGAAGGCGCCAGTGCTCGCGCGTGGGGGGATCGGGCTTCACTCAGCCGCGGCCTGCGTGGCCGGTGGAGCGGCCGGGGTCGTCCTCGATACGCAACTGCTCCTCACCCGGGAGGGCCGGCTTTCGGGCGAGGTCGCGGCTTCACTTGCGCGCACGTGCGGCGACGAGACAGCAGTCAGCCGGGCCGCCGATCTTGCGCGCCGCTACCACACCGTGGGCGGCATCGTGACTGCGCTCCCCGAGGCGGTGGACGATCACCTTCGCGCGGCGCAGAAGGCTAAGGTCTTTGCCGAGGGCTCGCCCCTCGCCGCATCGCACGGCACGCGCTTCCCCATCGTGCAGGGCCCAATGAGCCGGGTGAGCGACCGGCCGGAATTCGCGAAGGCCGTGGCCGACGAGGGTGCGCTGCCGTGCCTGGCGGTCGGGCTGATGAGTGGGCGCGAGGCCGACGAGGTGATGCGGCGTACGGCGGACCTGCTCGGGGCGGCGCCGTGGGGCGTTGGGCTGATGGGCTTCCTGCCGCGCGAGGTGTGGGACGAACAGATGAAGGCTGTCGTCGAGCATCGCCCCGCGATCGCGGTGATCGCGGGCGGCAGGCCCGACCAGGCGGCGAGGCTGGAACGTGAGGGGATTGCCGCGTACTTGCACGCGCCGACGCCCGGCCTGCTGCGACTGTTCCTCGAAGCAGGGGCTCGGCGGTTCATCTTCGAGGGGCGCGAGTGCGGAGGCCACGTCGGTCCGCTCGGCAGCCTCGGGCTCTGGGATGCGATGGTCGAGGTGCTCCTGGATGAACTCCCGGAAGGGGATGCGCCTGGCTGCCATGTGCTTTTCGCGGGAGGCATCCATGACGCACGGTCGGCGGCGATGGTAGCGGCTCTTGCGGCGCCAGTGGTCGAGCGGGGTGTGAAGGTCGGCGTGCTGCTGGGCTCGGCGTACCTGTTCACGCGGGAAGCCGTCGAGACCGGAGCCATCAGCGAGGAGTACCTGGCCGAGGCCCTCGTTTGCCGCGAGACGGCGCTCGTGGAGAGTAGCCCCGGGCATGCGGTCCGGTGCACGGCTGGCCCGTACGTCGAGGAATTCGAGGCCACGAAACTCAGGCTGATCGAAGAGGGCAGCTCGGCAGAAGAGACGTCCCTCGCTCTTCAGACGATGAGCGTCGGGCGGCTTGGCAGCGGGCTGTATATCGTCGGCCAACTTGCCGCCCTGCGTGATCGGGCGACGACCATCGCGCGGCTGCACGAGGACGTGTGCGTCGGAGGGACACGAGTCCTCGAGAGCCTCGATCTGCGGTCCGCCGAATCAAATCGCGCCAGGTCGTCCTCTCCGCGCAGTGATGTCGCCATCGTCGGGATGAGCTGCATCCTCCCCGGTGCGCCCGATCTGCGCACGTACTGGGCGAACATCGTCAACCGCGTGTGCGCGATCACCGAGGTCCCGCCCAGCCACTGGGATCCGACGCTCGTCTACACGTCGGACCGGCTCCAAAAGGACCGGACGTACTCCAAGTGGGGCGGGTTCTTTGCGCCGGTGACCTTCGACCCGACCGAGTGGGGCATGCCGCCGAACTCGGTGGCCCAGATTGACCCGATGCAGCTTGTCGCGCTGCTGGCCGCGCGGGAAGCGCTCAGGGACGCCGGCTATGAGAACCGCGCCTTCGATCGCAGCCGCACGGCAGTCATCCTCGGCGTGACGAGCGGGCTGGGCGAGCTTGGCGGGCTCTACGTGCTCAGGGCCGCGTTCCCGCTTCTTTTCGGCGCCGACGCTTGGCAGATGCTCGCGGACGTCGGCGACGCTCTGCCGCAATGGACTGAGGACTCCTTCCCGGGGCTAATCGCCAACGTCGTGGCCGGGCGCATATCGAACCGTCTCGACCTGACCGGGCCGAACTTCGTGGTGGACGCGGCGTGCGCATCGTCGCTCGCGGCGGTGGATGTGGCGCTGAAGGAACTGGCGGTCGGCGAGGCGGAGATGGCGATAGTCGGCGGCGTAGACGCGCTGCAGGGCCTCTTCGGCTACTACTGCTTCAGCGCGACCCAGGCCTTCTCGCCGACCGGGCGGGCCCGCGTCTTCGATGAGGCGGCCGACGGCCTCGTCAGCGGCGAGGGCTGCGCCATGCTCGTCCTGAAGAACGTCGACACCGCCGAACGCGACGGCGATCGCATCCACGCCCTCATCCGAGGCGTCGACAGCTCCAGCGATGGGCGGGCGAAGGGCCTCACCGCTCCTCGCGCCGAGGGCCAGCTTGAGGCCCTGCGCCGAGCCTACCGGCGGGCCGACTTGTCGCCGGCATCGGTCGGGCTCTTCGAGGCGCATGGCACCGGGACGGTGGCGGGCGACCGGTCGGAGGCGCAGGCGCTCGCTGCCCTCGTCGAGGAAGCGGGCGCACGGCCTCGCTCGCAGGCGGTCGGGTCGGTCAAGTCGATGATCGGCCACACCAAGGCGGCGGCCGGCGTGTCCGGGTTGGTGAAGGCGATCCTCGCGCTACGCCACAAGGTCCTGCCGCCGACGCTGGGAGTGACCACCCCCCTACCGGGCGCCGGCTTCGAGGATGGTCCGTTGTACCTCAACACCGAGGCCCGGCCGTGGCTGCAGCCGGCTGGCGACGAGCCCCGGCGGGCCGGGGTCAGCGCCTTTGGCTTCGGTGGCACAAACTTCCACGTAGTGCTGGAGGAGTACCGGGGCGGGCTGCCCGGCGACGATCAGGCCGCGTGCGATGAGTGGCCCGCCGAGCTGCTCGTATGGAGCGCGGCGTCGAGAGAAGGACTGGCGGATCAGCTTTATGGCATGACCGACCAGTTCGATCGCGGCGCGACGCCCCGCCTGCGCGATCTGGCGCTGAGCCAGTGGCATCGGGCCCAGCCACGAGAGAGGGTCGTCCTCGCGGTCGTCGCCTCGTCAATCGAAGACCTCCGGGCGAAGCTGTCGATCGCCCGAGACGCTCTGGCACACCCGCAGCCGATTCACGATGAGCGCGGCGTGTACCTGAGCGAAGATCCCCTCGCGCGCGACGGCAAGATCGCCTTCGTCTTTCCGGGTCATGGATCGCAATACCCGAACATGCTGCGCGAGGCGGCCGTCTACTTCCCCGAAGTCCGCGAGACCTTTGAGACGGCGGAGGCGGCGCTTGGAGGACTCCTGCCGCGACCCCTCGGCGATCACGTCTTTCCGCCGCCGGCCTTCACGCCCGCCGGAGAATCGGCGCAGCGCGAGGCCCTGACCGCCGCCAACATCGCCCAGCCGGCCCTCGGCGCGGCGTGCATGGGGATGCACCGCTTGCTGGGAGCCTTCGGCGTGCGGCCCGACATGGTCGCGGGCCACAGCTTCGGAGAGCATGCCGCCCTGGCGGCATCCGGCAGGCTGAGCGAGGCGGACCTGGCACGACTGGCCGAGGCGCGCGGGCGTTTCCTGATCGAGGCCTTCGCCGATGCGCCGGGCGCGATGGCTGCCGTTCAGGCCGGCGAGTCTGAGACGGCTTCAGCCCTCGAGGGCCTCGACGACGTGTGGATCGCCAACGTCAACGCGCCGACCCAGACGGTCATCTCCGGCGCCGAGGCAAGCATCGAAACCGCCTCCGAGCGCCTCTCAGCCTTGGGCCTGCGCGTCCGACGCCTAGGCGTCGCAGGCGCTTTTCACACGCCGTACGTCTCGGCGGCGCTGCCGAAGTTGGCGGAGACTCTTCGCTCGACGATGCTTCACCCCGGGTCCGTAGACCTGTTCTCCAACACGACGGCCGGACTTTACCCGACCGAGGACGCGGAGATCTGCGACCTACTTGTCCGGCACGCGGTGAGCCCCGTGCGCTTCGCCGAAGAGATCGAGGCCATGTACGACGCCGGGGCGCGGGTGTTCGTTGAGGTCGGCCCGCGAGCGGTTCTCACGGCCCTGATCGGGCAGATTCTCGACGGGCGTCCGCATGTCGTCGTGCCCACCGACCGGCCCGACCATGGCGGAGTGGCGCAGATTCTGCAGGCGCTCGGACGGCTGTGGATCGAGGGTGTGCAGGTCGCGCCGGACCACCTCTTCGCCGGCAGAGACGCACGCGTTCTCGACCTCGACCGCCTCGTCGAGGAGACACGCCCGGCGCAGCCGTCGCCGACGGCATGGCTCGTGACGGGTTGCCGCGCATGGCCTGCTCACAAGCCGATGCCTGTCCTGCCGATACCGCTAGTGGGCGACGCGGCCCTTTCGCTGGGCATGACTCTGCCCGAGGGCGGCGACGAAGCCGACGAAGTGATGGCGCGGCACCGCGAGTTCTTGCGCCGGTTGGCCGAGACTCACCGCGAGGTCATGCGCTGGTACCTCGATGCACGCGAGCCAGTCGAGGAGACCGCGGCGCCCGTCGTCGAGGAGTTGAAGGACGCCACCCCAACACCAGCGGGCGACGTAGCCGATCGCCTCCTGGCCATCGTGAGCGAGCGCACAGGGTATCCGCCAGACATGCTCGACCTTGACCTGCACATCGAGGCCGACCTCGGCATCGACTCGATCAAGCGCGTCGAGATCCTCGGCGCCATCCAGCGCGAGTTCCTGCCCGCGGGCGGAGGCCTGGATACGGAGGCGATAGAGGACCTGATCGCCCTGACGACGCTGGAGCAGATCATCGCGTGGGTTGAGGGCGCAGTGGCCGTGGGTGGCGAGCGTGGGTTGTCGATGGAACCGGCGGCAGAGGAAGAAGCCCCTAGGGCTGCGACGATCGATGCCATCCGGCGCATCGTGCTGACGCGCGTCGCCGCACCTGACCTGCCGGCTGAGGCGCCGAGCTTCCCTCCGGGACGCACCATCCTCATCACCGACGATGGGCGCGGCATCGCAGGGGCTATGGCCGCGAAGATCACCGACCTGGGCGGATCATCCGTCGTCGTCTCGGGCAAGGAGTTGATGGACGCGGAGGCGGTGGAAGGGCTGGTCGCGCGCGTTATCGAGGAGCACGGGCCGCTGTGCGCGATCGTGCATCTCCTGCCCCTTGCCGGCGCGCCGGCGCTCGAAGCCATGGACCTCGCGGCCTGGCGCGCACGCCTGCGCCGCGACGTTAAGTCGCTGTTCTACTTGTCGCGAGCGGCGGGTGCCGGGCTGGGATGGCTGGTAAGCGCGATGGACCCGGCGTTCCCGGGCCACGGTGGGCTTGCGGGCTTCGTCAAGACCGCCGCGCGCGAGTGGCCCGGAGTGCGATGTAAGGCCGTCGGCTTGGATCCCGCCCAGGAGCCGGCGTTGCTGGCGGAGCGCTTGCTGGCGGAGATGGCAGCGGACGATGCTCTGGTCGATGTGGCGTATGACGACGGGCGCAGGACGACCACCGGCTTGGAGGCGCGCGAGCTCGGTGACGGGTCTCCGATCACTCTTGATCCAGGCGAGGATTGGGTCTTCCTCCTCACCGGCGGCGCGCGGGGCATCACGGCTGAGGTCGCCCACGATCTGGCACGCCTGTACCACCCGACGCTGATCCTCGTCGGCGCATCGCCCATGCCAGAGGCTGAGGACCCGCGCACTGAGCGGCTGTCGTCCCCGGCCGAGATCAAGCCTGCGCTGCACGCCCTTCTGCAGTCCGACGGCGGCCCCAGTGGCCTGCGCGATGTCGAGGCAGCGTACGCTCGCCTGCTGCGCGACCGTGAGATCCGCGCCAACCTTCAGCGCCTCGCCGACGCCGGCGCGCGCGTGGAGTACCGGCAGGCAGACGTCCGCGACGAAGCCGCGATGACTAGGCTCGTCACCGGCGTTCTCTCGGCGCACGGACGCCTCGATGTGGTCGTCCACGGCGCGGGTGTCGTCGAGGACAAGCTCATCAGGGACAAGACGCCGGAGTCTTTCGACCGCGTCTTCGACACCAAGGCTGACAGCGTCTTCCTGCTGAGCCGGGCGCTCGAGACGGCGGAGATCAGGGTCCTCGTGCTGTTCTCCTCGACCGCGGGCGTGGTCGGCAATCGGGGCCAGTGCGACTATGCCGCCGCCAACGCGATCCTGGGCGAGTACGCGGCCTACCTCGATGGGCGGTGGCCCGGCCGTGTGGTGGCGCAGACCTGGGGGCCGTGGGCGCGAGGCATGGTCAACGCGGAGGTTGCGCGTGAGTTGGCCCGCCAGGGGCTATCCCTCCTCGCGCCCGAGGCGGGTGCGGCCATGTGTGCTCTCGACATGACGCGCGGGTGTAAGGGCGAGGCGCAGGTCGTCCTGGCCGCCGGAGGGGCGATCGATGCATGGATCGGCGGCGAGCGCCCACAGCGGTCAGCAGCTTCGCCAGCCGCCACGGCGCTGCTGCCCTTGCTGCACGGTGGGCGCATGGTCGTCGACGGTGATGTCGCGATCGAAATCGTGCGCACGCTCGACCCGGCTCAGGACCTTTACCTCGACGATCACCGGCTCGACGGCCGTCCGGTGCTGCCCATGACCTTCGCGGTCGAGATGATGGCGGAAGCGGCCAAGCAGCTTAGGCCGGCCCTCGAAGTTGTGGAGATCCGCGACTTCCGAATGCTAAAGGGCGTGGTGCTGCGCAACGGGCCGCTGGACGTGAAGGTGTCGGCGCGGCTGAGACCTTCGGCTAACGGTAACGAGGGTCTCGCCGTCGAGGTCGAAGTCTCCGAGTGCGCGAACCCCGGCCGCCCGTGCTATCAGGCGGTCGTCAGGCTCAGCGAGGCTCTCCCGTCTAGTCCCTGCTACGCACCGCCGGCGAACGGCTTCGAGCCTCCGGACGTGACAGCCGAGGAGGCGTACGAGCGATACATGTTCCATGGCCCGCTGCTGCAAGGCCTCGTGCGCATCGAAGGCCTGGGGCCGACCGGTGCGGTCGGAGTGGTGGCCGGGTCGACGCCGAAGCTTGTGCTGGCGGATGCGCCTGAGGGCGAGTGGCTTCTCGACCCGGTGGCCTTCGACTCCGGCCTGCAGCTCGGCCTCGTATGGAGTCGCACGCACCTCGACGTCACCCCCTTGCCGACGCGCTTCGCGTCGTGCAAGCTGTATGGTCGGCCGAAGGGTGATACGGTCAGGTGCTGGATGGAAGGCCTGCGCGCGGACGCAGGGCTGGTGATTGATTCGAACGTCTACTTCGTGGACATGGACGGGAGACTGGTGGCTGCAATTGAGCACTTCGAGGCGGCCGGCAGCGCCCTCCTCAATCGGCTGAGTTCGCGCAGCGAACTCCGAGCGAAGAGCGAATGAGCAGCGAGAGCCAACAACCTGAGGCTGCCCCGACGGGCTGGGACACGGAGTTGTTCATCGTGTCGGCCGAGGACATCGGTGCGTTGGGTGGGCGCCTTCGCCAGGTTGAGGCCCTCCTATCGAGAGAGCCCTCGGTCGACCTGAAGGACCTCGCGCACACGCTGAACGTCGGCGGAGAGGAAGGCGCGGCGACGCTGGCCATCGTGGCGGGATCAGCCGCCGACCTGGTAGCCAAGTTAGAACAGGCGCGTGAACTGCTCGCTGATCCTGATCGCGACCGAAGGCAGGACGCGCGGGGCATCTACTACTTCCGCCGCCCGCTCGGGCCGGAGGGAACGATGGCCTTCCTCTTTCCGGGCGAGGGGAGCCAGTACCAGTACATGCTGGCCGACCTGCGCGACCTTTTCCCTCAGGTGCGCCACGTCTTCGAGCTTGCAGATGACCTCGGGGCGAAGCACGAGGGCTGGGTCGCGCCGAGCGAATACATCTTCCCGTCGCCCGACTTGCCCGAGCACGAGCGGGCCGCGCTGGAGGCGCGGATGTGGCGCGTCACCGAGGTCGCGGGCGCGGTGATGCTGCCGAACTTCGCGCTGCTGCGCCTGCTGGAGGACTTCGGCCTTCGGCCGGACGCCCTCGCGGGACACAGCGCGGGCGAGTACACGGCCCTGGCGGCGTGTGGATCCCTCGGGCCGGTGACCGACGAGAGCATGGCTGCCTTCATAGCTGACCTGCGCGAGGCGCACGAGGAGGCGGCCGGTCGCGGCCCTGGGCAGGAGGTCTCGATCTTCGCCGTCGGCGCACCGGCATCGTCCGTGAAGGACCTGCTTGCCAATCTGGCAGGT
This sequence comes from Armatimonadota bacterium, assembly GCA_003170595.1. Classification (GTDB taxonomy): domain Bacteria; phylum Armatimonadota; class Zipacnadia; order Zipacnadales; family FEN-943; genus FEN-943. The sequence continues at coordinate 46,464 of PMZA01000440.1, forward strand.
GGGGCCTACGTGGCGATGGACAATTGCCCGCACCAGTGCGTGGCGGTCCTGGACGTCGACTGCGCCGAGGAAGCCCTGGCGGCGTTCACGCGCGAGGGCCTCGTGTGCCAGCGCCTGCCCTTCGATCGCCCCTACCACACGCCTCTTTTCGAAGACTACGCCCTGGGCTTCGAGGGCTTTTTCGCGCGGTGGATCAAGGCACTGCCCGAGGTGCCGCTGTACTCCTGCGCGACGGCCGCGAAGGTGCCGAACGATCTGGACGAGTTCCGACGCCTCGCCTGGCGTCAATGGACGATGCCGGTTCGCTTCCAGGAAACGGTCGAGGTCATGTACGCTGACGGCGTGCGCATCTTCGTCGAGGTCGGGCCGCGCGGCAACCTGACGGCTTTTGTCGATGAGGTGCTGAGGGGGCTGCCGCACCTGGCCGTCGCGGCGGACGTGCGGAGCCGCTCGGGCGTCACCCAGCTTCATCACATGCTCGGGCTACTCGCGGCGCATCATGTGCTCGTGGACCTGGCGCCGCTTTACGCCGGACGTTCGCCGAGGTCCGTCGACCTCGGCGACGGGCGTGTCAGCACCATGGCCGAGCACTTCGACCGGATGACGAAGCTGCTGGATGAGGAGCGCGAGGCCATGCGAGCTTACTTCGCCAGGCGGGCGGCCCTTGATCACCCCGGAGGTTCGGACTGACATGCGACTGCCAGCGCTGATCCTGCTTCTCGTTGTGCCGATTGCGAGCCATGCGCAGCCCGCAGCCGTCGGGCATGAATGGTTCTCGATGGATGGGCTGGCCCAGTCGCCGCTGCGCTTCGAGACGAAGATCCCGGCAACGGCGGCGATGGTGGATGGGCCGACGGGTCATCGCGCCGTGGCGGTCACCGTGCCCGACATCAGCCGCGACGAACGGGCGTGCGCCTTTGACCTCGCACTGCCGAAGCTCGACGGCGCGTTCAATGCCGTGAAGCTCTGGCTCAAGGGCGATGAGAAGACCAGTCGCCTGGAGATCGTCCTCCGCGGTGAGGGCGGGTCTTTCGCAGCCGATGTACCCATCGAACCGACCTGGCGTGAAGTCACCCTCAGCGCTCAGAATACGCAACCTCACGGCGACACTAAGACGGGCCGGCTCGACGTCACGCGCATCACCGAGGCGCGGTTCTGCTTCGGCGAATGGCAGGGCATCACCGGCGGTCCGCACACGGTGAGTATCGGCCCGGTGACCGCAGTCCAGTCGCCCATGCTCGCGCCGGCGGGGCCGGTGAAGACTGTCGAGAAGCCGAGCGTGCATCTGCCGCTGCAGCCCTTCACCGTCGAGTTGCTGGACGTCCTCCGCGGCCAGTGGCACTTCCCCGATGCGCTGGGCCAGCGGATCGACCTGGAGGGGCCGGTGCCCGCCTTCGCCTTCCCGGGCGATGCGCGGGGGGATGTGCGGCTTGCCTATCTCTGCTGCGACCCCGAGTTCCCTGACGACCTCGCGCACGCGACGCTGAAGGTCTCCGAGCCGACAACGACAGAGGGTGAGACCTCGTGGTTCCGCGTTGATGAGCCATACTTCGCGGCTAGTGTCGAGGTCGCGCAGGCGGAAAAGGGCGTGCTGCGCTGCCGCCTGCAGGGCATCAGCCTCGGGCCGGCGACGACGGGCGACCGGTACGTCGCGGGGCTGTACGTGATGGTGGGCGGCAAGCCGTTCCCGGTTTGGCTCGCAGGCGACAAGGACGACACTCGCCTCAATCCGCGGCTTCTCACAGATCGGGTCGGCGGGGTCTTCGATGAAAGCGAACCGGTCAAGGTGACGCTCGTTGCGGGGCCGAGTTTGCGGCCAGGCGCCGACGTCAACGTCACGGCTACGGACTATGCCACGGGCGAGGTGGTGTGGCGCGGAAGCGTTAAGTCGCCGGCGCAGGCAGCCGCCTTGTCGTCCGCGAGCATCACCTTGCCGCTGCGCCGCTTCGGCATCTTCGAGGTGACGGCCGCTGCGCTGGGCCTGCCGGTCGCTAAGACGCGCGTGTGTCGCCTGCCACGGCCCATCGGTGCCGACCCCGATCGCTCGGGCCTTGGCATCAACATCTTCCAGCAGCAGATCTGGTGGTACGCCTACCAGGTGCCGATGATGGCCAAGGCGGGCGTGCACTGGATCCGGCCGTGGCTCGCGTGGGAGAACACGTGGAACATGCAGGAGCCCCAGCCGGGCCAGTGGGACACGCGCGCCCTCGACGCGGCGCTGCGGCGCATGGACAAGTACGGCCTCCGCTATGAGGACATCCTCTTCGCCGCGCCGTCGTGGGCCTCGGGCCAGACGGGATGGTCGATGCCGTCCATCGCGAAGATGGACCTGTGGGGGACGTACGTCGAGAAGCTCGTCAAGCAGTATCGCGGGCGCATCAGCCACTACGAAATATGGAACGAGCCCGACGGCATGTGGCCCGAGGCGACGCGTCACTCGGGCGAGCATTACGTGGCGATGCTCAAGGCCAGCTACGCGGCGGCTAAGCGTGCCGACCCGAAGTGCACCGTGGTGGGCATCTCGCTGGCCGGCTACGAGCAGTGGCTGGAGAACGTCGGCCGCCTGGGCGCCAAAGACTTCCTCGACGCGGTCAGCATCCATATCTACGACCCGCCGCACAGCTTCCTCACCAAAACCGCGCGGACCCGTGACATCCTCCGCCGCTACGGGATGGGCGATAAGCCGCTGTGGATCAATGAGCTTGGCACCCCCGCCTACGACTTCAGCCCCGAGTACTCGAAGGAATTCAACTGCTCGGAGATGCAGCAGGCGTCGTGGCTGCCGGCCCTGTACGCCGAGGCCCTGTCCGTCGATCCGCGGATGAAGGCCTACTGGTTCTGTACTTACGACCCTCGCGACGCTGCCCACAAGGATCAGTGGACGGGCGACGCNNGAGATCGATGGGCGCGACTGCCTGGGCTGCCAAGACCTCACCGACTACCTGCACCAGGTCTCGTTCACCGGGCCGGTAGCGGTCGTGTGGGATGACCACGGGACGAAGGCGGAGGAGTTGTCCGCCACCGACCTGGGCTGTCTGCCCGATGAGCGACTCACCGTCTGCGACATGTTCGGCAACCAGGTCGCCGCGGGGCAAGCGCGGACAATCAAGGCGGACCTCTCGCATGGCCCGCTCTACATCGAGGGCAGCCGCGAATTGGCCGCTCGCGCGCAGGCTGAACGTGCCGCCGAGCCGGATCGGCGCGAGGTCATGCTCGGGGCGGGCGCAAGCTCGACGGTGAGCATGCCAGCGTCTCACGACGCGAAGATCACGGTGGAGATCCAGCCCGGCTTGCCTGTCACGGCCACCGTCCGTGCGGCCGCTCAGGGAATGGGGCAGGTCGTCGTACTGTCGGCGTCGGCCGATCTGAAGCGCGCCTCCGGGCTCGTGCGGATCAGAGCACGGTTCGGCAAGGGCACCTTCGGATTGGCCGGGCCCTTCGAGGTGGCGCGCACCATCGCGGTGACCGCCGGCGAGCCGGACTTCATCCCCGACGGCGGCTTCTTCCTCGGCAATCTCTACGAGTGGACCCCGCAGCGGAACAGCCCCTACGCCTGGGATGGCGAGGTCGGCCACGCCGGGCCAGGCAGCCTGCGCCTCGATGGCCCCTTCGATCGCCGCCTCGTGCACTGGGGCGTGCGGCCGGTCGCCGGACGGCCGGTAAAGCTCCGGTGCTGGATCAAGGCCGAAGGCTTCTCGGGCGCGACGGCGACGCTCAGCCTTGCGTGCTTCGCGCCGGACAAGTGGCTGCACACCTGGTGCCTCTCAACGAACGGCAAGCTCGGCGAGATCGAGGGCGGCTGGACCACCGTCGACGCGTGCGGCAAGATTCCCACCGGCACGACCGACTGGACGCTGGTCGAGGGGACGATACCTGCCGACCAGATTCCGCCCGGCACCGACAACGCGGCCTTCGTCGTGGATGTCATCGGCGGCGGCCAGGGCAAGCTGTGGATCGACGACCTCGACCTCTGGCAACCCGCCGCCGGCGGTTGACGGCGCCCTTCTTTGCGACCTAGACTTGGGTTGGAAGGAGGGGTGGACATGACTGAAAAGGGAAGGAAGGAAGCACCGAGCAGCTCCGGGTATGCAGTCCCCAAGACCAATCCCAAGGTCAAGGACAACGAGGACCACTATCCCATCAACGATCTGGCCCACGGCCGGAATGCCCTTGCGAGGGTCCATCAGTACGACGGCGAAGCTCCCGACTGGTGGGACGGCACGCTCACCGAGTTGATCACCACGGTGGAGACGGCCGTCCACCGGGAGTACCCCGGCCTCGCCAAGAGGAAGGCTGAGCGCGAAGGCAAGGACTGACGGTCCCGGAGTACCTTCGCTCTAGCGCAGACCGGGGCTTGGCCGGCGACCTCGCGGCGGTGGCTGCGAGGCTGTGCTGTCTCTGGCGCGCGGGGCTGAGCGATGCTTTCAGAAGGGCCTCCAGGAGGTGGCGCAATGCGTCACGGCTTCGCGGGCAGGACCATGATCGTCCTCGCTGGTGCTCTGCTGGTCCTCGGCTCTCTGCAGTTCGCACGCTCGCAACCTCAGACCCGCCTGACACACCGCTGGCTGTTCCTGTGGCGCAACATGAGCGATCCGAAGGATGTGGACCGCACCATCGCCCTTTTCCCCCGCGCGCAGAAAGATGGGTACAACGGCGTCGTCTTCGGCGCCGACGTCGCGCCGGAGAAGGCCGAGGAGTTGAAGGCCGCCGCCAAGAAGTACGGCCTCGACCTCATCGCCATGGTCATGGGCGGCACGCATGACCGCAACTACGAGGAGGGCCTCCTCTGTAAGGACGCCCTTTTCATCGCCCAGGGCGGCCAGCTCGTCTTGCAGCAGGACAACCCGACGAAGGTCCTCAACGGCGATTTTGAGGACGTGGCCGACAACCACTTCAAGGGCTGGGCCTTCCAGGATAATGAGGGCGTGAGCACCTTCGCCGACCACGACGTCGTCCACGGCGGCAGGACCTCGCTGCGCATGGAGAACTACCCGAAGAACCCCGGCAATCATTGCCGCATCGAGCAGCCCCTCAAGCTCCAGCCTTATCGCCACTACCATATCTCGGTATGGGTCAAGACCGAGGGCCTGGTCGGCGTGAGCCCCGAGGTGAAGGTGCTTACGGCCGACGCATCGCAGTCCATCAGCTTCCAAACGTTTCACGTGGAACAAACGCAGGACTGGAAGCGCTACGACCTCGCCTTCAACAGCCTCGACCACACAGAGTGCAATCTCTACCTCGGCACCTGGGGAGGTGAGAGCGGCAAGCTCTGGTGGGACGATCTCAGCGTCGATGAGATGGGCCTCGTCAATGTCCTGCGGCGGCCCGGCTGTCCGGTCACGGTCCGCGGCGAGAACGGGACGGTGTACGAGGAAGGGCGCGACTACGCGAGGATCGTTGACCCCTATCTACACCCATGGATCGCTTACCACGACGAGCCGGTCGTGAAGCTCCCCGCCGGCACGCGCATCCAGGAAGGCGAGCGGCTGCGGATCAGCTACTACCACCCCATCATCGTCTACGAAGACCGCGTGACAAGCTGCCTGAGCGAGCCGAAGATCTTCGACGAATGGCGCGCCGATGTGGTCAAGGCCAACGACCTGCTTCACCCGGCGGCGTTCTTCATGGAACACGACGAGTTGCGCGTCGTGAACCAGTGCGCCTCGTGCCAGGCGATGCACATGACGCCGGGGCAGTTGCTGGCTTGGAATATCAAGAAGGCGGCGCAGATCCTCCGCGACGTCCGCCCCGACGCCGGAATCTGGGTGTGGAGCGACATGTTCGACCCCATGCACAACGCGGTGGACCACTTCTATGCGGTGAACGGGTCGCTCGCAGGTTCCTGGTTGGGCCTCACGCCGGACGTCGGCATCGTGAACTGGAACGGCGACGCGAAGGGCAAGAACTGCCAGTTCTTCGCCGACCTCGGGTGCAAGCAGATCCTTTCGGGCTACTACGACGGCGATGAGGACGGCTCGGGCATCGCCCAGTGGCTAACGAATTCGAAGGGCGTCCCCGGCGTCGTGGGCGCGATGTATACGACGTGGGAAGATCGCTACGGCCCGATGGACGTGTGGGCGGCGAAGGCGTGGGGCGGAGAGGGTAAGTGAGATGAAGGCGCGGCTCGTGGGACAGGCATGCGTGCTTATGATGGCCGCAACTTGCGCCACCGCCAATCCTGAACCTGCCGCAGGGGGGCTCGCCGTGAAGACAATCACCGTTAGTGCCACGCCGCTACGCAAGGAGCGCATCAGCCCGCTCATCTACGGGGAGTTCGTGGAGTTCCTCAACCAGATGATCCCCGGGATGTGGGCCGACAAGCTGCAGGACAGGTCCTTCGCGGGGCTGACGGAGCCTGGCGGCCTCTATCGGCTCGAGCTAAGCTTCCACGGGCAAGTGTGGCGTGCCTTCCGATGCGGCGAAGGACCCTACGGCGCGCCTGTCACCGGCGAGGTGGCCTTCGATCGCGATCGCGAGAAGCCCTTCGTCGGCAGCCAGGCGGCACGGGTGCGTTTCACCGGCGACCCCGGCAGCCTGGCCGGGATCCTGCAGTCGGGCGTGGCGGTGAAGGCCGGGCAGAAGCTCCACTTCCACGGCTACTTTCGCGGGGCGAAGCTCGGCGGGACGGTGAAGGTTCTGCTGGGGCGCGACTACGGCGCGTACTTCGAAGTCTATGACTCGATCGAACTGAAGAGCGTCGGCACGGACTGGGAGCGGCAGGAGGGCGTCCTCACCTCGCCGGTGACGGATGACCACGCCGACTTCGCGATTGCCCTCGATGGGCCGGGGACGCTCTGGATCGGCAAGGTCTCGCTCATGCCCGACGACGCCGTCGACGGCTGGCGGCCGGACGTGGTCGCCGCGGTGAAGGCGAGCAAGCCGGGGTGCATACGCTTCGGCGGGTCGTCGCTGATCTTCTACGACTGGGAGACCGGCATCGGCCCGCGCGAGAAGCGGGCGCCCTTCATCAACCAGCCGTGGGGCAACACCGAGGAGCACGATGTCGGCATCGCCGAGTTCCTGCGCTTCTGCCAGAGGGTCAAGGCCGAGCCGGTAATGTGCGTCAACTCGAACTCCGGAACCGCGCAGTCCATCGCCCACGAGGTCGAGTACTGCAACGGCGCGGCGACTACGCCCTATGGTCGCAAGCGCGTCGACGACGGTTACCCCAAACCCTTCGCCGTGAAGTATTGGCAGATCGGCAATGAGCAGGCGGGACGCGAGTATGAGGACCGCGTCGTCGAGTTCGCGAAGGCGATGCGCGCGGTGGACCCGTCGATCGAGATCATCGCCAGCTTCCCGTCTGACCGGCTCATCAACGACCTGGGCGGCGATTTCGACGTCCTCTGCCCGCACTACTACGGCCCGGACGTGGCCTATTGGGCGCACGACATCGACGAGCTTCGCAGGCGCATCGCGGCCTCGCCGACCAACCCGCACCTCAGGCTCGGCATTACCGAGTGGAACCACACGGCCGGCGACTGGGGCGATCAGCGGGCGTGGCTGCTCACGATGTACAACGGCCTCTTCGTCGCGCGGATGCTTAATCTCTACCAGCGCAACAGCGACATGGTGCTTCTCGCCAACCGCTCGAACCTGTGCAACTCCGAGTGCTCTGGGTCCGTGCAGACGAGCCCGTCGGACATGTACCTGACGCCAGCACACTGGGTCCAGTCGCTCTATGCCAACGAGAGCGGCGACGTGGCGCTGAAGGTGCAGACTACAGAGGATGAGTCGCTGGATGTGATGGCGACGCGCGATAGGAAAGGGAAGCGCCTGTGCGTGACCGTGGTAAACTGCGGAGGCGAGGCACAGCGCAGATGCATCAATATCGAAGGCGCCTCCGACGTCTCGCGCCTGCGCGTGACTACAATCGCAGCGCCGTCACCCTCCGCGGTCAACAGCTTCGCGTGGAAAGATCATGTGAAGCCGATCGTGCGCGAGGTCAAGCCGTCGGGCCTGACGCGGATGGACTTCCCGCCATACTCGGTGACGGCGGTCGTGATTGAGACTCGTTAGCTTGAGATCGAGGAGGACTCCCTTGGCTCTTACCTTCGAAGCACCGGACTGGAACGACTATCACATGGACTACCAGCATCCCCACGAGGCGGTCGAACCGATCGAGAGGGAGATCGCGATCGTCGATGATGCGCTCGCCGCGCTCAAGGACGCCGGGATCCTCCCCCACACCGATTACGACCACGACAAGTTTCTCGCTCACCGGCGCGCCGTGGCCGAGCTGTTCGAGATACCGTGGACCGCGATCACGCCGCGGATGCAGCGGATACTGTACGCGATCAACGCGATCGTGAAGCCGCGGAACATGCTCGCGGCGGGCGTCTTCTGCGGCAACACCTTCATCAGCAACGCGGGCGCGGCGGTGGGGCCAGGCGCGTGCTATGAGGCAGCGCATCTCATCGGCCTCGAGATCAAGCCCGAGGAAGCCGAGCGGGCCGAGCGCAACGTCCGCAAGATCGACCCGACCAGTGTCGCCCGCGTGCTTCCGCTCGACGCCGTGCCCTACGTCGCGGAGTTCCCCGAGGAGATCAACCTCCTCTACCTCGACGCCGACGGCGACGGTGGCCGGGGCAAGGGCATCTACCTCGACATCCTCGAAGCCAGCCTCGACCGCATGCCCGGGGGCAGCGTGGTCATCGCGCACAATAGCGTCAACTCGGCCGAGGCCCTCCGCCATTACCTCGCCTTCGTCCGCGACCCGGCGAACTTCGCCGCGAGCGTCAACGTGATCCCCGACGCCGAAGGGATCGAGGTCTCGGTTCGGTGAAAACGGCCCTCCACGGAGGAGTTCTGCTCATGCTCAGCCTCGTCACCATGGCAGCGGGCGCGGATGACCTTGCCGCGCGCCTGACCCCACAGCCCCAGCAGCTCAACCTTCAGTCCGGCCACCTTACCTTGCGAGGCGCCCCGGTGACGGTCCAGGTACCAGCAGGCCCGGACAACGAGGCGTGCCATCTCGTGTTGACGGATGCGCTCGAGGAAGCCGGGGCGAAGGTCACGGTCCGCATGGGCGACCCCAAGGATGGCTGCCGGTTCATCGTCGGCAAAGGGGCCGCCACGCCGTCGCTGCCGACTTCGGGATATGCCCAAGAGGCCTACGCGATCGCTATTGGAGCCACCGGCATCACTGCCGTCGCCGCGTCGCCAGCGGGCTTGCTATACGCCGCTGAGACTATGCGCCAGCTCTGCCGCATCTATGCCGCGAAGGGCGTCTTGCCGAGCATGAGCGTCCGCGATTGGCCGGAGTTCAAGCTTCGCGGCATGTACATCGAGGGCGGCCAGGAGCGCTTCGGCCGCGTCGTCGAGAAGGACTATCTCTGCGAGCAGATCCGCCGCCTCGCCGAGTTCAAGATGAATGCGCTCATCCTCGAGTGCTACAACCTCTTCCCCTTCGCCTCGTTTCCCGACTGCGCCGACGAGAGCACGCTCTCGATCGAGGACACCCGCGAGATCATCGCCGTGGCCAAGCGCTACCATGTGACGCTCATTCCGTCGCTCCAGACCCTCGCCCAGTCGTACGAAATCGAGTGGAACAACGAGGCCGGCAAGCCCTATCGAGAGCCGACGTCGCCGGGCCAGATGTGCCCCTCGACGCCCGAGATCTACCCCTTCATCAAGGGCCTCTACCGAGACCTGCTCACCCTCTTCGACCAGTCGCCGGTCATTGGCATCGGCTGCAGCGAGATCGACATGCAGTGGCAGGGGCGGTACTGCCCCAAGTGCAAGGCGCGCATCGACGCGGGCGAGACTGTGCGCGATCTCATGGTTGGGCACGCGGTGAAATGCATCGGCCTCGTCAACGAGCTATCGAAGGAGCTGGGCCGGCCCATCCGCCCCATGATGTGGGGCGACGAGTTCTACATGTACGGCCCGGGCCGCGACTGGGTGGACATCGATCGCATCCCCACCGACACAGTGATGGGGTTCTGGAAATACTGGCGCGACTATGCGGGCATCGACGGACTCATGAAGCGCGGCTACGACGTGGTCGGCGTGTCGGCCATGTACAACCACTGCTTCTACCTGGCCGACCTCTCGCCGGAGTCGCCGAAGAAGGCGTGGGCCCCGCTGGAGCAGACAGGGACGCTCAACATCGCGGATATGGTGCAAGAGGCCGCGCGGGTCAGGCACGAGGCGGGGGCCTCGGCACCACGCAAGGCCGACTTCTGGGGCACGGTCACGGCCTCGTTCTCCAAGCACCGCCTGCGCGCCTTCGACTCGATCTGGTACGGCTTCGCGCTCAATGGCCAGTGCAACTGGAGCCATCCCGAGCGGCCGCTCGCCGAGTACCAGCGCGAATTCACGCGGGCCTTCACGCGCCACTTCTACGACTGCCGCACCGACGCTGCCGCGGACGCGATGGCATCCGCGTGGGAGCATCTGGACGACTGCAAGTCGCAGCTTGAGCTTGCGAACCAGTCGCTGCATGACGTGGTCGGCGTGTACGACACGCAGGAGCCGGGGTACCTGGGCAACACGTTCCTGGGCGCCTGGCGTCACTGCCGCGACCTGTTCACGCCGGCGGGCGAGCCGCAGGAGAAGCTCGTCGCAATCCGCCAGGGCGCCGTCGATGTGCAGGCGCGGGTGGCTCAGGTTCAGGCGTCGCTCAAGTCCAAGGAGGCGTCCATCGGCCGGCGGGATGTGCTGGCCGACCTTCATCTCGCGGCGGAGAAGATCGCGGCTCACGCCGAGCGCGAAGTGCTGATGATCGACACGCAGGCCTTTCTCGCGAAGGGTCCGAGCTTGCCCGCGGAGGAAGCGAAGGCTACGGCGGCCGCGAAGGCCGCGCTGTGGGCTGGCGCCCTCGCTCGCCAGCAGGAGATCACGCGACTGGATGCGCCGCTATACAAGCGGGGCGATCCGTGCGGCGACCTCGATCTCGTTCGTGAGCTTCGCACCGTCGAGGGTCACCTGCAGTCCCTGTCGTTGGGGCAACCCTCCGCGCATGCCGTCGACATGCTGATCGCGGAAATCTTCCAGTCCCTTGACCCGGCGCGATGGATCATCAAGGCCACGCCGAAGGTGGCCGACGGCCACATGGAGACGACCGCGCCGGGCGGCTGGGGCAAGCAGTCGGGCATCGCCACGCGGCAGGTCCTGCCTCTCGACGACGACCACGTCCTCGCCGCCGAGTGTGACCTCACGCCGCTGAAGATGGGCGTCGATAGCCAGATGGTCATCTCCGCCACCGAGGTCGGCACGGAGTCGTACCGCTTCTCCTTCTATGGCCCGCGCGACCACTTCGGCGTCTTCACTCAGTCCACGGCGAAGCTCGACGGGCCATGGTCGGACACGAGCGCGGGCTGGCATTTACGGTCGGAGAGCCCGCAAGTCGAGGTGGGCAAGACCTACCGCGTCCGCCTCGAGATCACGCCTCGCACCTTCCGCGTCGTGGTCCGCCTCGCGGGAGACACCCCGTGGGACATGCCCTTCTGGGACACGGGGCCGATACCGATGGACGACTTGCGCGAGACCCGGATCCTCTTCGCCGACGTCGAGCCCGAGGGCGGCACGGCGGCGTCCACGCGATGGGCGAACATCTCGATCACCCGCATCCCTCGCCCGCGTTGAGCAGAGCTGGCCCGCGTAACACACCGGAGGCGCACGATGCCGCGTTCGTTGTCCCTACTGCTTGTACTGCTGGCCGTCTCACCGCACGCCGGCGCGGCGACCGGGCAATCCTTCGACCTGCAGGGCTTCATCGACGCCGCTCTGGCGAAGGGCAGCAAGATCATCACCGTCCCGCCCGGCCGCTACCGCGTAAAGCCGCGCAACCGTGAGTGTCTGGCGCTAAGAAATCTGAAGGACGTAAAAATCGTCTGCGACGGCGTCGAGATGATCTGCACCGAGACCACGCGGGCGTTGTCGATCGGCAATTGCGTCAACGTGACCGTGCGCGGGTTGAGCATCGACTACGACCCGCTGCCCTTCACCCAGGGGCGCATCGTCGCGCTGTCGGCGGACAAGACCGTGCACGATATCGAGCTGAGCGACGGCTACCCGACCTCCGACACGGCGACGACCTTCAAGTACGAGATCTTCCGGGGCGACACGCGGACCTATCGAGTCGGTGAGTACGCGATCAAGACGCTGGAGAAGATCGATCCGAAGCACCTGCGCATCACTCGTCCCAACGGCAGCGCGAAGGATCCCGAGCAGGTCGGCGACATCATCGCGATTGGCTCCGAGAGCGCGCCCGCTGGCAGCATCCCCCACGCCGTCGAGGTGGCCGGCAGCCGCGGAGTGCGGCTCGAGGACGTGACCGTCTGGGCTTCCAATTGCTTTGGCTTCGTGGAATTCAACTGCGACGGGACGACGTACTACCGCTGCAGGATCGATCGCCGTCCGGCCGAGAGCGATCCTGTGAAGCGCGCCGAGCCGCGGATCCGGTCCCTCGATGCCGACGCCTTCCACAGCCTCTATGCAACCAAGGGACCGTCGTATATCGAGTGCGCGGCGCGGTTCATGGGCGACGACTGCATCAACATCTGCGGCGACTACCACCTCATCACGGCATCCAACGGGCGCGTCGTCCGCGTCCTGTCCAAGCAGCGCGAGGGGATCGACATCGCCGCGGGCGACACTGTTGAACTGCTCTCCTACGCCGGCTTGCGCCCGCCCGATGCGAAGGTCGTGAGCGTCGAGCCGGACGTTGAGGTCAACGATGCGGAGAGGCAGTTCATCGCCAAGCAGGGCATGGACGCCGGGATCAAGGAGTGGCTCGCGCACGCGAAGACCTTCCGCATCACCCTCGACCGGGAGATCGATCTGCCGATGGGCTCGGCGGTCTGCTCGGCTTCTCGCCACGGCAACGGCTTCGTCGTGCGGGGCTGCAACTTCGGGTTCAACCGATCGCGGGGCATTCTCATCAAGGCCAGCGACGGCGTCATCGAAGGCAACACGATGACGGGGAACGTCATGGCGGCGATCATGGTCGCGCCGGAGTGGTGGTGGCTGGAGTCGGGTAGCAGCAGCAACGTGAGGATACTCAACAACACCATCCGCGACTGTGGCGACGTCCCCATCGCCGTCTACGCCTTCGGCGGCGTTCCCACGATCGCTCCCGCCGGGGCGCACAGCAACATCACGATCAGTGGCAACCGCATGAGCGGATGCCCGCGGCCCAACATCCTCGTCACGTCGACGAGGGGCCTCCACCTGGGGCGGAACACGTGCCTCGGGTATGAGGGCAAGACCGCGTCGGACTGGACGCGATGGGCCTTCGGGCTCCTGGACAAGACGCTCGAGCCCGTGATGACGATCAACTGTGAGGACGTCGACCCGGCCGCTCTACTTGGGCAGTGAGTTCAGCCAGCCGTCCAGCCCGCCACCCTCGTTGATCATCGTCACGCCCTCCGCGTGGGCGATGGTCGCGAACTGCTTTGCCAGGGCCGGGATGTTCGGCGCACCCAGCGCGATCTGCGCGTAGAGGACCGGCAGCCGCGCCACCTGCACGCGGTGCAGGAGCATCGGATCGCCCTTCACAGCCTCCTCAGCACGGTCGAAGATCGCCGACGCATCCGCCATCTCGTCCAGGTTCAGATAGCCGTTCGGCGGCGTATAGATCATCACGTGCGGGCCCTTGCCGTCGCGGAAGGGCGCGTGAATAAGCTGGATGTACTCCTGCACGCGCGCCGACGCCGGGCCGTAGAAGGCGTCGCAGAACTCGCGGATGGCCTTATCGGTGTCGTAGCTAGGGTCCCACAGCGTCTTCGCGAGAATGTAGTTGCGCAGTTCCTGCAGCTCCGAGCCTTTGGTGAAGTAGCACGACTCCTCGTAGATACCCTTCACCCCGTTGTTCACGAAGAACTCGATGTTGGGCCGCAGCGAGTAGAGGTTAGGGAAGGGGCAGATCGAGTGGGCGTAGTTGATGACGTAGTCCCAGATGTAGAGGCGGTTGCAGAGCTTGTGCCAACCGCGGATGTCGTCCGCGAAGCTCGCGTTCACAGGGTCGGTGCCGAGGGGATGGGCAAAGCAGCACTCGATGCTGCAAAGGCGCACGATGACATTGGGCCGCGGCTTGGTGAGCTTTGGCGGCTTGCGGCTCCACTGGTAGGCCAGCGTGTCGATGGCGATGTTGGGGTTGGTCTTGGCGATGTTGTCGGCGAGAGCGTTAACGAAGCGCAGCAGCGGGCCGGACTCGCTGCCCTCTTCGTCGGCGACAGCCTTGCACTTCGGGCACGTGCAGTAGAGGCCGGCGTCGTTCTGCGAGACCGAGATAATGGAGGCGCCCGGCGACTCCTTGATCCACTGCCGCACGGTCTCCGTGGCGATGCGGAGGACATCGGGGTTGGTGAGGCATAGCTGAGCGTAGCCCGACTGGCGCTGACCGTTGACCTCCGAGAAGTACTCGGGATGCGTGGCGAAGTACTTCTCCGGCGGGACGAGGGCGCTGAAGGTGTGCACGAAGCCGCGGTATTCGATGTGGCCGCCCTGCTCCTCGGTGAGGGGATAGCCGGAGCCGTTGAGGCGGCTGTGCAAGGCGAACTCCGCCTGGCGCGACACGGGGTAGTCGCCCGCGCGGTACTCGAGCGGCGGCTGGAAGGTGCGCTTGATCGACGGGACAGTGACAGTGCCGGTGGTCGGCCAGGTCGCGCAGTCGGGCGTGAACCAGCGGCAGCCCAGGTAGTCCTCGAGGAAGGTCGACACCGCGTAGAGGACGCCGCGCTTGTTGCCGACGAGGAAGAGGCGCTGGCCGGCGGTCTGGATGCGGAGCCCCTCGAGGCCGAGGGAGTCGGTCTTCACCGCCGGCGATAGCTTGGCGGCGGCCTTGCAGCGGCCGACGTAGATGCCGATCGCCTGCCCGGCCTGGCTCTCGGCTTTGATCGGCAGAGCGCGGCCGGTGATGAGTTCTAGGTGATAGTTGAGGTCGCGGGCGGCGTACTGCTCCTGCGGCGTCGGCTTGTCGGGCAAGACGATGGCGTGGGTCGCCGGGCTGAGAACCTTGCCGCCCAGGCGGACCTCGCAGTGGCCGAGAGCAGCGGCGCGGTCGGCGACCTTCGCGGCCGCGGCGTCCAGAGCCTGCACACCCTTCTGCGCCTCAGTGGCCGCTGCTGATCCGGCGGGCGCGGCATCGAGCGCGGCGCGAAGAGGCTTGCCGAGAGCGGCCATGCGCGCCTTGTCCTCGGCCACGGTATGCGGCCCGGCGCTGCCTGAGAGGACGCTCATCACGATCGCGCTCACCGCTCGCCCGCAGCGGTCCAGCCCGGGATTCACACGCAGCGCATCGGCACACACAGCGATCTTATCGGTGTCGCTCATCCCTGCGCTCGCCTCCTGGAAGCGGGCCATGCCCTCGTTGTAGGTCGGGCCCCCGTAGGCCACGACATTGACGACATACGGCCGCCGCGCCTTCAAATCTGGCATGGCCTTCGCGATGACGGTGGCGATGTCGGCGCGGGTCAATCCGTCGCTGCTCTCCATAAGCTTACGCGCGGCAGAGACATCGCCGTGCAGGACCTTCCAGCGGGCGACTAGCTTCTTGTCGTCTTCACTCGGCATCGGCTTGGTGGCGATCTCCGCCATGACCGCGGCGGGCTCGGCTATCTTCTCGACAACGATATCGTCGGCCCAGACGTCGCAGTTAGCGGCGTCGATGAAGGCCAGCGGATGCACGTACATGGTCGGCGTTGGGGCGACGAAGGTGACCTCGCTCTGCGTCCAGTCGGCCGTCGTCTGCACGACCTTGTCGCTGACGAAGGCCCACTCGTAGCTGTCCCACGAATAGCAGTATGGGGCGAAGAAGGTGCCCTGCCCAACCGTGCCCTTGTACCACTCGGTCACGCGGTAGCGGGCGAAAGGCTCGATGGCCAGAGGGCCGCCGAAGGCAGCCCAGTGGCTCTGCCCGCCGACGGTGAGATGAGCGGCCTTCGCGCCGGTACGGGCCTCCGTGGGCTCGCCCGTGGCCTCGAAGCCCGGGTCGGGATAGATGTTCGGCGCAGCGGTGCCTAGCACCGGAGCCAGCAGAGCAAGTCCTACCGCCAGCAGGCAGTATCGCAGAGACATCTCACACCCCTCCAAGAAGGTCGCATCAGCCGCCCACTTCTCCCACGCCTTGTGACCATGTTCTCCACAGGGGCCCGGGCCCCTCTTGTCGGTTGACGGGCTTCGTGTCGCCGGCAGGTGAACGGTAGGGCAGGCGAGAACTACCCGCGCGGCTCAGCGGCGCGACCGCACAGTAAGGAGACATGCCATGTACCTCAGGTTTCTGGGAGTCTTGCCGATTGTCTGCTCGCTACTCACCGCGGCCGGAGGCCTTGCCGTCGCGGCCAAGACCGTGAAGGTGCAGGGGGAGAGCCTGGTTCTCGTGAAGACCGAACCCGGCAAGCTGTGCTTCGACAAAGTGGTAAAGGGCAGTCTGCTCCTCCGCAGTACCTACGCTGCCGACAAGGAAGGCAGCGTCATCTTCACCGAGGGCGCCGACTACGTGGTGGACTACGCGAAGGGCACCATCGCCCGCACCGAAAAGTCGCGCATACCTGACTTCTCAACGAACATGCTCTACGGGCAGGAGGACTTCGACCACACGAAGTTCCCCGGCTTCGGCAACCATCCGTGGTTCGTCTGGGCCGACTACTCGACCACCCACGCCAAGCCGTGGGCTCGCCCCAACGATCAGACCAAGTACCTGGTCGAGACGAAGCGGAAGCTCCTGGCCGGCGGCCCCTTCAAGATCGCCACCTACGGCGACAGCATCACTGCCGGCGGCGAGGCATCCGAGACGAAGTACCGATTTCAGTGGCGCTATGCCGCCCACCTGCAGGCTGAGTTTCCCAAGGCTCAGATCGACGTGCAGGACGTGTCGATCTCGGGCTACTCGTCCCAACAGGGCATCGACTGGTTCGACAAATACCTCGGCACGGTCGACAAGCCCGACCTCGTCCTCGTTGGCTTCGGCATGAACGACCACAATATCGGCGGCCCCGAGCCGGACAAGTTCACGGCCAACCTGGTCGAGATCGTCCGCATCATCCGCGAGCGCAAGCCGGGGGCCGAGGTCATCCTCTTCTCCTGCTTCCCGCCCAATGACAAGTGGCACTACGGCCGCCACCGCATGGCCGACTTCGCCACCGCTACTCGCCACGCCGCCGAGCAGGCCGGGGGCGCCTATGCCGACGTCTTCGATACCTGGGACATGGTCCTCCGGCGCAAGGACCAGTCGTCGCTCCTGGGCAACAACATCAACCATCCCACCGACTTCGGACACTGGCTGTACGAGCAGGCCTTCGAGGCCATGGGGCTCTGACCCGAGGAGTAGCTGCCATGCGATACGATCCCCCGACCAGCCGGGCCGGCGAGCTATGGCCGACGTACCATTTGTCCGCCCTCCCCGAGGAGGGCGTGGCTCTTCCCTACGATCCCAACGGCGCCATCTACTGGAACGGCCGCTACCACGTCATGTACATCTACCAGGACCCGAGCCTGCCCCACGGCGGCCACTGCTGGGGGCACTGGTCGAGCGCCGATCTGGTCAACTGGGAGTGCCATCCGCCCTGCCTCGTGCCCGAGCCCGGCGATCCCGATGTCGGCATCTTCAGCGCCAACGCCTTCGTCAACAAGGACGGCGTGCCGATGCTGTGCTGGTGCGGGATCGGCGCCGGAGTGTGCGTCGCAACAGCGCTGGATGACGACCTGATCCGCTGGCAGAAGCATCCCGGCAACCCGATCATCGCGATGCCGAAGGAGGGCGACCCGGCGCACGGCAAGCTCGGCGTGTGGGACCCGTATCTGTGGCTCGAGGGCAACACGTACTGCTGCCTCCTCGCCGGCAATCGCCTGCCCAACGGCAAGGACACGCTCCAGGTCGCGATCTCGGACGACCTGGTGAACTGGGACATCCTCCACCCCTTCTACGAGCACCCCGACCAGCAGTGGACGCTCGATCACGAGGACTGCTCGTGCCCGGACTTCTTCAAGCTGGGGCGCAAGTGGGTCCTCCAGTGCATCAGCCACGTCATCGGGGTCCGCTGCTACATCGGCGAGTTCGACCGGGCGAACTGGACGTTCCATCCCGAGAAGCACATACGGATGAACTGGCCGGGCGGCACCTACTTCGCGCAGGAAAGTCTGCTCGCGCCCGATGGCAGGCGCATCTTCTGGGGCTGGGTAACTGACGTCCGCGTGGCATCCACTCGTGAGGCGACCGGCTCGGGAGTGATGAGCCTGCCGCGCGTCCTCGAGCTTGCCGATGACGACACGCTGTTGATCACGCCCGCGGCGGAGATCGAGGCCTTGCGGCGCGATCACGTGGCGCTCCCGCCCGGCGACGTGACCAACTCCTGCATCGTGCTCGACGACATCTCCGGCAACACCTTCGAGCTAGCCGTCCAAATCGATTGCGGCGACGCCTCGCGCGTGGGGCTGAAGGTCTGCTGCTCGTCCGACGGCAAAGAGGAGACCGGCATCTGGTACGACGCCGTGCGCGGTCGGCTGATCGTGGACATGACGTGGTCCACCCTCCGCGACGACGTGACCTACAACATCGGCCCCATCGGCATCTACAGCCTCGACAGCCACACCCACAACAAGCAGGCGACCAACACCGTCGAGGCGCCCTTCGCCCTGCGCGAAGGCGAGACGCTCAAGCTGCGCGTCTTCCTCGACGGCCCGATCCTCGAGGTCTTCGCCAACGACCGGGAGTGCGTAACGCAGCAGATCTTCCCAGCGCTGCCGGAGAGCCGCGGGGTCAAGCTTTGCGCGCGAGGCGGTACGGCGCGCCTGGTCACCGGGAACGCCTGGCACCTCGCACCGGCGGAGTTTGTCAATCACAAGAGTGGCTAGACGTTCCGTCCGCGGACGGCCTTGACCCGCCGACCACCGAGCCCTATCGTGTAGCCGAGTTTCACAATTCTCCGCGAGGCACAACCGACCATGCTGCCAACCGTCGACTTCCTTGGCCTGACCATGACCCGCTTGCTCATCGGCGCCAACCCCTTCGGCGGCTATAGCCACCAGAACGAGGCCCGCGACGTCGAGATGCGCACCTACGCCACGCCAGAGCGCATCCTCGAGACGTGGCAGCGCGCATGGGATGCCGGGATCAACACCTTCGTCACCAACAACGAGACCCCACACGTCATCGACACGACGCGGCGGTACCTCGCCGAGGGTGGCCCGATGCAGTGGATCGGGCAGATCGCATGGCAACAGTTCCCGAGCATGATGCACGCCCTCGATAACGCGAAGGAGATCGGCGCCGCCGCCTGCTATACCCATGGCGGCTACGCTGACAAGTTCTTCGCCGAGCAGGATGCTTCCGAGCTAGAGAAGTGGGTCGCCCACGCGCACAGCATCGACCTGCCCATCGGCATCGCCGGCCATGCGCCGCAGGTGCACGACTGGGTCCACAGCCTCGACCTCGTGGACTTCCACGTCGTATGCATCTTCAACTGCGGCAGCCTCCACGACGGCAAGGGCGACCGCTTCCAGCTTGCCGATCTGGCGCGGGCGTACGAGTGCATCGCGCGCATCGACAAGCCGTGCATCGCCTACAAGATCATGGCCGCCGGGCGGATCGATCCGCTCATGGCCTTCGAGTATGCCTTCGACCATATCAAGCCCGGCGACGTGGTGAACGTCGGCATGCACCGCGGCGACAAGGACGACATGGTCGAGGAGAACGTCGGTATGGTGCGGAACATACTCGGGCGCTAACGCCCGGAGTCGATCACCTCACGGCCGGAGCCGCACGCCGGCCCCAAGGAGTCTGGCCATGCCTAGGACTGCCCTGCTCGTCGTGCTGTTCTCTCTCGTCCTCGGAGGGAAGACCATGGCTCTCACCCTCGCGACCAACGGCAAGTCGGACTACGTGATCGTAGTGGCCGCCGATGCGATCGCGCCGGAGATGACCGCAGCCAAGGAGCTTCAGGCGCATCTGCAGATGGTCACCGGGGCGACCTTGCCGATCCGTGCCGAAGCCGACGTACCTGCCGGCGCCCACCAGATCGTCATCGGCCCCAACGCCCGCTTCAAGGCGGCCTTCCCGAAGATCGACCTCGCCTCTCTCAGGCACGATGGGATCGTAATGGAGACATCCGGCGATACGCTCTACCTCGCGGGCGGGCGGCCACGAGGGACCCTCTACGCGGTCTACACCTTCCTCGAAGACGTGGTGGGCTGTCGCTGGTGGGGCTCGCGCCCGGATGAGGCCTTCGCTCCCGACAAGCCGACGCTGACCATCCCCGCGCTCGACAAGAGCTACCTGCCCCAACTCCAGTACCGCGAGGCCTTCTACCGCGGGGCTCTCGACGGCGTGTACGCGGCGCGGTCCAAGTGCAATGGCAACTTCGCGCGCATCCCCGTCGACTACGGAGGCCACTACACGATCCTCGGCTGGTGCCACACGCTCTACCAGCTCATGCCGCCGGAGAAGTACTTCGCCCAGCACCCCGAGTGGTATAGCCTCGTGAATGGCAAGCGCACTTTCGACGGCGCCCAGCTCTGCCTCACCAACGAGGAGATGCGCAAGGAGTTCGTCCACAACGCTCTCGAATGGCTGCGCAAGGACCCGAACGCCGGGATGATCTCCATCGCGCAGAACGATTGCGGCGGCGCGTGCCAGTGCCCCGACTGCCAGAAGATCGCTCAGGAGGAGGGCTCCGAGTCGGGCCCGCTCCTGCACTTTGTCAACGCTGTCGCCGCCGACATCGAGAAGGAATTCCCCGACACGATCGTCGAGACGCTGGCCTACACCTACACGCGCACGCCGCCCAAGATCGTTAAGCCGCGCCACAACGTCGTCGTGCGCCTCTGCACCATCGAGTGCTCGTACGCTCAACCCCTCGCCACCGGTCCGCAGAACGCCAAGTTCAAGGCCGACATCGACGGCTGGGCGGCCGTGGCCCCGCAGCTATACATCTGGGACTACGTCACCGACTTCGCGGGCTACCTGACCGTGCACCCCAACCTGCGCGTCCTCGCCCCGAACATCCGCTTCTTCGTCGGCCACAAGGCCATCGGACTCTTCGAGCAGGGCGATGCCTCGAGTTCCTGCAGCGACTTCCCGGAGCTTCGGGCGTGGCTTCTGGCGCACCTGATGTGGAACCCCTCGCTCGACGATAAGACTCTCATCGCCGAGTTCATGCACGGCTACTACGGGGCTGCCGCCGATCCGCTCCTGCGGTTCATCGATCTGATGGCCAACGCCGTCGAGCGCAAGCACACGTACCTGAGCTGCTTCATGGGCGACACCTCGGCGTGGATGACTTACGACGACATGGAGAAGGCGTACGCACTCTTCAAGGACGCGGCGGCGAAGGTGAGCGACAACACGCTGCTATCGGCCCGCGTACGCCGGGCGCGCATGCCTCTCGACCACGCTCTCCTGCAGCGCTACTACGTCCTGAAGCATAGCGCGAAGGCGATGGGCAAGCCCTTCTTCGGCCCGGCCGATCCGGTGATATTTTGCGACGACTTCATCAAGGCCGCCCACGACTTCGATATCGGCAACTACAGCGAGGGCCAGAGCTTCGCCAGCTATGAGCCGACGCTGCGCTCCCGCTTCCGCCCCGCCGGATCGATCACCGTACCGGACATCTGCAAGGGCCTGCCCGAGGACTCGTGGGTGGACATCCAGGACAACGAGTTCTCCCTCGCCAACCCCGGCGGCTGGGTCAGCCTCGTCGACGATCCGAAGGCCTCCGATGGCCGCGCCGCGAGGATGCCTGCAAACCACAACCAGTGGGCGACGCAGTGGCCCGTGCCGGGCGACTTTGCCGGGCGCTGGCATATGTATGCGGTCATAAAGTGCGAGGCCACGGCGACGGAAGGCGACGCCTTCCAGATCGGGGTTTATGACAACGAAAAGCGCGCCGATGTGTCCGGACAGACGGTCCACATCGAGCAATGCCCCGGCGGCCATTACGAGACCTACGACCTCGGCGTCCTCGACCTGAAGCCCGGCATGTACTTCTGGGCCGCGCCGATGAACAACCCGGACAAGGTCACGGCGATTTCCGTCGACCGCGTATTCCTGGTTCAGGAGAAGCACTAGCTCGCGGAGCAGCCGCGATGACGATGGGCGCCCAGCATGAGGCAGAGCTGCAGGCTCGCAAGATCCGCGAGCTGGTGCTTCGTTGCGTCTGCCACGCGGGCGCGGGTCATACTGGCGGCGCGCTCTCGATCGTCGAGATCCTCACGGCCCTGTACTTCCACGTTCTGCGGATCGACCCGGCCAACCCTCAGTGGCCTGAGCGCGACCGGTTCATCCTCTCGAAGGGCCATGCCGCCGTGGCGCTTTATGCGGCGCTCGCCGCGCGAGGGTACTTCGGCGAGGCGCTGATGGAGGAGTTCGATCGCCTCGATAGTTGCCTGCAGGGCCATCCCGACATGCTTAAGACACCGGGCGTCGACATGTCCACGGGTTCGCTTGGGCAAGGGTTGTCGGCGGGCATCGGCATGGCCTTGGCCGCTCGAAAGCTGGGGTTGGGATTCCACACGTACGTCCTCCTCGGCGACGGCGAGTTGCAGGAGGGGCAGGTGTGGGAGGCGGCCATGTACGCCGGCTTCAACAAGGTGCGGCGCCTGGTCGCGATCGTCGACTACAACAAGCTGCAGCTCACCGGACGGACCGAGGCGACGCTGGACATCGAACCCCTTGCGGACAAGTGGCGCGCCTTCCGGTGGCGGACGATCGAGTGCGACGGCCACTGCCTGCCCGAAGTCATCGCATCGCTCGAGAAGGCCCGCGACCGGAGCGAGGAAGGCCCGGTCGTCATCATCGCCCACACCCACAAGGGCCACGGCGTGTCGTTCATCTGCGACCGCGTCGAGTGGCACGCCAAGGCGCCCTCGGCCGAGGAACTGCGCGTGGCGCTCGCCGAGCTGGGGGTGGCGGAATGAAGCTCGGCCAACTGTACGCGCCGCGCAAGGCCTTCGGCGAGGCGCTCGTTGAGCTGGGCGCCGTCGAGCAGAGGCTGGTCGTGCTCGATGCTGACGTTGGCACCTCGACCCAGACGTCCCTCTTTCGCGACGCCTACCCGGATCGCTACTACCAGGTCGGCATTGCCGAGCAGAACATGATCAGCATGGCCGCCGGCATGGCCGCGGTCGGGCTCATTCCCTTCTGCTCGACCTTCGCAGTCTTCGCGGCCCGGCGGGCGCTCGATCAGGTCGCTCTCTCCGTCGCCTACCCAAGACTCAACGTCAAGATCAATGGCAGCTACGGTGGCGCACCCACCGGTAAGGCTGGTGCGACTCATCAGGCTTTCGAGGACCTCGCCGTGATGCGGGCGATCCCGAACATGACGGTCCTCGCGCCGGCCGACGCGGTCGAGACGCGGCTGGCAGTCTTCGCGGCCGTGGCGCACGATGGGCCGGTCTACCTGCGGACCGTGCGGTGCGATGTGCCGACGATCTTCGATGAGTCGCATCCCTTCGAGATCGGGAAGGCCTACCGCCTGTGCGAGGGTGATGACATCGCCATCTTCTCAACGGAGATCACGACAGCGAAGGCCTTGGCGGCGGCGGACGAACTCGCGGCTGAGGGCATCCATGCGCGGGTTGTGCACTTCCCGACGCTGAAGCCGCTCGATGAGGTCGAGGTCATCGCGGCATCGGTGGACATCGGGCGCATCATCACCGTCGAGGACCACAACATCATCGGCGGGCTAGGCGGCGCTGTGGCTGAGACGCTGAGCGAGAAGGCGCCTTGTCGCCTGCGTCGTCTCGGCATCCGCGACTGCTTCGGAGAGTCCGGCGACTACGAGGCGTTCTTCAGCAAGTACGGTCTTAACACCGAGAACCTTACCGCCTGCGCGCGGGAATTCGTCAGGCAAGCGAGGGCATCATCATGAAGCTGGCGATGGCATCGGAAGTGTGTTCCTTCGGCCTCCTGCAGGAGGTCAAGCAGCATCTCCTCGAGCAGGGCCACGAGGTCCTCGACCTCGGCATGCAGACCGCGGATGAGCCGATGGTCTTCTATGAGACCGCGCCGCGCGTGGTCGCGGCAGTGCTGGGCGGAGAGGCGGAGAGAGGCATCCTGGCCTGCGGCACGGGCATGGGAGTGTGCCTGTGCGCCAACAAGTTCAAGGGTATCTACGCGGGCGTGGCCGAGTCGGCGACGACGGCGCGGCTGCACTACGTCATCAACCGCGCGAACATCCTCTGCTTCGGCGCGTGGATCGTCGGGCGGCTGCAGGCCTTCGACATCGTGGACGCCTACCTCACCGCCGAGATCGGCCAGGGCATGAGCGAGGAGCGCCGGCGCGTCCAGGCCGCGGGCTTCGAGAAGATACGCGAGTTCGAGTGTCAGAACTTCAAGTAGAGGCGGAAGCCCACCGTGGCAACCAGACGACTCAGAAACTACGTGAACGGCGGCTGGATTGAGGTGCAGACCGACGAATGGATCGAGGTCGAGAACCCGGCCACCGGCAAGGTTATCGCACAGGCGCCTCTGTCGACCGCTGAGGATGTGGGCCGCGCGGTGGAAGCCGCCGCAGCAGCCTTTCCGGGATGGAGCCGCACACCAGTCTCGCGCCGCGTGCAGTATCTCTTCCGCCTGCTTGAGCTTCTGCGCCGCGACGAAGCGTGCATCGCGCGGACGCTCGTCGAGGAGATGGGCAAGTCGGTGCCTGACGCCGAGGCTGAGATGAAGCGCGCGGTCGAGAACCTGGAGATCGCCTGCGCCATGCCGGTCTTGCAGCAGGGCGACAAACTCGTTGATGCGGCGGCGGAGATCGACGGCGAGGTGCTGCGGGTGCCGCTGGGCGTCTTCGGGCTGATCGCGCCCTTCAACTTCCCGGCGATGGTGCCGTTCTGGTTCTTCCCCTACGCGATCGCGGCGGGAAACACGTACGTCGTGAAGCCCTCGGAGCTAGTCCCCTGCACGATGCAACGCGTCACGGAACTCATCGACGAGGCCGGCCTGCCACCGGGAGTCTTCAACCTGGTCAACGGCGATCGGCGTGCCGGTGAGGCACTGGTCGAGCATCCGCTCGTGAAGGGCGTGTCCTTCGTCGGATCGTCCGCGGCCGCGCGAAAGGTTGCGGAGGGCTGCGCTCGCACCGGCAAGCGTTACCAGGCGATGGGCGGGGCCAAGAACCACCTCGTCGTCATGCCAGATGCGAAGATCGAGCACGTCATCCGCAACATGATCACGTCCTGCTACGGCTGCGCGGGCCAGCGGTGCATGGCCGCGTCGGCGATCGTGTGCGTAGGCGACGCGACCTACCGCCAGGTCTGCGAGCAGCTTCTCGCTGCCTCGCGCGAGGTGATTGTTGCCGACCCGCTCGATCCGAAGGTGGCCGGCGAGGCGATGGTCCTCGGGCCGGTCATATCGGCGAAGGCGCAGCGGTTCATCCACGAGATGATCGAGGTCGGGATCGAGGAGGGTGCGACGCTCGCCCTCGATGGGCGCCGTGTCGTCGTGCCGGGTCGCGAGGGCGGCCACTACATCGGGCCCACGATCTTCACGGACGTACGGCCTGGCATGCGCATCCACACGACGGAGATCTTCGGGCCGGTCGTCGTGATCCTTCAGGCGAACGATCTCGACGAGGCGATCGGCATCATCAACGACGGTGCCTATGGCAACGGCGCCTCGATCTACACGCAGAGCGGCTACTACGCGCGGCGGTTCAAGCTCGAGGCACGCGTGGGGATGGTGGGCATCAACGTCGGTATCCCCGCGCCCGTGGCGGCTCTGCCCTTCGGCGGGATGAAGGCGTCGCAGCTTTCGGACATCAAGGCGCAGGGCAGGTCCGTGGTCCGCTTCTTCACCGACGAGCGGATCGTCACCGAGCGTTACTGGCCGGAGGGATGAGGCGCATGGCTGAGACGTCACGAGAGAAGAGGGCCCGCGCTCTGGCCGAGCACGGCACTATCGCGGCGGCGGTGGCGGCCGGGGCGATGGCGCAGTTCGACGACCTCACCCTCTCCGAAGCTATCGTGCTCGGCCTCTACAACCAGGGCGTGCGCAAGTACGTCGGCATCCTCGGCCACGGCACCACCGACATCGGCGAGGTGCTGCGCGTGTATGAGGCCCAGGGCCTTGTGCGGATGTGGCAGGTGCGGCATGAGACGGCCGCGGCCCATGCGGTCACGGCTCTGAGGCTGCAGACGGGCGAGACCGCGGCGGTCATCACCAGCATCGGGCCGGGCGCGCTGCATGCCTATGCCGGATCGCTCTGCGCGGCGTCGAACGGCGCGGGCGTCTACCACATCTACGGCGACGAGACGACGCAGGACGAAGGCTTCAACATGCAGCAGGTGCCCAAGGACGAGCAGGGCCTCTTCCTGCGAATGTGCGCGACGATGGGCCAGGCGTACGCGCTATATGACCCCTGGGCGGTGTTCGCGGCTTTGCGGCGCGGAGCAGTTCACATGGCGCGTCCGTGGAGCGGGCCCTTCTTTCTGCTGGCGCCGATGAACACGCAGCCCGTGATGATGAAGGGCTGCAACCTTCTCGAGCTACCGGACGCGGCCCGTACACCGAAGTTGGTCTGCGACGACGACGCGGTCTATGCCGAGGCGACGTCCCACGCACGGACGGCTAAGCGCGTATGCATCAAGCTCGGGCGCGGGGCGCGGGGCTGCGGACCGGGGATCGTCGAGTTGGCAAGGCTGCTCGACGCAGGCATCGTCGCCGGCGTCGACTGCGCGGGGATTGTCCCCTACTCGGAGCCGCGCTTCATGAGCGTGGGCGGCTCCAAGGGCTCCATCTCAGGCAACTTCTGCATGAACGAGGCGGACCTCGTCGTCATCGTCGGGGCGCGCGGTGTGTGCCAGTGGGACTCGTCGG
The DNA here is from genome assembly GCA_003170595.1 of Armatimonadota bacterium. GTDB lineage: Bacteria > Armatimonadota > Zipacnadia > Zipacnadales > FEN-943 > FEN-943. The sequence goes on from PMZA01000440.1 coordinate 73,219, forward strand.
GGACGGCCTGGCGGTCCGCTCACCACGTGGTCAACTTCAATCTCGAGCCCCAACACGCGGGGCACTACAATCGCACCACGGCCATCGTCGGCGATGCGCGAGAGAACCTGCGCCGGTGGATCGAGGCGCTCAAGGCTTCCGGCTTAAGACCCGCGGTCGGGGACCCCGAATGGGCGCAGGCTCTGTCGGCCAAGCGCGCGGAGTGGGAGGCGTTCAAGCAGGCGCGATATGACGCGCCGACGCTGGACGATCCGCTCTGGGGCGGGGCGGTACTGACCCAGCCGGCAGCTATCAAGGTCGCCTGCGACTTCGCCGATGCCCACGGCGACGTCAAGCTCTTCGACGCGGGCGATGTCCAGGCCAACGGTTTTCAGATCGTGACCGACGAGGCCGAGGGCAAGACCTTCTCCGACACGGGCTCGTCCTTCATGGGCTTCGCGGCCTCAGCGCTGATCGCCTGCGCCCTGCGCGAAGAGTCTCCCTATGCCTTTGCCTTTTGCGGCGATGCGAGCTTCACGATGAACCCTCAGGTGCTCATCGACGGCGTTCACCACGGCGTGCGCGGCTGCGTGCTGATCTTCGACAACCGCGGGATGACGTCGATCGCGGGGCTCCAGCGCGCCCAGTACGGCGAGGAGTACCACACGCGCGACCTCGTGGCGGTGGACTACGTAGCGTGGGCGAACAGCGTCGCCGGCGTGCGCGGCATCGATGGCGGCCGGACGCCCGAGGCCCTCCTCCGCGCGCTTGAGGAGGCCCGCGCCTACGACGGCCTGTCGGTCATCCACGTGCCCGTCTACTCGGGCGACGACGACCTCGGCGGGCTGGGAGCCTTCGGCGACTGGAACGTCGGCAACTGGTGCGAGCGCGTCCAGGCCGAGCATCACCGGCTGGGCCTCTGAGTGTCTAGGGCGCCGGTGTGATTGATATCTCGACGCCCAGGACCCTCACCGACTCGCCCGCGGCAGTCACCTTGATGGCGTGGCGATGATCGCCCGGCAGCGCAGCAACGGGTACTTCGTAGATTGCGAGGGATGTGCCATCGCCGTTCGGCTTTGGCCCCACGAAGGTGCAAGCGGCTCCGTTCACCGTAGCCGTCGGCGCCCCAGCATCGGCCCCCTGACCGAGGTGCAATTCGAGCGATGCCTTCGCGCCTGCCGGCGGAGTCGGCCCACTTGGCAGCACGAACTCCAGCGTCTTCCCCTCGGCCGGCAGCGGCGGGGTGTAGGCCTCGTTGGGCCCGACGATATCCCGATACGTGATCACATGCCGCCGCGGCAGGGCGTCGAGCGAGTCGAGTGAGTTCATCGCCCGCAGGGTCTTGAGGTACCCCTCCGGCGTCCACGTCGGGTACTCCCCTATCGGCGGGAAGTAGTTGAACAGGTACACGCAGTCGGCCCCCGAGGCCAGCACCTGCGCGGCGGCGCCTGCCGCTTGCTCTTTGCTCACCGGGACCGCGTAACCGCCCGGCATGGGCCGGCACAGTATCTCGAGGCCCCCCGCGAGCGTCACGCCGGTGCCCTCCAGCGCCTTCGCCCACTCGCCGAGTGGCATGTCGTACTCCAGCGTCGCCCATCGCGGGGTCGGTACGACCAGGTCGACGAGCCCCTCCTTCGCCCACTCCACGGCATCGAGGCCCCAGCCCTTCGCCACTTCCACCCGCGAGGGCACGCGTACGCCCATCCTGATCGGATGGCCGCGGCGCACGCTCGCGTCATGCACCAGCCGCCTCATGGCCCGCACGAAGTCGTGCATGATCTTGGCGCCTTCGGCCTCGGCCCCGGGGCGGAAGCAGTACGGCTCGCGCATGAAGTCGAGTTCGAGGCCATCGATGTCGTAGCGGTCGAGGGTCTCGACGACCAACTTGCGGTACATGTCGCACACCTCGGGATGCGCATAGTCGAGCGCCCGGGCGAAGTAGCCCGTCCCTCCGCGGAAGTACTGCGGCTGGCGCCAGAAATTGCCGTGGAAGGGGTTGTCGAGGTTGTCGTTGTAATGCACGTCGTTCATGCGCAAGGTGATCCACGGAGAGACGCCGCGTTTGCGGCAAAGGGCGATCACCCTCGCCGGATAGTCGACGCCCTGCTGGTCGAGCACCATCATGCTGTGCACCATTCGCCGCCAGCCAGGCACATCGCCGGGCGGCATCCCCTTGAAGAAGGGCTGGTCATCCGGCGCCTTCGGGTCGTAGCCGGTCCAGTAGTTCTCCCACACGCCGCTGCGGTAATCGGTCTTCCGCGCGTTCGTGTTGATCATCAGCACCTTCACGCCGGCGTCGGCCAGCACGCCGAAGTACTTGTCGACGATCGCGCCACCGTCCATTCCTTCCGTGATCGCGTGGACGTAGAAGAAGTCCGTTTCGTCTTCGTTGAACATCAATCCCGTGAGCTTGGGCATGGGCTTGCCTCCCCAGAGAAAGGGCGAGCGTTGGGCGGCGTGGGCCGCCGATACGACGGCGCAAGAACCAAGCAGCGCCGCGACTACGACAAGCGACGACAGTCTTCTTCCGTTAGTATTCGTCGGTGATCCCTCGCACGATCTGCACCCAGTCGCGCAGGAGTTCCGGCTTGCCGCCGACCGTCTGCACGTCCTTGAGGTTGATATCCACGTGGCAGCCCTTCATCCCTTCCATGGCCCGCCGCACGACGCGCTTGATCTTGTCGGGGTCAAAGCCGCAGCAGATCATGTCCGCCGGGTTTGGCCGCCACGAGATGATGTAGTCGGTGCCGATCTGCTCGGCGCACTTCGCTGGGTCGGCGACGGGCGTCACCGAGATGCGCCGCAGGTTGGGCACCTGTCGCAGCATGTCGATCTTGTGCGTGAGATCCTCGCAGCAGCCGTAGGCGAGCAGGCCGTACTTCTCCATGATCGGAAGCTGATACTGCATGAGGAACTCGTCGTGCATGCGCGGGCCGACCAGCGCGTACTCCTGCGCGGCGAAGAAGGCCCACAGCTCGTTGCGCCTCGCCCCGGGCGAGTTGGGCCTCGGGTCCTCCAAATCCCGCGAGTAGGTCATCGCCTGGTTGCCCTGGTTGGTGAGGCTGAGATCATCGGCGGCCTCAGCCTCGCCCTGCGCCTTCAGGATGCCGTCGCGCATGAACCCGAGCAGCTCGTGCAGCCACGCCGGGTTGTCGCTCATGTCGAGCATCATCTGGTCGAGGCCGCGCAGGTAGAAGAGGTCCGTCGAGATGTCTGCGTTCCACCCCCACCAGATCGGCGCGCGGTCGATGTCGATCAGCATGATGTCGCCGACGGCGTCCTGCAGCTTCTCGAAGGCCTGCGCCGTCGCGTCCTCGTCGATCTCGTGCTTCGGAACCGCGAGCTTCGCGAGGTCCTCCGGATTCTTCAGGAAGGGCTGGTTCTTCCAGGCGCCGCCGGCCATGTCGCTCGGGATGCGGCTGTAGGGCACGCCCCACGGGCTGTGCGCCGGCCACTTCACTGCGGCCCGCACCGTCAGCCACGGCTCAATGATCGTGTCGTCGCGCAGGGAGTGCTTGAAGATCGCCATCTTCATCGCCGTCTCGTAGTTCTGGAAGAACGGGTCTTCGCACCTGGGCGCGGCGTCGGGATGCTCGAACCACGCGGCCTCCCACATGCACAGGATCAGCGGGCGGGTGCGGATGAAGCTGTTGTGCTGACGCCACAACTCGCGACGCTCATCCTGTATCGGGTCGGCGGCGATGTCGGCCACCTGCTTCGCGAGGTCACGCAGGATCTGCACGTCGGGTTGCGTTGCCATGATCGCTCCTTGGATGCGGCGCTCGGGTTACCGCTGCCTGTACTTCCTGTCGCGCGGTGGGATCACGAACTCGAACCTCGGGTCCTGCGTCCAGCCCGCGTACCTCGGGTCGGCCGACCAGCGCGCGTAGGTGTCATCGATGGTCCGCGCGAAGTCTCGCAGTTGCCTTCGGCCGCCGGCCGCACCGATGCTCCCACCGATCGGCCCCGTCCTATTGAAGCGCAGCATGACCGGCTTGCCGTCGATCCGCATCGTGAGGTCGACGGTGCCGGGTTGGTCGGTGGCCCACACGTCGGACGCAACAGCCTTGCCACCACCCACGGATAGCACGACCAGGTAGTCCATCTCGGGGGCCTGCGCCGGAGGGCGGACCTCGAGCATCTGCTGGCCCTTCCACATGTAGTCGGGCACCGGCTTCGGGGCGGACAGAACGGCCTCGCGCGGCAGGACGACCTCGCCTCGCAGGCTCTGCTTTCCCGCTTGCACCGAGAAGACCGAGCCGTCGATCTTCAGCTTCGGGCCCGTCGCAGCGATCCACCGGCTAGTGCGAACTCCCGGGCCGAGAATCACGCGATCATAGACCACCAATACGTTGGGCTTGAGGAAGACGAGCTGGCGCACGTGTTGCCGCGCCTCTTCGACCGGCCAGGCGTTCGTCGCATCGCCTGCCACGTAGTCGAACTCGGGCGAGGTCTCGTAGGCGAGGATCTTGCCCTCGCCCACGAGCAGCGACTCGGTGTGACCGTGCAAGTCGATCCCGCCGCCCCAGCCGATCTCGGCGGGCGAGTAGCCGTTGAGCTGCCGCTCCCTAGAGATGTACGTCCACGTCGACGGCGAGAATCTGTCGATGAGGGCGTATTCCTCGGCCCTCGGGTGCTGGAGGTTGAGCTGCCACCGGCGCAGCCAGTCGTCGCCGAAGACGACGGTGTTGCCCCAGGCGGGAGTGCAGTTGCCGTCGTCGCCCCAATTGGCGGGAGTGCCGAGGAGGAACTCGCCGCCCTTGACGACGGTGAAGTGCCCCGGCTCGTGCCGCGCAGTGTGATCGCGGGCGCCACACCAGAACTCGACCTCCGTGGCATCGTGGAGCCAGGATGATCGCATCGTCGCCAGGCCATCGACATCGAAGAGCGCGGTCGTGGGCATCTCGCTCTTAGTCACCGTCGGCGCCTTCGGGTCGTACCACCCGAGCGCCAGCGCGACGGGGATGGAGACTCCGGTATTGAAGCGATGAGGCGCGGCCTCCAGCGGCCCCGACATCGGCCATCCTTTCAGCGCGAACAGGTCATCGACCGCTTTCTCTTCAGGTTGGGGCAGGTCGCCGTCGAGCTTCCGCACCCAGGCGTCCCACGGATACTTGTCCTTTTCGACGGGATGGCGGCATATCGCGGTGAGTATCCATCGCCACGGCTCGCCGCTCGGACGGCGCAACTCGGGGAGGATCTCCCGCCGATCGCTGATGGGATCGACGTACCCCATGAAGGTGAGGTAGCCGCGGAAGAAGTCCTTGGTGAAGAGTCGCTCCTCGCCGAGGAAGTTGCTGGTGAAGAGGAAGCTGAGGAAGATGCCCTGGGTCGGGCAGTAGCACCAGCTCCACGGGTTCTGCCACCAGGTTCCGCCGCGGGCGCCCGCGTGGGTCTCGAAGTAGCGCTCGAAGTTGGTGTGCAGGGCCGCGATCTTGTAGATGAGCGCGCGGTCCTTGGGGCTGAGCGGCTCCTCCAGGCTCATCAGCGTCCAGGGGTAGACGTTGATGTTGCCCTTGTTCGCCGCGAAGAACCTCGTCATCGGCAGGTCGCTGCGCATCTCGTCCGGCGCCATGTCCACCATGCCCTCGACCGCTCCGGGGAAGAAGGGGCCGTGGTGGTGGTACTGGACCCAGCTATCGATGCGCGGCTTCTCGAGGAGGGGCTGCATCCTCTTCTGCATGGCTTCGCTGTTCGCTCCAGGAACGAAGCGGGCTGCGAACTCCACCGCCAGCATACGGAAGCCCAGTTCGTACATCCGCCAACCGTAAGACATGTCCGCATGCTGAGTGCCAATTGGCGCGGCCGAGGCCGCGTCGACCGAGGTGACGCCCGGAGGCAGGAACCGCTCGGGGTAGCGGCCTTCCTTGCGGCTCATCCTGTCGAGCCAATCCGCATAGCGTTGGAAGAGCTTCGGGTGCTCGGCGATGCGCTTCTGGATCGCGGGAAGGTCGGACTTGCGGAAGAACAGGCGCGGATGATCGAGCTTCGGCACGCGCACGAACCGCACGTCCTTGACGACGTCGCCCTGAGGAGCGTCCGCTCCTCCTGGTGATTTGAGGGTGAGCGTGAGAGTGAAGTTCCCGGTGTCCTTGGGCTGAAACTTCAGCATGGCCCGCGATGGCTGGCCGGGCGGAGCCGTCATCTCCAGCGGCCGACCCGTCGCGACTTCCTCGTCCATGTAGTTCGTGAGGCGGCTCTCGATCCGAACAGGGACGGCCTTGGTCGAACGGGACATCACCAACACGCTGAAGCGCACGGGCTCCTGGTCATAGAACACGCCCTGGTACGACGACGATGGCACCTGGGCGTGTAAGGCCCGAGGCTCGGGCAGAACGGTAATGCTGAACAGCGGGTCGGCGGAGCACCCTACCTGCAACGCATCGAGGCAGATGTACTCGCCCCGCGCTCGCACAGCGACCGTGTGATCGCCTGGGCCGAGGGTCACGTGCGGCGCATTCCATCGCCAGTACTCGTCGGACCCCGCGACCAGCATCACGTTGTTGTCCGGCCGGATCCAGATGCTCCGCGACCAGTCGATCTCGGGCCCGCCGTCGACCGAATAGGCGATCGACCCGGGCACATCACCGGGGCCCAGGGGCCTGTCGTCCATCAGCTGAGGATCCGCGACCGAGCTGACGTCTATCGCCCGGCCTCTCGGCTTGGCCAGGAGCAAGTCGTTGCCTGCGCGGAAGGCCGGCGCACCACCGGTCTCGGGCCCGACCGTCGAGTGCGACGGCGCAGCCTCCGGAGCCTTCGGAGCCTGCGCAAGGGAGAGCGTCTCGAGGTCCAGGCGAAGCGGCGTGGGCTCAACCGCAACTCGGGGAGTGAGAGAGATGTCGATGCGATCATCGGCCAGCAACGGCCACCAGTCCGGGTTCGGCATCGACACGAAGCCAACCCGGCGCGGCGTCGCCGGCAGATCGAGGACCTTCGTCACCTGGTCCGTCGTGACATCCACCACGGCCATCTGGCCGGTACCGCGGCAGGCGACGAAGAGCTTGTTCACCTCTGTCGGCGGCACCATGTAGTCGCGCTGGATCGAGAACGTGCTGACTAGCTCCAGCGAACAAGGGCCCGTCGGCACCGGCACGTTCTTCGTCACAGCCATCTTCGCCGTGTCGATGATGACCAGGCGCGCGTTCTGGGCATCAGCGACGTAGGCCATATTGCGCTTCGTGTCGGCCACGATATCCACGGGCCAGCCGCCGACTTCGATGGTCTTCACCAGCTTATCCGTCGTCGCGTTGACAACGCCCAAGCGGCCGTTGCCCGGCGAGGTGAAGAGCAGACGATCGCCGCAGAGGGCCATCGCGCTGAAGCCGGGCGAGGTATCGGCGAAGGCCGCGGGCAGCTCCGCAGCGATGGGCTTGGCGGCGACGCCCCTCGTGTCGACGGAGGATGCCTTGCCCTTCGCCATCACGCGAAGGACGCCCGACGCGGGGCTGTCGAAGGTCTTCTGGCTTTTCCAGTTGGCCGACCGGTGGAACGGCCCGAGGCCATACTGCGGTCGGTCGGGGGCGGTCTCCTTGAGATCGCGCACATCGAAAACCTGCTGCTGAAAGCGGATCAGCGCTTCCCCGGGTGACTTGACGGCCAGGCTCACGTTGACGGGCTCCGCGGGCAAGGGCACCGTGCCCACGACTCCCTTCGTCTTCGTGTCGATGACGCAGACGCACTTGCCGCTCCGACACGCCACGTAGAGCTTCCCCGGTGCCATGGCAAGCGACCAGGGCTGCGGCGGAGTCGGGATGGACGCCACGATCTTTCGGGTAGGCACGTCGACGACCACCT
>PMZA01000097.1 GCA_003170595.1 Armatimonadota bacterium
GACGAGGACACGCCGCTCTCCGAGACCGTGCGCGAGTGCATCCGGCGGCAGGGCATCGACCGGCTCTACTCCCACCAGCACGAGGCCATCGTCGCGGCGATGGGCGGGGAGAATATCGCGGTCGTCGCCGGGACCGCTTCTGGCAAGACCCTCTGCTTCTTCGTCCCCATCGCCGAGGCCATCCACGACCGGCCGACCTCGCGGGCGCTGCTCCTCTACCCGACGAAGGCCCTCGCGCAGGATCAGCTCCGCAAGCTGTCGGGCTTCGGCGCGGGGGACGTCTTCGTGGCCGCGACCTACGACGGCGACACGCCCAAGTCGCGGCGGCGGGAGATCCGCAAGCAGGCGCAGGTCGTCCTCACCAACCCTGACATGCTCCACGTCGGGATGCTGCCCTACCACACCGCCTGGCGCGACTTCTTCCGCGACCTGCGCTACGTGGTCATCGACNNAACCCGGACATGCTCCACGCCGGCATTCTGCCGCACCACACGAAGTGGGCCAAGCTGTTCGAGAACCTGCGCTACGTGGTCATCGACGAGATGCACGTGTACACCGGCGTCTTCGGCGCGCATACGGCGAACGTGATCCGGCGGCTGCGGCGGGTGGCGCAGAGCTACGGTGCGAACCCCACCTTCATCTGCTGCTCGGCCACGGTGAGCAATCCCGACGAAGTCGCGGCGACGCTGACGGGCCTGCCGCATCGCCTCATCGCCGACGATGGGTCGCCGCGGGGCGGGAAGCTGGCGATCCTGTGGAACCCGCCGATGATCGATCAGCGGTCCGGCCATCGCCGCAGCGCGAACATGGAGGCCGCCGAGCTGCTGGCGTGGCTCGTGAAGCGCGACATCCGCACCATCGTCTTCACCCTCGCGCGGCGGCAGGCTGAGCTGATCACGCGCTACGCGAGGGATGCCCTCCGCGAGGCCGGCCTCGACGAGAAGGTGATGGCGTACCGTGGCGGATACCTGCCCAAGCAGCGACGGGCCATCGAGAAGCAGCTTTTCGATGGGAAGCTTCTCGGCGTCGTGGCGACGAGTGCGCTAGAGTTGGGCATCGACATCGGCGGCCTCGACGCGGTTGTGATGGCCGGGTATCCGGGGCGGATATCAAGCTTCTGGCAGCGGGCAGGACGCGCTGGAAGGCGACTCAACGAGGCTCTGGTGGCGCTCGTGGCGCTGGAAACGGGCGTTGACCAGTACCTTATGGCGCATCCCGAATATCTCGTCGATCAGGGCGTCGAGAGGCTGCTCTTCGATCCGCGGAACCCCTACATCCTGACCGGCCACCTCATGTGCGCGGCCTATGAGCTGCCGATCGAGGACCACGAGACCGACCTCTTCGGGCCGACCATGCCCGACCTCCTACGCCTCATCGAAGCCGAGGGATACGTCACGAAACGGCGGCGATGGTTCTGGGTGCCGGCCGACCTGTACCCGGCGGGGCAGATCAGCATCCGGTCGGTGTCTGGTTCACCCTACACCATCGTCGCGCGGCGGAATGGGAAAGAGGACCTGCTCGGCACCATCGATGAGCAGTCGGCCTACCGCATGGTCCACCCGGGCGCGATCTATCTGCATGAGGGCGAGACCTACCTCGTGCGCGAGCTTGACCTCGAGGAAAAGCAGGCCATCGTCGAGCCGACGGATGCGGATTTCTACACCGAGGCGATGGGCGTGTCCGAGGTGAAGATCAGCGCGGCCGAGCAGGAGGATGACGCCGGCGAGGGGCTGCGGTGGTGCCTTGGCGAGGTCGAGGTGACCGGGCAGATCATCGGCTATCGCAAGCGAAGGCAGGTCACCGAGCAGGACCTGGGCGTCGAACCGCTGAGCTTGCCTGCCGAAAACTACGGCACGCAGGGGCTGTGGATGGCGATGGGGGAGCAGGAGACGGGGCTCCTCGAGGCGGCGGGCAAGGACCTCATGGGCAGCCTCCATGCGCTCGAACATGCGGCCATCGCCGTCGCGCCGCTTTGGGCGTTATGCGATCAACGCGACCTCGGCGGGGTATCGTACGCGATGCAGGAAGACTTGGGCGCGCCGGCGGTGTTCCTGTATGATGGGCACCCCGGCGGGGTGGGTATCTCGCGCGGGATCTTCGAGCGGCTGGGGGACGTGCTGTTCGCGACGGCCGAGATGATCGATAAATGTCCGTGCGACGCGGGGTGTCCGTCGTGCGTGCAGAACTCGGCGTGCGGGGATGGGAACTGGCCGCTGGATAAGAAGGGCGCGGCGATGTTGGCGAGACACCTTGCGGTGCGATGGTTCGAAGGGCATGGCGAAGGTGGTCTGCTGTAGGGCGGCCATTTATGGCCGCCGCCATGAACGTCGACAAAACCCGGCGGGCATAAATGCCCGCCCTACAGCAAGCGAAGATCGGAAAGCCGGAAGCTATCGATAGATAGAAGGTCGGGAAAACATGCCGGTTGATCTGCACATACATACCACCGCCAGCGATGGCACGCTGACGCCCGAGGAGGTCGTGGCTGAGGGCAAGAGGCTGGGCCTCTTCGCCATCGCCATCACTGACCACGATAACATCGAGGGGGTCATGCCGGCCCTCAACGCCGCGCGGGGCAGCGACCTGCACGTCTTCGGCGCCGTCGAGATGAGCGTCGACTTTCGCAACAGCGAGATCCACGTGCTCGGCTTCTTCGTCGACATCGAGCACAAGCCCCTGCTTGAGGCGACGGCGAAGATCCGTGCGTCGCGGCTGGAACGTGGGGCGGAGATGGTGCGGCGGCTGGCGGACCTGGGCATCCCCATCAAGATGGAGGACGTCGAGGCCGAGGCGGGCGAGGGGTCGATGGGCCGGCCGCATGTGGCCAACGCGCTGGTCAAGGTCGGGGCGGTGAAGACGGCGCATGAGGCCTTCGACAAATATCTCGTGCGTGGCAAGCCCGGCTACGTGTCGCGGTACAAGCTTGAGCCGCAGGAGTCGGTCAAGCTTATACTCGACGCGGGTGGGATGCCGGTCATGGCGCATCCGGGCCTGTGCCGGTGCGATGACATGATCGATGCGCTGCGGCCGGAGGGGCTGCTGGGCATCGAGTGCTATCACATCGACCATTCGCCGGCCGATGCGCGCAAGTACGTGAAGATGGCGCGCAGCCGCGGGATGTACATCACCGGCGGCAGCGATAGCCACGGCCCACGCGGGCCGGTGCCGGTCGAAATCGGGGCGGTGTACGTGCCCGATGAGTGCGCCGTGAAGCTGATGGAATGGGCCGACGAGCGCGGAAGGCCGTACGTATGAGTTCCGCAGGAACTACGAGGTGCGGACATGGTCGTCACGACGAAGCGGTTGGATGCTGAAGGGAAGGCGGCGGTAGTCGTGGCCGAGGGGAAGCTCTCGGGCCAGGGCGCGAGCGACCGGTTGTGCCGGGCGATGCTGGCGGCGATCGAGCGGTATGAGGCGGTCGTGGCTGACCTGCTGGCGGCGACGGATGTGGATGCGTGTGCGATAGGGGCCCTGGCGCAAGCGGCGGCGACGGCGGGGATGGCGGGGAAGATATTCGCGGTGGCGGCGGTGGGGGAGGTGGCTGGGACGATCGAAGGGTTGGGGTTTGCCGGGGCGTTGAAGCTAAGGGAATCGGTTGAGGTAGAGGAGTTGTAGGGCGCGAGGTCGCGAGTCTTTCGGAGGGGCCGCACCAGATGGCGAGCTTGTCGAGCCATCGAGTCCGGCCCTGTTTTTCGTTGGGGGAAAGGCGGGCCGGATTACAGCCCGCGCTAGACGCGCGTGCTGAGATTCGGCCCCTCCTCAAGCCAACCAGAAAGACCACAGGTGGCGCGAATTCGAGTCGTGTGGTAGGGTGTTTGTTACAATCCGGCAGACAAAGGCGATGACGGGGACGAGTAGGCCTGGGAAGGCCCTAAAGGAAAGTCCTCAGGACTTTCCACGAGCGAACCGGGGATGGTGAGAGCCCGGTAGGAGAGGCCCAGACCGAATATCACCCCCGAGCCGCGCACCGAAAAGGCATCCGCCTCAGTAGGCTGCGCCGGGACCCGCGCCGTTAGAAGCGGGCCGGTATAAGTGGGAAGCAGCTTCTCCTCCTTGTACCGGATGGAGATGTGCCTCGTGAGTCGAAGGAGACTCTCGCTCGGCGCAAACCAGAGTGGTACCGCGGGAAATCAGCCCGCCTCTGGACGAGGCGGGTCTTTTTGTTTTGTGGGCTTGGTCCAGCGGCCAACTCCACTAAGCATCGCTAAGTCTGCCCTGCCGGAGGGGCTCAAGATGAGTGACGAACAGAAGAGGGTAGTGGTCTACGACACGACGCTGCGCGACGGCTGCCAGGCCGAACGCGTCAACCTCGCCGTCGAGGATAAGCTGCACATCGCGCGGCTGCTCGACGACTGGGGCGTGCCGTACATCGAGGGCGGCTGGCCCAATGAGACCGCCCCGCGCGACCGGGAATTCTTCGAGAGGGCGCGGGAGATCGCGTGGAAGCAGGCGCGGATCGTCGCCTTCGGCAGCACGCGGAAGGCTCGCATCAAGGCCGAGGACGACTCGAACCTGCAGTTCCTCGCCGCGTCGGGGGCGCCGACCGTGGCGATCTTCGGCAAGGCCTGGGACCTCCACGTCACCGATGTCCTCCGCACGACTCGCGAGGAGAACCTCGCGATGATCGAGGACTCCGTGCGCTTCCTGAAGAGCTTCGGCCTCGAGGTACTCTTCGACGCCGAGCACTTCTTCGACGGCTTCAAGGCCGACTCGGGCTACGCGATGGACTGCCTGCGCGCGGCCGTCGCAGGCGGGGCCGACTGGCTCGTGCCCTGCGATACCAACGGCGGATCGCTGCCGCACCAGATCTTCGAGATCGTCGCGGGCCTGGTCGCGGAGTTTACCCAGCCCATCGGCATCCACTGCCATGACGACGGCGGGATGGCAGTCGCGAATAGCATCGAGGCCGTGCGGGCGGGCGCCTCGCTCGTGCAGGGGACGATCAACGGCTACGGCGAGCGCACGGGTAACGCAAACCTGTGCACGATCATCCCGAACCTCGAGCTGAAGCTCGGCGTGCCGTGCCTGCCCGAAGGGGCACTGAGGCGGCTGTACCACGTGTCGCGGTTCGTCGATGAGATCGCGAACCTCCAGCATGAGCACCGCCTCCCGTATGTGGGCGAGTCGGCCTTCGCGCATAAGGGCGGGGCGCATGTCAACGCGGTGCTCAAGAACCCTGCGACCTTCGAGCACATCGACCCGGAGGTCGTGGGCAATGAGCGGCGCGTCCTCGTGTCGGACTACTCGGGCACGAGCACGATGCTCCACAAGCTGCAGACCATCTTCCCGGAGCTGGAGGATCGCAACGATCCGCGACTGCGCGAAATCCTCATGGAACTCAAGCGCCTCGAGGGCGAGGGGTACGAGTTCGAGGCGG
>PMZA01000302.1 GCA_003170595.1 Armatimonadota bacterium
GGGGACGGTGGCGGCGGCGATCGCGTTCCTGCCGGCGGCTGAATACTGGCGCACGAATGGGGCGGCGGCGATACCGGCCTCGTGGACCCTCGACTTCCCGTCGTGGCCGATCAGGTTCGTGTGGCTCGGGCCGGTGCTGAGCGAGATCTTCGGCGGATGGAAGGCGCGGATATGGGGGTTCCACTGGAGCGAGACGTGCCTGTTCGCGGGTGTTGCCGCGAGTGGTCTGGCCGTGGGCGGGGCGCTGAGCGCGAAGGTGAGGCAGGCGAAGTGGTTCGCGCCGTGGGCGACGCTGACGGCCGCGGCGACGGTCTTCGGCTGCAACCACGTGGGCACGATGATGTACAAGCTCCTCTCGTATCTGCCGCTGCTGAAGGGGATGCGGTGCCATACGCGGGTGGCGTTCGTGGTCGTGATGGGGATCGCGGTGCTGGCGGGTCTGGCGATCGACGCTCTGGGCGATCTCAAGGTGCGGCGGCGAGTTGCGGGCACGGTCTTCGTTGTGTGGGACGGGGCGATGGTGGCGATGGCGGGGCTGCCGAAACTGGCGACGTTGGCAGCGGGGCACAAGCTGTGGACCGCGATCATGGACCTGTGGCCGCCCGCGCCGTCGACCGTGAAGCTGTGGGCCGAGAGGGCGGCGTTCTGGCAGGAGCAGTGGACGGCGACCAGTCCCGCGTTCCTGCGCACGGCGGTGGTTGGCGCGGCGATGCTGACGCTGGTGGCGGCGTGGGGCAGCGGACGAAAGAAGCTCCTCGCGCTGATCGTGGTCGCCGAGATGGTGGCGTTCTTCGCGATGAACGTGTGGACGCAGACGCCCGTGCAGACCCCAGCCGTGACGATCAATGCCGGGCGGGTGTGCGAGTGGATGGACGTGAAGGATCAGGGCAATCAGCCCACCCTCTCCGGCGTGCCGATGTTCAACGGCGTGGTGGCTGAGGCGATCAGGCCGGGCGCGCCGGATGAGCTGGCCGATGCGGCGCTGAAGTCGGGGCACCCGGAGGCGATGAGTCGCTGGGGCGTGTTCTCGGTGATGGAGCCGGGGCACTCGGTGCGCGTGCTGGAGGGAGAGCCTCTGCGGGCGTGGGCGGCGAAGGAGATAGTGCCGGCTAAGGGGCGGGCTGAGGCGCTGGCGGGATACGTGGATGAGGTAAAGGCGGGGCGTGCGGACGTGATCACCGTCGAGGGCGCGGGTGCGGGGATGAAGGGCGCGGCCGCGCGGGTTACGGTGGCCGATCCGCAGGCCGACGAGGTCGCGATGACGGCGGATGCCGATGGGCCGGCGGCGATCGTGCTGGCGAATGCGTGGTATCCCGGATGGCACGCGTGGGTGGATGGAAAGCCGACGACGATCCATCGCGCGGGCGGGTACTTCCGGTGCGTGATGGTCGAGGGCGGAAGACATGAGATCGTCATGCGCTACGAGCCGAAGAGCGTGCTGATCGGGGCGTGGGTGAGCCTGATCGCGTGGCTGTTGTTGCTGGCGATGGTTGTCACGGCGAAGGACCCGACGCCGGGGCGGTGAACAAGCAAACGCACAACCCCACCGCCAGCGGCGGGGCGTAAAGCCCCGCCCTACAGCAAGCCCCGGAGGTCGCATCGGTGGCAGTAGCGGCAGACAGAGCAGCGGCTGGCCCCGAAGCGGCGGCGGAAGCTGAAGGCCTGACGCTGCGGGCCGTGCTCTGGTCGATCCTCTGGCTGATCGTCTCCCTGGTCTGGATGCAGCGGGCGGGCCTCGTCTCGCATGGGACGCAGATAGCCGAGAGCGTGCCGGTCATCCCCGCCGTGGGCGCGGCGATCTTCTTCACGCTGCTCGCGCCACTCCTCCGGCGGCTACCGCGGGTCTTCCGCATGAGCCAGCGGCAGGTCCTGCTGGTGTACGTTTTCCTCTGCGTGGCGATGACCATGCCCGAGGTGGGCGTGGTGCGCATGCTCTTCCCCGAGATCACGGCGCTGCGATATTTCTCCTCGCCAGAGAATGACTTCGCGCGGTTCCAGGATTACGTGCCCGCGTGGATGGCGCCACGCAACGACGAGGTCATCCGGCAGATGTATGAGGGGGCGCCCAACGAGGGCGTGCCGATCGGGCCGTGGGTCGTGCCGCTGACGATGTGGGCGCTCTTCTTCCTGGCGACCTTCGTGACGATGCTGTGCGTGGTCAGCCTCTTCCGGCGGCAGTGGGCGGATAAGGAACGGTTGACCTTTCCCATCGTACACATGATGCTCGATGTGTCGGACCAACGCGGGGAGCGACTGGTGGGCGGGTTCTTCCGCAACCCGCTGATGTGGTTCGGCTTTTCGCTGGCGGCGCTGCTGAACATCCTCAACATCCTCCACGCGTGGAATCCGGCGGTGCCGGCGATGGGGACCGGGTACGACCTGGGCAAGCTCTTCACCGAGCGGCCGTGGTCGGCGCTGAGCCCGATGGTCATCGCCTGGCGGCCGGAGAACATCGGGCTGGGGTACCTGGTCTCGACGGAGATCACGCTGTCGGTGTGGGTCTTCTGGCTCGCGCTGCGGGTGAGCAATGTCTTCGCGACGATGATGGGCTACGAGATCGCGGGCTTCCCCTTCGACCAGGAGCAGGCGTCGGGCGCGTACCTGGCAATGAGCGTTTTCCTCATCTTCGTGGCGCGGAGGCAGATCGCCGAGGCGGTCGGGAAGGCCTTGGGTCGGCGGCCGGACGTGGACGACAGCGATGAGCCTGTCCCCTATCGCTGGGCGGTGTTCGGCGCCGTGGCCGGGTTCGCGGGGATGATGCTGTTCGCCATGCGGGCGGGGATGTGGGGTTCGACGGCGGCGATGTACTTCGGGCTCTTCCTGCTCTTCTCGCTTGTGTACGCGCGGGCGAGAGCCGAAGCCGGGGCGGCGATGGTGTGGCTCTTCCCCTTCTACCAGCACAAGAAGCTGATGATGAACGCCTTCGGGTCGGCGCCCTTCGTGTCGGGCGGGAACTATGCGAATCTGACCATCTTCTCCGTGATGATGTGGATGTCGCGAGGGTTCTTCCAGTCGCAATCGGCGTACATGATCGAGAACGAAAAGATCGCGTCGGAGACGGGGATCAAGCCGCGCGACATGGCCGTGTGGCTAGTGGTGGCGATGCTGCTGGGGCTCGTGGGCGCGTACTGGATGCACCTGTCGGCCTACTATACGCACGGCGCGAACATCCTCGAAGGCGGGACGACCGAGGGAGGCTACCGCACGCAGCTTGCCAAGCAGGAGTTCGAGGAACTGGCCGGGCTGCTCAAAGGACCGGCGCCGGCGGACATGACGCGGACAGCGGCGTCGGGCGTCGGGTTCGTCGTGATCGCGGCGCTGGTGCTGATCCGCTCGTACTTCCTGCGCTTCCCGCTGCACCCGCTCGGGTATGCGATGGTGGCGTCGTACGGGTGGCCGCTGTGGGGGCCGTTCCTGCTGGTGTGGATCGCGAAGACGGTGGTGCTGAGGCTGGGCGGGATGAGGCTGTACAGGCAGCTCATACCGTTCTTCCTGGGGCTGGTCATCGGGCACTACTTCGTGGCGGGGATACTGTGGGGATGCCTGTGCACGTACAACGAGATGTATAGAAGGTATGGGGTGTGGTTTGGGTAGTGCGGAGAAGCGACCAGGGCGAGACGAGTGCCGGGGATCCTTCGGCGCAACGAACAACGTTGCGCGCTCAGGATGACAGATAAGGGCAGGAAGGCGGAAGGAGAAAGGCACGGCGGGGCATAAAGCCCCGCCCTACAGCAGGCTTAGAGCAGAAAGGCCAGAGCGAAAAGCAAACGATGCCACCACAGATCCTTCTGAGCAGCGCAGAGCGCTGCTCCATCAGGATGACGGCTAAGAGAGGAAAGACGAAAGGACAATAGCCACACGGGAGACCTGAGAGATGAACCCGAATCCGTTCCTGGGAGTACTGCTTCACGCTATCGGCGGGCTGATGGCGGCGAGCTTCTACATCCCATACAAGAAGGTCAAGCACTGGGCCTGGGAAGTCTTCTGGCTCGCCGGCGGCCTGTTCAGTTGGATCATCGCGCCGACCGTCTTCGCCCTCATCATCGCACCGCAGTCCATCGGTGCCATTTTCGCGGTCGAGCCCCGGGTGCGCTTCTGGACGTACTTCTTCGGCGTCCTCTGGGGCATCGGCGGGCTGACCTTCGGCCTGAGCATGCGCTACCTCGGGATCGCGCTGGGATATGCCATCGCGCTGGGGTTCTGCGCGGCCTTCGGAACGCTGATGCCGCCGATCTTCCACGGCGAGTTCGGGAAGATCATCGGCGAGAGATCGGGGCAAGTGGTGCTGCTGGGCGTGCTCGTCTGCCTCGTGGGGATCGCGATCAGCGGGATGGCCGGGCTGTCGAAGGAGCGCGAGCTTCCGGACGAAGGTAAGACGGACTCGATCGCAGAGTTCAACTTCCCCAAGGGTGTGCTCGTCGCGGTGTTTGCGGGCATCATGAGCGCGTGCATGGCCTTCGCCATGGACGCCGGCAAGCCGATCGGACAGGCGGCGGTCACGCTTGGGACTCCGGACGTGCTGCAGAACCTGCCCATGCTGATCGTGGCGCTTCTCGGTGGGTTCACGACGAACTTCATCTGGTGCGTGATCCTGGCAGCGAAGAACGGGACGTGGCGGCAGTTCTTCTCGACGAGGGAGGGCAGTACGCCCTACCCCGGAGACTTTCTGCAGGTGCTCGCAGCGTGGGCGTGGCCGATGGTGCGTAACTACGCCCTCTGCGCGCTGGCGGGCGTCACCTGGTACCTGCAGTTCTTCTTCTATGGCATGGGTACGACGAAGATGGGCAAGTACAACTTCTCGAGCTGGACGATCCACATGGCCGCCATCATCATCTTCAGCACGGTGTGGGGCATCGCGCTGCTGGAGTGGAAGGGGACGAGCCGGCGGACGCATATACTGATCGCGCTGGGGCTGGCGGTGCTGATCGGATCGACGATTGTCGTCGGCTACGGGAACTACCTGGGGGCGCACTAGTGAGCCACAAGGAGACGATGACGTCGCGGGAGAGGTTGCTGACGGCGCTGGATCATCGCGAGCCGGATCGCGTGCCCATCGACCTCGGCGGCAACCAAACTGGCATCCACAAGTTCGCCTACGCGAACCTGCTGGGGCATCTGGGCATCGAGGACGACGTGCGGATCATGGACGCCGTGCAGCAGCTTGCGCAGCCGTGCGAGGCGGTACTCGAACGGTTTCATGTCGACACGCGGTATGTGGCGGCGGGCGCGGCGGGAGACTGGAAGGGCGGGATCGTCGAAGCGGAGCGGGATGGGCGGAAGTGGCACGACCTCACCGACGAGTTCGGCGTGCGATGGTCGATGCCAGATGATGCGCCGCGGTACATGGACATCACGCTCCACCCGCTGGCTGATGCGACGATCGAGGACATCGCGGAGCATCCGTTCCCGAAGGGCGATGATCCGGGGCGGTTCGTGGGGCTGAGGGAACGGGCGCTCGCGATTCGTGATGAGACGCCCTACGCGGTAGTGAGCGGCATCTCGGGCGTCGTCTACGAGATCTGCTGGTACATGCGCGGGCTGGAGCAGTGGTTCATCGACCTGATGACGGACCGGCCGCTGTGCGAGGCCCTGATCGACCATACGCTGCGGTACTGGATGGACTTCTTCCGCGCGTTCCTCGACGAGGTCGGCGACGTGGTGGACGTCATCATGATCGGCGACGATCTGGCGGCGCAGCAGGGGCCGCTGTTCCGCCCGGAGATCTATCGCGACCTCGTCAAGCCGCGGCACAAGAAGCTGGTGCAATATATCAAGTCGCGGACGAAGGCGAAGATCTGGTACCACACGTGCGGGGCGTGCGCCGGGTACATACCCGACCTGCTCGACAACGGGATCGACATCCTCAACCCTGTGCAGATAAGCGCGGAGGGGATGGACCCGCGGGCGCTGAAGGAACGGTTCGGCGAGAGGCTGACCTTCTGGGGCGGGGCGATCGATGCCCAGCACATCCTGCCGTCGGCGACGCCGGAGCGTGTGCGCGAGGAAGTGAGGCGCAACCTCGAGGCGTGGAAGCCGGGCGGCGGGTACGTGTTCAACAACGTGCACAACCTCCAGGCGGATGTCCCGCCGGAGAACATCGTCGCGCTGTACGATGCGGCGTACGAGTTCGGCTTCTACGAGTGACGGGCCCGGGAGCGGAAGGATGAAACGAGCGTGGAGAACGATGGCGGTCGGCGCGGTGATGGTCGTGGCGGCGGCGTTGATGTCCGTGGCTGGCGCCGCGGTAGCGGCCAGTCCGGTCAGCCATGAACAGCTTGCACGGGGCGTCGACATGACCGCGATCCAGCGTCATGTGGCGGCGATGGAGCGTATGGGCAGCCGCGTGTCGGGCTATCCAGGCAACGCGAAGGCGGCCGACTACGTGCTCGGCGAGTTCAAGCGCCTGGGCCTCGAGACCTACGTGCAGGAGTTCGACCTGCCGACGCCGCTGGACGACGGCTGCTCGCTGGAAGTGAACGGGAAGCGGTACGAGATTGGGGCGCTGTGGCCGAACCTGGTGCGGACGGCGCAGGTGAACCCGGATGGGCTGCGCGGGCCGCTGATCTATGTCGGGCAGGGGCAGCTGTCGGACTTCGATGGCAAGCTCGTCGAGAACTCGATCGTGCTCATGGACTTCAACACGAGCCAGAACTGGCTCAACGCGTCGCTGCTTGGCGCGGCGGCGGTGGTCTTCCTCCAGCCGCCGGCGACGACGCGGGGCGAGGCCGAGGTCAAGTACCTGCAGGTGCCGGTGAGCTTCCCGCGGTTCTTCGTGCGGAGCGATGGGGCGGCGGATCTGCTGGCAACGGCGGCGAGTGGCACGCCCGAGGCGACGGTGCGGACGAAGGTCGAATGGGTCAATCGCACCAATCGGAATGTGATGGCGATCCTGCCCGGCAGCGACCCCGAGCAGTCGAAGGAAGCCATCATCCTGTCGGCCTACTACGACTCGATGTCGGTGGTGCCGAAGTGGTCGCCGGGAGCGGAGAATGCGCTGGGCATCGCGACGATGCTCGAACTGGCGCGGCTGTACAAGGACCATCCGCCGGCGCGGACGATCATATTCCTGGCGACGAGCGGGCACTTCGAGGCCATGACCGGCGCGCGGGAATTCGTGCGGCTGTGGGGGCAGGAGCCGAGGCGTGATCGCGAGCGTGAAAACCGCCTGCACGAACTCGAGCAGCGAGTCAGCGACCTCCAGCGCGACAAGGTTGAGGTCGATCGCGAGACCAAGCGCCTCGCCGACAAGGAAGCCGAGAGCCGGAGGCGCGGCATCGAGCTTCCCGTCGATGAGCGGGTCATGCACGTGTCCGGCATCGACCTGACGACCGATCAGGCGGCCGATCGCAAGCTTCGCGACGACCGCGATGTGGCGCGGGCAAACCAATATATCGCGATCTGGAAGCGGCTCAACCAGTTCTCGCGCGTGCACATGTTCACGGGGCTCGACCTGTCGTCGCACACGCCGCAGCTAGGCATCTTCTCGGTGGGCTGGTACTTCAAGCAGGACCACCTCCTGCGGTTCTACTCGCCGACGGGGAAGGCCTTCGCCGAGTATGCCGGTACGGCCGGCGACCAACTTGGCTTCGATCCGGCGGGGCGGTTCGTGGACGGCATCAACCCGATCAAGGGCCGCGAGTGGTACACCTTCTTCCCCGGCAAGATCGCCTTCGATCATGAGATGCTCATCCGAGGCGGCAGGCCGGGGATCACGCTCGCGTCAGTCAATGACACGCGGTCGCTGGTGGACACGCCGCTCGACCGGGCGGACATGATGGACTGGCCGAGCGCGACGGAACAGGCTCAACTCGCGGCGTGCCTCCTCTACGATTTCGTCAACGACCCGAAGCTGCGCGAGGATGCCCTCAAACGCGTCGAGGCGCTCAAGAAGATGCGCGACCTCATCGACGTCGAGGGCATGGTCTACGAGTTCCGGCGACGGGCGAGCTTCGTGCCCAACACGCCGGTGCCGAACTCGCTGGTGATCGTGCAGGGGCTGGACCGGGTGATGATGGGCGTGCGGGCGACGGTGTTCGCCATGGCCAACGAGTCCAGCGAGTTTGAGCTGGCCGGCGAGATGGAGAGCCAGAGCGGGCTGCTCGAGGCCTACAAGTTCGACCAGGCGGGCAACATCATCTACGCGCCAGACCGCGGGTCCGACGGCGACATGAAATACCCGCGCGATGTCTACGGGCGATCGGGCCTCAAGCGGCCGGTCATCGTCTTCCCGTGCGCGAGCACCGACCTGTATGACCTCACCGACGAGAGGTACTTCCAGGCGCTCAAGAAGATGTTCGTGTACGACGCGCGCAACTATGCCGAGCCGATCAGCTACGGCTACTCGCTCGCGCAGGCGGCGGCCGGGGCGGAGTTCCCGTCCTACGTCGAGCCGAGCGCCGTGGCGTACTCGATGCCGGATGTCGACCTTCAGGTGACGATGAGCATGGGGCTGCTGGGCGTGCGGGAGGCGCTCATCAACGCGACGCCGGAGCGTCCGACCGGCGAAGGCTTCCCGGCGAGCAAGACGCCGCGGATCATCCTCACGCCCCTGCAGGCGGCGAAGGATATGTGGATGCTGGACGAGAGCCGGCTGCAGAAGCTGCGCACCAATGGGATCGTCAACCGTCGCGTCGAGGAGCTACACGCGACGGCGAAGGTCTCGCTCGACGAGGCCGTGAAGGACCTTCAGGCGCGGCATTACTCCGCGGCCATCGGCGCGGCGCGACATGCGTGGGGCTACGAGTCGCGGGCCTATCCCGACGTGCGGCAGACGGCGCTCGACGTCATCAAGGGCGTGCTGTTCTACCTCGCGCTGCTGCTGCCCTTCGCCTACTTCGCTGAACGCTTGTTCATTCATGCGCGGACGGTCATCGGGATGATCCTGGGCACGGTGGGAATGTTCCTCATCGTGTTCATACTGCTCTACTTCGTGCACCCGGCCTTCGCGCTAACGTCGGCGCCGCCGATCATCCTGCTCAGCTTCGTCATCATGGCGCTGGCGATTCTCGTCATCGCCATCGTGACGATGAAGTTCAACGAAGAACTCAAGCGGATGAAGCAGGCGCAGAGCGGCGTGCACCAGGCGGACGTGGGGCGGCTGTCGGCGACGACGGCGGCCTTCAACCTGGGGGTGGCGAACATGCGCCGGCGCAAGGTCCGCACGGGCCTGACCGCCGCGACGATTGTGCTGCTCACGTTCACGGTGCTGAGCTTCACATCGGTGAAATCGTACATCCGCTACAACCAGGTGAGGCTCGCGCAGGCGCCGGGGTACCAGGGCGTGATGCTGCGTGACCGAGGCTGGCTGTCCCTCGAGGAGCCGACGCAGTACATCGTCGCGAACGAGTACGGGACGAAGGCGACGGTTGCCCCGCGAGCGTGGTACATCAGCTCGGACTTGCAGAAGGAATTGACCATCGACGTCGCGCTGACGGCCGATCAGAGCAAGCGGTTCTCGGTGAACTCGGTGCTCGGGATCACGGCGCAGGAGGCGCAGGTACTGCCGGTGGCCAGGACGCTGCTGGCCGGGCGATGGATCAAGCCGGGTGAGGGGCAGGCGGCGGTCCTTCCGCAGAGCGTGGCGACGGGCCTGGGCATCACGCCGGAGCAGGTGGGGCAGGTCGAGGTCACGATCTTCGGCACACCCTATCGCGTCGTGGGGATCTTCGACGAGAACCGCTTTCGCTCGCTCCAGGACCTCGACGGCGAGATGATGACGCCGGTCAATTACTCGATGCTGCGGCCGGAGATCCTGAAGCAGATCCAGGACATGGCCCAGCAGCGCGAACAACTCGGCGCCAGTACGGCGACGTCGATGCTGCAGGACTACGTGCACTACCCGCCCGACAAATGCGTGCTGCTGCCCTACGAGCGGACCATCGAGATGGGCGGGACGCTGCGATCGGTGGCCGTGCGCTTCGCCGATGAGAAGACGTCGGCCGACGCAGTCAACAGCATGATGAAGCGCTTCGCGCTGACCCTCTATGCGGGGATCGGGAAGAGCACGTACATGTTCAGCTCGGTCGGGATGACCGCGCTGACGGGCCTGGAGAACCTGGCGATCCCGATCATCATCGCGGCGCTGATCGTGCTGAATACCATGCTCGGAGCGGTGCATGAACGGGTGAAGGAGATCGGCATCTACAGCAGCCTGGGCCTCGCGCCGACGCACATCTCAATGCTGTTCCTCGCCGAGGCGGCGGTCTTCGCGAACATGGGCGCGATCGTGGGCTACCTCATGGGGCAGACGCTGGCGAAAGTGTTGTCGTCCACGGGGCACCTCGCCGGGCTGGAGTTGAACTATTCGTCGACATCGGCGGTGGCGGTGACGGCGCTGGTAGTGGCGGTCGTGCTGGCGAGCACGCTGTGGCCGTCGAAGCAGGCGTCGCGGATCGCCTCGCCGGGGATGGAGCGGCGGTGGACGCTGCCGCTGCCGGAGGGCGATGCGATGAACATCCGCCTGCCCTTCACGGTGACGGGGCGCGATGCGTGGGGCGTGGCCGAGTTCATGCGCGAGTTCTTCGAGGAATACGTCGGCTTCGCGGGCGGGGAATTTCTGGCTGACGACGTGCGGGTCGAGCCCCTCACGACGGAGCTGGGCGCGGGCGTGGCGGTGCGGCTGCGGATGTGGCTGGCACCCTACGACCTCGGTGTGAGCCAGGAGTTCGAGCTTGTGTGCCGGCCGACGCAGGACGCGGAGATCTACGAGATNNCGAGATGGTGCTGCGGCTGGAGCGGCTGGCGGGCGACGTGACGTCGTGGCGGAAGACGAACATGCTCTTCATGACGGCCATAAGGAAACAGTTCCTGATCTGGCGGACGGTGCCGGCAGGCGAGAAGGTGACGTACGCGGACCGGGCGGAGAAGCTGGTGAAGGAGGCCGTGGAGTAAGGGTAAAGGCGAAGGCAAAAGCCGGCGGGGCATAAAGCC
>PMZA01000187.1 GCA_003170595.1 Armatimonadota bacterium
TCGCTGCACGGCCCGCACGGCCCTTCCCACCTCGCCTTGGGCCACCAGTTATCCTCGCGTCCCATCCGCTTGATCCGCTCGAGCGGGACGCCGATATGCTTGTTCCACAGCTCCTCGGCCTCATCGTCGGTCGTGTAGACGGTGATCCACAGGTCGGCCTTATCGAGGCCCATGTACGCCGGGTCGGTGATGAACTCCCAGCCCCACTCGATGGCCTCTTTCTTGAAGTAANNGAGCATCTCGAAGAACGTGTGGTAGCGGTTGTACCGCCCCACGTTATCGAGGTCGCCCGTCCGCGCGCATTTCTGAATCGACACCACGCGCTTGGCCGGTGGCTCTTCCTCGCCGCGGAACATCTTGATGTACGGCTGCATCCCGGCGCTGGTGAAAAGCGTCGTCGGGTCATCGAGCACGAGCGGCGCGGACGGCATCTGCAAATGCCCGCGCTGGCGGAAGAAATCGAGGAAACTCTTGCGCAATTCCTGAACGGTCATCTTCTCACTCATCTTTCGTAGTCTGTTCGGTCGGTTCCGGTTGCTTCTCTTCTTTCTGCGCGGCCTCAGATGCAGCCTCTTCAGCCTTGGCCTCTTCGGCTTTCTCCTCAGCTTCCTCGCGCTCATGGTGGACGACGAGATGCTCCACCTTCCCGCCCCACACCTTCGCGAAGTCGAAGCCATGCCTCATGGCCGCGCCCCAGTCGAGGTCGAGACGTTCGCCCGTGGCCTTCGCTTCCTCCACCTCAACGCCACCCCTAAGCGGCAGCCAGTGGGCGAGGACGATCTTCACGCCCACCATCATCGGCGTGGCCAGCATCGTCCCAACCACCCCGAAAAGCTGGTAGCCGCTGAGTATACCAAAAAGTATCGCGAGGGGATGCAGCCCCACCCTCCGCCCGACGATCCGCGGCATGATGAACACGTCGCCCGCCTGGTTCACGGCCAGCAGCGCGAGCACACTCATCAGCGCCGCCCACCCCGGATGCGACGCCGCCGTCGCGTAGCCGAAGAACCCCGCCGCCACCTCCGATATCGCCGGACCGAGGTACGGCACAATATACAGCGGCCCGGCAATGAGCCCGATCAGCAGCCAGTATCGCGTGCCGAAAATCAGCGACAGCACGCCCAGCAGCAGCGCCGACACTATCCCCACCGTGATCGCCGTCGTCGCCAGCCCGCGCACATACTGGCTCAGCAGAGCCCCCATCTGCCGCCCGATGGTCCGCACGTGCGGGGCCATGCTCGCGGGCATCATGTCCCGCACGCCCTCGCGGAAGTCGTCGATGACGACCATGAAGTAGAGGCTGATCAGCACCAGCGGCGCGAGCCACACCGCGAACTGCAGCAGCCCCAGAAACTCGCCCGACACCCACGCCAGAAGCTGGGGCACCTTCTCCCCGATCCGGTCCTGCAGGCCCGATAGCTGATCCTTCAGCACCGACACGTACCCGGCGGTAGAGGGGCGGCTGCTCAGCTCGCCGGTCGCCCATTCCACGACTTTGGTATACAGCGCCGTGGCCTTCTGCGAATACTCGGGCGCCGAGGCCACCGCCTGCTCGACCTGGCCGATGAGGGCGGGGATGAGCCACGCCAGCAGTCCGCCGAAGACGACGATGACCATGACGGCGACGAAGCCGACAGATTTCGTGCGCGACCATCCGCGCTTGCGGAGGCGGTTGACGATGGGGTCGAAGAGGTGGGCGACGAGCAGGCCCATGGCGAAGAGGAAGAGGGTGGAAGCGAGGCGCACGAAGAGGAACTGCGCCACGAGGGCGAGGAGGACGCCGACGATGATAGCGGCGACGAGCTGCCAGAAGTACTTTGTGGGCACGGCTTCCCTCCCGCAGTACGCCTGAGACGTACGCCCTCGTCAACTCATCGCTCGCGTCGAGGCCCCACCGATGCTGTAGCCGCGTGTCGCAGACCCGCGGGGGTGGCGGGCTGTGGCCTCTTTCTCGGTTGCTTCCGCAGTCCGACTAGGCCTTCGGCCCAAGCATCGCCCGCAATCGCTCTAAGGCCCGATGCTGCAACCGCGACACGTGCATCTGACTTATCGCCAGCCTTTCCCCCACCTGCTGCTGCGACAAGCCGCCAAAATACCTCAGCACGATGACCGCCCGCTCCCTCGGCGGCAGCTTCTCGAGCGACCGCGACAACGCGTCGCGATCGGCGATGTTCTCGATGTCCATGTCGAGGGTGCCGGTACGCTCGGCGGCGGACACGGTCTCCTCGCCGTCCCCCTCACCGGTGGGCTGCTCGATGCTGGGGAGGTCATACTGCCGGCTGACCTCCATCGCCTCGATGGCCTGCTCTTCGGTGACGCCCAGGTCGCGCCCGAGTTCTTCGTACGTTGGCGAGCGGCCGCGCGTCTGCTGGAAGCGCTCCATGGCATCGCGGGCTTTGAGGCTGAGTTCCTGGATGCGCCGCGGCACCCGCACGCTCCAGGTCTTGTCGCGGAAGTACCGCCGGATCTCCCCGCGGATGGTGGGCACGGCGAAGGTCGCAAACCGCGTCCCCCGCTCGGGCTCGAAGCGGTCGACGGCATTGATGAGGCCGAGGACCCCCACGCCGTAGAGGTCTTCGTAACTCTCGCCGCTGCTCGTGTAATCGCGCACGACGTGACGGACGAGGCCCTCATGGCGCTTGATCAGATGCTCGCGCATCTTGGCCTTGAGGTGCTCATCGTCGCTGGCGCGCAGCGCACGAAACAGCTCCGTAGTGCTGAGTTTCTCCCAGGGCTCCGCCAAACCCCTCACCTCGAAGAGCGCTTAACGAAGCTGATCTTCGTCCCGCTGCCCGGAGAGCTTTCCACGCGCAGTTCGTCCACGAACTGGCGCATGATGTACAGCCCGAGGCCCCGCGAGGCAGGTACTGGCACGTCCTCGCGCGGCTTGAGCCGCTTCGGATCGAACCCCCGGCCCTGGTCCTCGACCTCGACCCGGACCTCCTGCTCGGTGACGCTCACGGAGAGCCTGATCCGCGCGCGCCCGGAATTGATCGCGTCCTCATCGAAGGCGTGGTCGATGGCGTTGTTGCACGCCTCGCCCACGGCCACGGCGAGGTCCTCGATCTCCTCGATGGTAAGCCCGGCACGGCTGGCCGCACCGGTCACCGCCAGCCGCGCGACCTGCAGAAACTTCGCGCAGCATGGGAGGTCAAGCCGCACCGTATCCTGTTCCTGGTCGGCCATCATCCCTCGCCTCCCCCGGCCCGGCGCCGCCCGGCCTCAAGTCTTTCACGCCCCTCTTCCATCGTGGGCACGACATTGAGCAGGTCTTTGGTACCGGATATCTCGAACACGCGCAGGACATTGGGCCGCGAGCACACGATCGCCAGATCGCCGCCCCGCGCCGTCGCACGCTTTGCCGCGCCGACCATGATCCCCAGCCCCACGCTATCGATGTACTCCACCGCCGTCAGGTCGAGCAGGAGCCACTGCGCCCCACCCTCCAGCACGGCCTCAACCTTATCCCGCAGCGAGGGCGCGACGTACGCGTCAACCTCGCCGTTGAGGGTCATGACTACCAGCCATCCGTCGAGTTCCTGCATCTCAACCGCCACTAGCATCCCCCTTGGCGCCACCCTTCCCTTCTTCCTCCCGGCGCCTGGCGAGATTGGCCTGCATCTCCCGCTCCACCATGTTATCTTTCGCCACCCAGTAGCGTCTACCCCTCAGCTTCGCCGGGAGATATTCCTGCGCCACCCAGCCGCCCGCCGAGTCGTGCGGATATTTGTACTCACCGCGCTTGTCACCCACCCGGATTCCCCCCGCCAGATGCCCCGGGACAGGCTCCGCCCCATGCTCTTTAATCTCCGCCGACGCCGCCGAGATGGCCCCGCAGGACGAGTTCGACTTGGGCGCCAGAGCGAGGTAGATCGTCCCCTCCGCCAGGGGCAGGTTGCACTCCGGCATGCCCACAAGCTCCACCGCCTGCGCCGCCGCCACTGCCACCACCAGCGCCTGCGGGTCGGCCAGACCGATGTCCTCGGCCGCCGCGATGACCATCCGCCGCGCCACGAACCGCGGGTCCTCGCCACCCTCCAGCATCTTCGCCAGCCAGTACACCGCCGCATCCGGGTCCGACCCGCGGATGCTCTTTATGTAAGCCGAGATCGTGTCGTAATGCTCCTCCGCCGCCCGATCGTAGGCCACCATCGGCCGCTCCATCGCCATCTGCACGGTCTCGACGGTCACATGCCTCTTCCCACCCTCCGCCTCCGGAGCCGCCAGGAGCACCGATGTCTCCAGCACATTCAGCGCCACTCGCCCATCGCCGCCGGCCTGCTCGGCGATCATCGACAGCGCGTCCTCATCCACAACTGCCAGGAGCATCGCCAGCCCCTTCGTCGCATCTACCAGCGACCGCCGCAGGACCGTCATCAACTCTTCCTGCCCCAGCCCCTCCAGCACGAACAGCCGGCACCGCGACCGCAGCGGCCCGTTGATCGAGTAGTACGGATTTTCCGTCGTCGCACCGACGAGGATGAACACGCCCTCCTCGACGTACGGCAGCAGGTAGTCCTGCTGGGCCTTGTTGAGGCGATGAATCTCATCCATGAACAGCACCGTGCCGCGGCCGTATAGCTCGCGCCGCTGCCGCGCTTCCTCGGCCACGCGCTTGATGTCGGCCACGCCCGAGGTCACCGCAGACAGGGGCTCAAAGTGCGCCTTCGTCTTCGACGCGATCAGCCGCGCCAGCGTGCTTTTCCCGGAACCCGGCGGCCCCTGGAGCAGCATCGACACCAGCCGGTCCGACTCGATCAGCGTCCGCAGCGACCCACCCGGCCCGATGAGCTTGGCCTGCCCGACCATCTCGTCCATCGTCGCCGGCCGCATCCTCGCCGCGAGGGGTTTGTGCTCGCTACTCGACGCCGCGGCGAAGAGCGAATCCCCGCCCCCCTCACCCGCTTTCCCCTGCCTCATACCAGCACCCCCCGCTCGCCGCGGGTCCATCGATCGTGAAGCCCGGCCACGGTCTCGATCAGTTGCGCCCGGAAGCTCTCGCGACTGAACCGCAGAGAGTTCTCCCGGCAGGCCTCCGTTGAGAACTCCGCCCCATCCATCTTCCGCAGGGCCTCTGCCAGCGAATCCTCCGTCTGCTCAGCGAAGAACAGCCCGGTCCGCCCATCCACAATCGTCTCCAGCGCCCCACCCGCCCCATACGCGACTACCGGCCTGCCAGTTGCCTGCGCCTCGAGCGGAGCGATGCCGAAGTCTTCCTCTTGCGGCATGAGGAACGCCCGGCACCGCGCATAGAGCCCCGGCAACTCCTCATCCGCGACCTTGCCCAGGAACTCGACCGTCGGCCCGGCCATGCCCTTCAGCCGCTCCAGCTCCGGCCCGTCTCCGACGACTTTCAGCGGCGCCCCCAGCCGTGTGCACGCCCCGACCGCGAGGTCCACCCGCTTGTACGGGTTGAGCGTCGTCACGACGAGGTAGTAGTCCTCCGCCACCTGCGCCGATGGCTGGAATCGATCGGTGTCGACGGGGGGATAGATGAGCAGCGACTCGCGCCCATAGTACTTGCGAATCCTCTCCCGCACGGCCTCCGATATCGCGATGAAGGCATTGACCCGCTCGCTGCCACGCTTATCCCACTTCCGCAAGCCCGGCAGCGACGCCTTGACCACGGCCTTCAGCGGCGCCGCCACCTTCAGCCCGGCCACGTATTCCCGCGTCCAGTGCCACAAGAATCGCGCCGGCGTATAGCAATAACACACGTGCATCGCCCCGCCCGGGCACAGGTTCTTCGCCCACGCGGACGAGCTTGAGAGGATGACCTCGGCGTCCCCGAAGCGCATGTGCTCGAGGGCGTGGGGCATCATCAGATACAGCTTTTCGTAAAGCTTGAGCGACCCGGGCATCTTCTGGAGGCACGAGGTGTGCACATCCAAATCACCCCACGGCTCGCCCATCCTCTGCGCATCGAAGAGGAGCGTATGGATGGGGGCGTCGGGATAGCACTCATGCATTTCGAGGACGACGCGTTCCGCGCCGCGGATTCCCTGCACGAGGTAGTCATGAACGATAGCGACTTGCATGTCGGCTCAATTCTACACGCCCCGAGCGCTTTCGTCCTTAGCGGCCCCTCGCTCGCACCTTTGCGTTCACTAACGACTCGGCGGNNGAGTCCAAAGCAGCTTGCGCGAAATCGTGCACGCGCGGGACGCGCGTACCGATTTCGCACAAGCGGTTTCCGATCCCTTTCTCTCTTCTCTCTTTCCTCTTCTCTTGTCTTTCCTTCCTCCTCCCTCCCTCCATCCTCCGCGGCTCCAAAGTCCTGTCTTCCTCCACCCTTCCTCGCGAGAAAGCCGCGGTTTGTGCGGCGCGGGAGGTCTGGAGGGACAGGTCCCTCCAGCGGGGGTCCAGGGGGCAGCGCCCCGAGGTTTGCCCTTGCTTTGCAGGTTTTTGCCTGAGGGCTTCGAACTAGCTTCCTGACCGTAAGTCTTCGGGGAGTGGTTCTGATGGCTGAACTCGATCCGCTGCTTCGCCAGCCTCTGACGGACGAGTCCGTTCGATTGCTGCACCATCTCCTCCAGCGCCGCCGCAACGGGAATGTGGGACTCCCGACGGTGCAGGAGGTCACGGATGCTCTCGGCTTCATCGCCGCGACGACGCGCATGTGCACGGGTGAGCTGAACGACCGCCGCCTGGTGATCGAGGACGGCCATGGCCTCTTTGCGACGCTGAAGTGGCCTGCGCTGGCATCGGTGCAGGGCAAGCAGGTGCGGATGAGCCTGTCCCAGCAGTTGCGCGACGCGGGCGTTGAGGCGACGGAGGCGCAGG
This sequence comes from Armatimonadota bacterium, assembly GCA_003170595.1. Taxonomy (GTDB): domain Bacteria; phylum Armatimonadota; class Zipacnadia; order Zipacnadales; family FEN-943; genus FEN-943. The sequence continues at coordinate 6,784 of PMZA01000187.1, forward strand.
CGGATTCGTGGGCGGACGCGGACACTCCGGCGCGCGACCTTTTCTCTCCGCCCGAGGCGGGCAACGCGGCGGACGCGATCTTCCCGATGATGCAGTCGGCGCGGCTGGGGCACATCGCGCACGCGCTGGCGGGTGCGCGGAAGGTGACGGCGGCGGCGATCCCCACGGCTGTCGTGCCTCTCCTGGCGCGGGCGGCGGGATGGTTCGGACGGGTGCTGACGGCGGTGGGTGACGAGCATTCACCCGCCCTCAAGTATCTGCCGCCCATGAGCGAGAACGAGGCCGCGGCGGAGGCCTATCACGAGGGCTACGCGGCGGAGTTGGCGCACAATCGCGAGCATGCGACCCGGGCTTACGTGGCGGCTCTCAGCGCCGATCCGGCTTTCCTGCGGGCGAGGCTGCGGTATGTGTGGACGCTCTTCGCGTCGGATCATGCGGACGCGGCCCTCGACGAGTTGATGCGTCTCATCGATGCCCAGCCGGCCCTTTCGGCGGCGCGGCTGATGCGGGCGGCGATTTTAGTGGACCTCGCCTCACGCGATGATGGCGATCCCGCAGGCGCGGCGGCGAAGGTTGCGGCCGACCTCGACGCGGTGGATCAGGATACGCAGGCCGACCGCGCCTGGTCGCGGCTGCTGAGGTCGCGGGCGCTGCTGATGAGCGGGCAGAAGGCGGTGGCGATCAAGGCCGCGCGCCACTCCATCGCCCTGGAGCCCTCGCGTCCGGCGGCCTATCACGCGCTGGGGCTGGCGCTGACGGCGGCGGAGGACTACGTGGCGGCGGCGTGGGCGCATGGGGCGGCGCTGCTGGCGGATGACGAGTATCTGGTGGCGGGCGAGGCGCTGTTCAACCTCCGCCAGATCGCCCAGGTTGAAGCCGCCGTCCCCCACGCCCGCGCCCTCATCGACCACACGTGGCAGTAACCCTTCGCCCGAGTGACGCCGCCCTGCCTCCGACCTCACTCAGGCAGCGTCGCGATTATCTCGTCGAGAAGCTTCATCGCCTTGTCCGGCTCGGGTCCCAGCACACCCGATCCCTCGAGCTTCGCCTGCTTGCACAAGTACTCGAACTGGTCGTCGAACTGCCGTATCGCCTCAAGTACCGTCGGCCCGTGCCACTTGAAGATCGTCTGCCGGTAGCCGTCCGGCCTGGGCACGATGGATTCCGCCACGAACCAGTCGCCCACGATCGTCAGATTCCCACCCCGCGCCATCTCCGAGGTCACGATCCGGACGTTGATCCCATCCTCCTGCATGGACCGAAGAGCATCGCGGAGGATCTCCAGCCGCACCTTCCTCGCCGCCATGCCATGCCCTTTGTACGGGATGGTCGGATCAACGATGAGGTCGCACCGGCCGTTTCTCGCATGCGCTTCGAGCGCCTTGCGCTCTTCCGCCTGCAGCGGGTGCAGGCTCGGGGGCCGCTTCAACTCGCCGTCGCGCCGGGCCCAGATCGGGTCGCCCGGGGGGGCGTTCGGCAGACAGAAGGACGACAGCGCGCCCCGTTGGCGAAGCCCCGTCGACTCGCCCCTCTCCTCCTCCATCACCCACCTGGAATACGCCCCCAGCATCCGGGTGCGGTCCTCTATCCACTCCGCGATCTCCACCATGTCCCGGAAATTCTTCGATATCGAGGACACCCGCTGCTCGATCCTTCCCCTCCGCAGCCGTTCCACAATCAGCTCCACGTCAGCCTCAGCGGGGATTGTGATCGCCTGAAGCTGCGAGATGACGCCCGTCGGCAGCGACCCCTCGACCGCGATCGGCAGCACCGGGACATTCAGCGCCACGGCGTAGCCCGTCTCCTGGTGGACCCACGGCCGCTCCCTTTGCGTATGCTCCGTCAGGACCGGCACGAACAGGTGGGCATGCGTGATCTTCCGCTTGATGTCCTCGGTGAAGGAGGTACCGGGGTCTATGCTCTTGTCGTACGTTGGCCGGAGGCCGAGGTCGGTCAGCGCCTGATCGATCCTGCACACCAGGTCGGCATCCTCGTGCGCGTAGCAGATGAACACGCGATAGGGGTACATGGCCATCGCCATACCTCCCTGCACGACCCAGAGGATGCCCGCGGCCCTGCTTGGGCTTGGGCTCTAGCCCTACTCTTCCCCTTCCGGCACCCACAGTATCCGGTGGCAGCTTTCGCACCGGATCGGCGTCTCCGCCTTCGGGATGCGCACCACCACATCTCGCGGCACGCTGTTGTGGCACACCTTGCACAGATAGTTGTCCACCGCCGCCACCGCCGTCCCACCCAGCTTCGTCCGCAGTTGGTCGTAGATCGCCAGCAGCGGCGCCGGGATGCGCCCCACCAGTTCCTCGCGCTTCACCCCAAGCTCGGCGATCTCACCCTCCAGCCGCGCCTTGTCCATCCGGTAATGTTCCTCGACGTCCTCGGCACGCTCGCGGATCCGCGCCACCTCATCCTTCACCGTCGCCACGCCCGCGGTCTCCTGCTCGACGAGATCCATCAGCGCGAAGGCCTCTTCCTCAACCTTAGCGGCGAGCCGATGCAGCTCCTCGATCTTCTGCTCGAGGGCGGCGAGTCTCTTGGGGTCGGCGATGGTCCCGCCGTAGGCCTGGCTATGCTTCTCCCGCCGTTCATGCTCGGTGCTCGACAGGCGCAGTTCCTTATCCTTGAGCGCCGAAGTGTCGTCCTGGAGCTTCTTCTCAGCTGCGGCGAGGCGTTCCTCGGCGGCGCCGAGTTCAGCCCGCGCGGCGGTACCCTTATCCAAACCGGCCAGAGCACGCTTGCGCTCGGTGACGCCGGTATCGGTAAGTTGCAGCTCATAGAGCAGGGCGAGCTGCTCACTCATGCGCGTTTCCTCCACATCCGCCTGTTGGCGGGGGTACATTATTCTCCTTCTCCGTCCTCACACCTTCCTGACCCCGGCGCAAGAAAAAGAGGCGGACGCCGTCTCCGGACGCCCGCCTCTGTATACGCTTTCTTTCGCTCAGGAGTTCTCTACGCAGCCCGCTTGCGCTTCGCGATGAGCCCCATGATCCCCATCGCCAACAGCGCCATCGTCCCCGGCTCCGGCACCGCGCCGAGCTTGACGTTGTCGAAGGCGATGTAGTTCGCGGTGCCGCTGAAGTCCACCGATTTCGCGGTGCCGTTGAAGAACACGTTGACATCCTGCCAGTTATCGTAGACATAGCCGCTCTGACCGGTTGTCGGCGTCACCGGAAGGTCAAGCGAGGCCAGCAGGCTGCCGGTAGCGTCCGGCCCGTCCCAGACGGTGATGGTGCCCGGGTAATAGGCCGAGGAGTAGTAGGTCGAGAACTCGGTGTTGAACCCGCCCGCCACGTTCATGACGACGCCCGGCCCGCTGGTGAAGAACGCGACGGTGTCTCGGGTCGGCTCGTTGAAGAAATTGCCCGAGCCGCCACTCGCAGCTTCGATGATGGCCAGGGAATCGCTGCCGAAGGTGATCCCGTAGTTCGGCCCTGGCCCGCTGCCAGAACCACCAGTCCCGCCGTTGTAGTAGTTCGCGATGGGCTCATAGTCCTTCAGCCCCTCAAACGTCAGCAGATAGGTATCCGCTGCCGCACTACCGACGACCGCGAACAACGCGACGATCGCTACTGCGCCAACAAGAATCCTGACACGGCTCATGAGTCAACACCTCTCCTGAGTTTTCAGCCGCGCCGCCAGCTTCGGACACGCTTCTCGCGCCCAATAGTGACGTAATCCTAGCCCTACCCGCTGGTTCTGTCAATATGGCTGCCTAAATACGTCGTAACCATCACGTAACAGCGGGGTCAAAGGCCGAAGCGAAAGAGGTGGACGCCGTTTCCGGACGCCCGCCTTCTAGGTACTCTTTCCGATCTTGCTAGACCAACCGCCTTCGCCTCACCATAACCAACGCCACCGCTCCGACAACAACGGCCGCCCCCGCTATACCACCAACCAGGCACGCGTTGACGGGCACTCCTGCCGGCACGGTCCCTCCTACCCTCAACGCCGACTGCGGCACCGCGCCCCTGGCTGGAACCCGAGCCAGCACCTCCGCCAGGTCACCCGGCGGCGTCCCGAGCGGCGCTTGGTCAGCGGCAATCCCAGGCCCGTACGACGCCGACCGGTGCTTCCGATCCGGGTCGGGCGCAGGCTGAAAGGCCGCGAAGATCACGTGCAGATTCCGCGCGGGCAGGCCTTCGCCTGAATATGTCACAGTCCCGCCCTGACCCGCCGTGTTCACCTGCGCGCCGGGCAGCGAACATGCCGCATACTTCGTCCCCGCCGGCAGCGTCACGGTCACGTTCAGCTTCCCGAAGCTCCGCCAGAACCTCGCCGTTCGCAGGATGAAGGAGAATTCGTTGACGGCCCCGCTGATGGCCCCGATGGGTTTCCCGTACAACTCCCCGGTCGGCATGTGCGCCCCGACTATACCGACCGGCTGTTCGAAGCTCACCGTCACCTGATTGCTTCCCGCCTTAAGCGGCAGCCCGCACGCGGCGAACTCCATCTTGCACATCGGCGGCTGCAGAAGGTTCTCCAGCGGCAGCCCCTCCAGGTTCGACACCTCGCCCGCTCCCTGCCACAGCGCCACCGGATCGGGCGTGGCCGGGTTCACCGTGACGGCGATCTCGCGCTCGGTCCATAGCTGTATCCGCCTCGGCACGTCGGTGCCTTTCTCTTTCTCGAGGGGGCCCAGGAAGGCCCACCGGGTCCAGTCGCCGACCAGGTAGTGCGCGAGCCCCCACCCGGCCATGTGCGACCCCTCCCCCAGCCCCTGCATCCTCATGCGCCGCTCCAGAGCCTTGCACAGATCGACGAAGCCGCCCGCATCACGCCGCTCCGCCCCCCACTTCTTCACCCTCGGATTGGCGG
>PMZA01000357.1 GCA_003170595.1 Armatimonadota bacterium
CCCGCAGTGCAGATGGAGGTGCTCGTACAACCGCCTGGTGAACTGGGCCCTGGCCAGCCCGTGCCGAAGGAACCTCTCCCAGTTCTTCAGCACGAGTTCCTTCTCGCGGGCCGTCATGAATTGAGCGTCGGTGAACATCATTGTTCACCTCCGTCCTTGGCCTTCTCGAACATCTCCGGGGCGATTTCCTGGAGTGTCTGGGGCCGCCAGTGGAGGTCCCTTTCGATCGGCAGGCCCATTGGGCCACAGGCCTCCCGAAGCTCTGAGAGGCTGAAGTACCCGAGCTCCTTGAAGTTCCCGTCGACCAATCCGAAGAACGTGTCCTCGCCATCGAATTCCGTCGCCCACCATGTCCAACTGCCGTCCGGCGTGAAGTACTTCACGTGGACGACCGCCTTGCCGCCCAGCTTCTCCTGGCTGTACAAGGCCGGAAGTACCTCGCGGACCCCCTTGGGCAGGAGTTCCATCCCCTTGATCTGCAGGGCCGTGGAACTTCGCTCGGTCGCGGGCGCCGGCTCGCCGACGCAAATGGCGTTCTGCCTCGGGATGCCGACACCCTGGGCGACACGGGAAAGGAAATCGCCCATGTTCCGCATCTGCGCCTCGCGCGAGATGGGAAAGGACTCCAGGGCAGGGATCGGCGAACCGATCACCTTCACCTGGCTGGCATCGAGCTCGATCACGACCCGGTCGTTGCCGTCGCCGTACCACTCGATGTACGGATAGCCCACATAGTCCTTTGGCGGAAGCCCGGCCGTGATGTCGCCGGCCTTGCCAGTCTGGTGCCGGCAGAAGCCCTTCATCTCGGAGGCGGCCGTCCTTTCCGCGCCGGCGTACGCGTGGGTGAGGCGTATCTTCGCCCCCCGGATGTCCCGATGGAAATCCCCCCGCAGGTCGAAGGTCACTCTGTCCTTCATCCCCGCGAACCGCATCCATCCCGTGACCTTGCCGGGAACGGTGTTGTCCAGTTCGCCTTCCAATAGATACTCTGTTGGTCTCCAAGCCATNNTTTCACCTCGTGTCCGTGCTCATGATGGCACGTCTCGCGTGCTAGACGTGCCATCACCCGATGTTGCCGCACGCGCAAGAAAAAGGCCCTGGAACGCCCAGGACCATGACTGTGCGATGTGAGCTATTGCCGCCGAATGACCTTGAAAGCCCCGCGGGGCCCAAGGATGATCACCGTCGAGGAACGCCCTCGGCGGATCGAAGAGAGGTAGAACTACGCATGCAGTGGCTGGCCCTTGGCCAATCCGATTCCACGTCGAGGTNNGTGATACCCCGAGCGTCCGACATCCATTCCGAAGAACGGAAGCGGTCGCTATGTTGCAGTGATTTGCAATGATTCGGCGGTGGTAATAGACTCTCGCTTATAAAGGTTTCGGTGGCCGTGAAAGCTGGCCTTGCTGGGCCGCCAAGCATTCCATATGATCCTGACCGCCATCCCTTGAACCCGAAGGAGTAACCGGATGCCCAGATCGAGACTCGCGAACGTGCCCCTTGCCGCCCTCCAGGCTGAGATCGAGCGCCGGACGAAGGCATTGGGCAAACTGATCGCCCAGCGGGACGCGATGAATCGGCAGATCGCCGACCTGCAGGCGATCTCGGAGCCGAAGGCCCCCATGCCCGTCGCGAAGCGCGTCAAGGGAACTCGGAAGCGGGGCTCCTTCAAGGAGACGGCAGCGCAGATGATCCTGGGCCTCCTGGCCAGCGGCAAGAGCATGACCACCGCGGAGATCAACGCTGCCTGGCAGAAAGCCGGGCGCGGCGGGTCCGCCGACTCCACGCTGGGCAAGCTCGTCAAGGCCAAGCAGCTCAAGCGGCGAAAACTCAAGAAGGGCAAGGGTAGCAATTACGCCCAGGCGTAAGCGGCGGGTCATCGCTGAAGGAGCCTGACGAGGACCTCCTCCTTGGCCAGTTGCTCACGGCGAACCTCGTAGCGCCACGTGTCGAGCCTGTCGGCCAGGGCGCGCAAGGCCGTGCCCATCCGCCCGGACAACCTCCAACCATGAGCGCCGGCATAGCGAGTGCTCAGGCCGCTGATGTGTTCGATCAGCCCCAGCCGAGCGAGCTTGGCGCGGGTCCGCTGGAGCGTCCGCCGGGAGATCTTATGGAGGGCTTCCACGCTGGCAAGACTGGGCAGCGGCTCGGTTGCGGTCCGCAGCGCGATCAGGACCCGCGCCGCGGCGTGCTGCTGGTTGCGATTGCCCGGGAAGAGCATGGTCACGATGTCGGTGACGTCCCCAATATCGCGGACACGCCGATGCTGGAAGCTGATCTTCGTGTACTCGGTCAACCGGCATCACCCGGTTCGGACGGCCCGCCGACAATGGCCGTGGGAGTTTGCCGGACCTCTGCACCGGCCAGGGTGTCAGCGCTCTGGAACCCGCTGCTCTTGACCTCCTGGTGAAGGGCATACCGCTCCCGGCTGATCCGAATCGCATGGTCGCGTAAGCCCGTCCCGTAGGCCTTCTCAAGAAAGAGGATCGTCTCGAAGGCCGAGACGTAGACGTCGTTGAAGAGCCGATGGAAACGCCAGCGCACGCCCTGGCGGGTCATGCGGAATGCCTTGTGGACCGCCTGGCCGTAAGTGCCGCGCAGCACCATGTAGCTGGGATGACCGACGCGGAACTCCACCCACAGATCCTTGGAGCCCATCAGGCGCCGCAGGTTATCCAGGAACTCCTTGTCTTTCTCGGTTAGTTTCATTCTGTCTCACCAGCTCAGACTGACCGGTTTCAGGCCGCCAGGAGTTGTTCCAGGCGGCGGATGACGGGTTTCTCGTGGCTGTGTCGGACGACAGTCTCGACCGCCTCCTGCCAGACGACCTGATGCATACGGGCCTTGAGCTGGCTGATCGGCGGCAGATGCAGCGTGGCGTTCTTCTTCTTGCCTTGTGCGCCCGGCTCGGTGAGGGCCAGGTGGGTCAGGCAGGCGTAGGCGATTTCCACCAGGTGCAGGTGTCTGACCACAGCCCGGTACCGCTTCACGCGGTAGTCGCCCAGCCCCAATTGCTGCTTCTCGTCCTTGATCAGCAACTCAATGGCCCAGCGTTTCAGATAATCGGCTACGACGCCCTTCATCGTCGCGCCCCAGTCATCCGTGACCAGGGCCACCAGGTTCCGTTCGTTCCTCCGCCGCGAGAACACCACCTTCACC
>PMZA01000492.1 GCA_003170595.1 Armatimonadota bacterium
GTCCCCCACCGCCCCGTTCGCGATCCCGAACCTCTCCTCTTCCGGCAGCCGCGACCGCACGTACGTCACCGTCGCCCCATCCGCCGCCACCCGCACCCGCAGGTGTCCCGAGCTCGCCATGATCCGCCCGCTCGCATAGCCATAGTCCGCCGCCTGGTTCACCTGCTCCCCGCCGACCCAACCCGGCTGCGGCACCTCCTGGTACACGATCCCATCCAGTTCCTGATTCGCATACAGGTGGTCATGCCCATGGAACACCGCCGACACGCCACACTTCACCAGCAGTTGATGAATCGGCAGGCCCCACCCCGGCCGCCTCTTGTCGAAGTCGTTCGCCCCGTTGAGACTCTTCCCGCCCCATTCGAAGTACGGCGCGGCCTCGATCNNCTTCGGCGCCGCCGCGGCCCTCGGGCGTGGCTCCGCCCACCAGGTGATGAATGAACACGAACTTCAGCTTCGCCTTGCTCCCTTCCAGCACTCGCTCCAGCCACCTGTACTGCGTCTCACCCAGCGTCCGGTTCCAGTTGTCGTCCGCCGTCTTTATCCTCGCCGTCGTGAACGTGAAGGGGTCCAGGACGACGAACAGCGCGTCGCCCCATTCCCACGCGTAGTAGTTCCCCTTCGGCGCAGCCCCGTCCCCCGGTTTCGTATCCCCCGGCAGCGGGTTCGGCAGGTACTTGATCCGCAGCCCCACCGCCTCCGGGTCCTGGCCTCCGATCTCCCCGTCATGATTTCCGGTCACGAAGAACAGCGGCGCCGACGCGCACATCATTCCCAGGTAGTACCTCTGCGCCAGGTACATCCCCGCCGCCGGCAGCTTCATCGCCCGCACCTTGTCGCTCATGAACGTATCGCCGAGGTCCACATGGAAGTCCGGCCCCTCAGCCATCGCGTTCTTCAGCGTCACCAGGTACATCTCCGGCTCCGCCCGCTCATCCAGGTGCGAGTCCGCCTGGATCGTGAACGTGAACTTGCTCCCCGGCGGCCTCTGCGTGTGAAACCTGTGCTCCTCGCCCGCGGCGAAGTCCCCCGTCCCCGCCCGCGTGCGCAGTCGGTAGAAGTACTGCGTATCCGCCGCCAGTCCGCCCATCACGATCTCCACCGGTTCCCCCGCCGCCAGCTTCACCGGCTCCGTCTTCGCCGCGTATTTCCCAGTCTCCGTGCCCCATTCCATGTATCCTTCCACCGCCGCGTACGACAGCACGCTCGCCGTCACCGACGTGCTTGTCGGCCGCCCGAGGATGATGTCGTTTGGATGGGCCGGCACCTCGGTGTGGAAATGCGCCGCCAGTTCTCGCTCTGGCAGCTTATCCGGCGCCGCCTGCACGAGCAGCATCACCCCGACCGCGCCTACGATCGCCAGCCCTCTACCAATGCGGGAGGACCTCATATTTGTATGCCACCTCGCCGTTCATGTGCCCGCCGACCTCATCCTTCGGCAGGAACGACCGCACGTACTCCACCCGCGCCTTCTCCGCGTGAGTGCCGCGATCCTTCGCATCACTTCGCTCCGAAGAGGAAATCCGTAGTCGATATGTCCGGCATCTCGATCGGCGTCGAATATAGAAACGCCCCCGCCGACGTATAGTCTCCCGTCTGTTTCCTGAGGGCGACCTCAGCTCCGGCACAAGACGGCCTTGGGTCCTGCATCCTGCTAACTTTGTCACCATCATCCTTCGGCCCCGCGACCCCCAACCCTCCGCCCCAGAACAAACAAACCCTTCGACCTCTCGGCCGAAGAGCTTTTCTGCCTTTGCTTTGCTTGGCTTGGCTTGTGGAGGGGGCGAATCTGAGGGCGCGCGTGAAGCGCACCCGATTATCCGGCCCGTGGGCCGTGGTGGCCTTGCCTTTCTGCCCTCTGCCGTCATCCTGAGGACGACGGTTTGGGTCGTCCGAAGGATCCCCGCACCACCACCCGCCGAGCCTTTCGTTCGCGCCTTTGCCGTTCTGCCTTTGGGTGTCATGCTGGGCGCCAAGCGACGCACAGCGTCGCCGCGCGAAGCATCCCCCGGATGGCCCTGCCCCCTGCTCCCTGCTCCTCCCTTCCCTCGCCCCAGAAGAAAACAGCCCGCCAGGTTGGTCTCCTGGCGGGCCTTTGGCAAGGATCGGTCAGGTTCCTGCCTACTGTCCAGGATAGCCCGCCACGACCGGCCCGTAGCCCGGCTCGCGGAAGTCCGAAACCTGCAGGCTCGACGGCCGGCGCCACTTCACGTGCCCATCATAGTACAGGCAGTTGAACCCATCGTTATGCCGCAGCGGATAGTGCGTCACCGAGGTCGTGGTTCCCTCGAAGGGCACGTACGGCGGCCGCAGGACGGGGGTGTTGTTCCCCGTCGGATAGTTCGCCGTGTCAGCGCAGCCCGGGGTGTTCGCATGGTCCCATACCACCAGGCGCTCCGCCGGCACCGACACGAAGCTGTCCTGCTGCCCCATCGGCCCACCGGCCACATACGACATTCCGTAGGAGCACTGGTACAGGTTGTCCGAGGGGCACTTGAAGATCTGCACGTTCTTGATGTAGGGGTACAGCAGCCCCGTGCTGTAGTTGGGGCCTGGCGCCGAGAGGTCCGTGGACGCCTTCGAGGGATCGTAGGGCGCCCACCAGATGTCCGGCGGGTAGAACCCGGTCGGCTTCGGGTTCTTCATCGTGTTGGTATTCCAGAACCGGTAGTAGCAGTTGACCCCGTCGTAGTCATCCCGGTACATCGCCAGGGCAAGCCCCATCTGCTTGAGGTTACTCAGGCACGCCGTCGCCCGAGCCTTTTCTCTCGCCTTGGCGAAAACCGGGAACAGGATCGCCGCCAGGATGGCGATGATCGCGATCACTACCAGCAGTTCAATCAGCGTGAAACCTCCATCTTTCCTTATTCGCATGGCCTATCTCCCCCGTATGTTGATGATCAGTCGCCCGCTCCGCACAAACTCATCCTGCTCACGAGTCTTTGAAACGAATCGGAGGTTGGCAGAAGTTTCTGCCAGCCTTGCCGGTGCGTTCCGGTGCCACCCTTGGAGAGGGCCACCCGGAAAGGAAACTGCCCGCGCGGTCGACCACCGGGCGGGCAGCTTTGTGTTGCCGCCATGCGACGGCTTCACGCTCAATTCTGGAAACGACTCACCCCTTGGCAGGAGTTCCTTCCAGCCTTCCGGGCGCGTCTGACTGCCTACCGCGAAGGAACCTACGAACCCCTCGCCGGCCGATTCTTACTTGAACACGTTCACGGCCTGCCACGGCTGCATCTTCACGTGCCCATCGACGAAGCACACATTGATCGACCCGAAGGCCGCGTCGTGAATGTGCACGTTCGTCGGCGAGCAGAAGATGTCGGAGAACAGCCAGTAGCTCGTGTCCCACTGCTCGCTCATGATCCGGTTGTAGTTCCCCCAGATCAGGACCCCGTTGTTCTTGGCTGTCTGCAGGAATCCCCAGCACAGCCACGTCGGCCAGGAAGCGGCAGTGCCGCCCTTGCCGGGTGAGACCGTGCTCGGCAGGTTGTAGAAGCTGTAGTAGTAGTAGCCGATGTTGCCTGCTGCCTCATTCGCCGGCGTGTCGACCACATCCGGGAGGTTCATCTTGCTGCCATCGGGACAGTAGAAGATCGGCATGTTCTTCATGTAGGGCAGCAGTTGCCCGACGAGCACTGCGTGCGTGGTGCTGCTGTTGCAGGGGTAGTAGTCGCAGGGGAACAGCTCGTCGTAGTCCTGGGCGTACATGTGCGCGGCCATGCCCAACTGGCGGATGTTCGACCTGCAGCTTGTCCCGCGCGCAGCCTCCCTCGCCCGCGCGAACACGGGGAAGAGAATTGCCGCGAGGATCGCGATGATCGCGATCACCACCAACAATTCGATAAGCGTGAAGCCAGACCCCCTCCGATTGCCCATGATCGAAGCCTCCCATCCCTTTTGTCTTTCCGCCCACCACCTCGCGATTCATGGGAAGGGAACGAATCCGTCCTTGGCGACAATTCCTGCCAGTAATCATGACGCTTCTGTGGGTATGCAAGGCTGGCTAGGATTGTCTCCGGCGTTGTTGGCAGAGAGGCGGACCAACCCGCGCGGTAGCGGAGGGCCGCCTGAAAAGGAAACCGCCCGTCCGGTCGACCACCGGGCGGGCAGCTTTGTGTTGCCGCCATGCGACGGCTTCACGCTCAATTCCCGAAACGACTCACCCCCTGGCAGGAGTTCCCGCCACCTTTCCTGGCGACCTCCCCTGCCCACCTCACCCCCCGCCCCAGGGCGTTACCCGGGCACCAACCCGCCCCTCTTCGGGCAGAAACTTCTATCCCAGTTCCTGGCAGGAACTCTTGCCACCCTTCGATTCGTTATTTTAGCTGGTGCATGATTTCAGGGACCCGCCGTGGGTGGCCTTGCTATCCAGGGTGGCCTTTCTATCCAGCTTGGAGGCGAGATACCATGCGAGTGGGTAACGCAAGAGGCTTCACCTTGATCGAGTTGTTGGTTGTGATCGCGATTATCGCGATCCTCGCGGCTATCCTGTTCCCCGTCTTCGCAAAAGCGCGCGAGAAAGCACGTCAGGCAAGCTGCGAGAGCAACGAAAAGCAGATCGCGCTGGCTTTCCTCATGTACGCTCAGGATTACGATCAGAAGTTCCCGCCCGTCTACAACGACGCCCTCGGCTATCCCCTGGGCCGCATCATCTGGGCCGACTGCATCCAGCCGTACATCAAGAACCGCCAGATCTTCGAATGCCCCTCCAGCAACACGGCCAGCTCAGACCCGGTACTCCCCGGCTGGGCCGACAACCTCCAGGGCACTCGCTACTGCATGAACATGGTTCACGGCTGGTCGTGGCCCGAGGACTGCGTCCACGACGGTAACGCCCTCCAGTTCCCTCTGAAAGACGCCGTGTTCACGCAGCCGTCCAAGTTCGCTCTCATCGAGGAGAGCGACAACGCCTGGTGGTGCCACTGGATCGATACCCCGGGCTGGAACAATCACGTCGAGGGGCCCGATGGCACTGTCCTGGTTGGCATCTACGGCGAGACGATGGTTCCTCTGCACAACGGCGGGATGAACGTGGCGTACGTGGACGGGCACGTCAAGTGGGTCAGGAACAGTAGCCTTCTCCAGGGCAACAACATCTACAACCCGATCTTCTACGCGCTCTCCACCCAATAGATCCTTCGCCGCTCCACGACGCGCAACAGTGACACAACGGCAGCCCGAGAAGCCCCCTCAGCCGGGGCATCTCGGGCTGCCAGCTTTCGTGGCAGAAACTTCTGCCAGCCTCCCCTTCGTTCCCATGTGAGAGGCGGGAAGCGATCGGAGGCTGCCGTCGGCGATTGACTATCCAGATTGGAGGCGAGATACCATGCGAGTGGGTAACGCAAGAGGCTTCACCTTGATCGAGTTGTTGGTTGTGATCGCGATCATTGCGATCCTGGCTGCCATCCTCCTTCCCGTCTTTGCGAAGGCTCGTGAGAAGGCGCGCCAGGCAAGCTGTCAGAGCAATGTGAAGGAGATAGTCCTGGCAGCGCTCATGTACTCTCAGGATTACGACGAGAAGCTCCCCCTCGGCTGGACCGGTCAAGGCTACCGAGCCGCCGACATCCTCCAGCCCTACATCAAGAACTCTCAGATCTTCCTCTGCCCCAGCAACTCCGGTGCCACCTACCACTGGAATGGCGTGATCGGGCCCGTCAGCTACATGTTCAACGTCAACATCATGCAGCCCTCCTTCGGCGACGCGATGGCCCAGATCGTGGCCCCGGCGGGTACGGTCCTCCTCTGCGATGGCGGCGCCTCGACGGACGGCACCAGGCTTCACTACCCCCTCGATGAGAAGAGCGGCTGCTGGATCCTGGATAACGCCGCCGACGCCCCCGCCGTCTATGGCTCCGGCAACCCCGACTGGGGCGGCCCTGACCCCCGCCACAACGGGCAGGTCAACACCGGCTTCTGCGACGGGCACGTCAAGTCTATGAACCCCACCTGGTACTACCAGGGCAGCCCCTGGATGGACCCGAACGTGGGCGGCAGCTAACCCCGCCTTCGTCCGCACCAAAGCCGAAGCCCTCCCTCATCCTTGAGGGAGGGCTTCTCCTTGCTCCCGACTCCGCGCTCGCTCCCCCCCGCCCCGTTTTTCCCAGGGGCCGATGAGGTAGAAGGAGCCCATGAACTCCCGGACTGTCACCCTCCTCGTGGTGCTTGCGCTGGCGCTCATGGCCGCCTCGCCTCAGCGATCCTCTCGCGGCGGCACGACCGTGATGCGCACGTTGGTCACGTAGGCCTCGCGCGGCCTCGTCGGGCTGCCGCCGCCTACATGAAACGTCGGCGTGTACCACAGCTCTTCCGGGTACTTCCCCTGCCAGTCCGGGCGGAAGGGGATGTTAGGGTAGACCGCCCGCTCCTTCCCCTGCGTGACCACCAGGTCGAAGGCCCCGTCAGCCTTCCGCGACATCGGGTCCGCGGTGATGCTCAGGTGCCCCCACTGCCCGGCGCGGATCGGGAAACCCAGCGGCGCCCACTCATCTCGCCCTTGCGGTACGGTCACCCCGCCCGGCCCGCCCAGTCCCACCTGCACCGTGCTGATGTTCACGTTCCCCCGCAGCGTCACATAGAGCACCTGGTCGGTGCCATCGGACAGCGCCGGCAGGTACCAGTCGCACTCGAGTCGGACCGTGCTCTTCCCCTCGCCCGCGACTGTCCCGCTCACCATCGGCATCCACACCGTTCCGCCGCCCCGGCTGAGCTTGAGGGCGTGCCCGCCGACGACCGGTGCCTCGGCAATCGCGACGTCGTTCCCTCCGTCCGTGAAGTACAGCCACGGCGCGGGACGGCTCCCGACGGCGGCCTCCTTGAAGCTCTCGTCCAGAAGCACCTTGCCCAGGCTGCTATCCGCCGCCGCCAGAATCGGAAGACCCAGCACCACGATCGCCACCAGCATCAGCGCCCTACCATGCCGTGAAGCCATAGGGGTCGTCCTCCTTCTGCAGTATCTCGGCATACAGCAGTTGCGCCCCGACGGACAGTGGTTCTCGCTTCAGATCGCCCACGGCCGGCGCCTCACCCGGCGGCTCCTGCGGAGCGATCACGGTCGGCGCCACGCGCAGGTCTCCGGGATCGCTCACCTGGCACCAGAAGCCGAAGCCTCCGCTGCCCGATCCGACCTTGATCTCCAGGCGGTTCCACCCGGCCTGCAGCGGCACGGACAGGCGCAGCTCCCCCGGTCGCGGCGCCGAAGCCGGACGCGGCTCCTTGCTCTGATCCACGACGGCCGCGCCGTTCACGCGCAGCACCAGCCAGTAGTCGGCGGAGAGTGATACCGTCGCCTTCCGCGGCACGCTGCTGAACACCTGGGTCACCGCGTACCCCGCCTGCCCGACCTTCGCCGCGCTGAGGTGCGTGAGGTCCACGTACCCGTTCGCATCGGCCGCGCGCAGCCGCCACACGTAGTCGCGGCGCTTGTCGGCCGTGGGGCTTTGCACCCAGCGCTCGGCGTCGAGAGTGACCCCCAGCCCGGGCAGCGTGTTGTCCTTCGTCGCCTCAGGCGCGATAGGCACTGCCTGCTGCAGCACCTGCCACACGTTCACCGTCGCCATCGGCGCGAAGCTGCGCCCCTCCAGCATCTGCGCCGCCACCCCGTCGTCCGTCGCGACCCCGAGGTTGGTGAGAAGCTGCCGGTAGAGCTTGCGCACGTTCCATCGCGCCCGCCGCAGGTTGTCGCTGCCGTCCTCAAGCCGCCGCCAGTCCACCTGGCAGAACACCCACGCCCCCTTGCCCGATGCCACCCGCAGCAGCCACCCATCCAGCAGCCTTTGCGCGCCTGGCGGGAGGCCCTCAGTCGCGAAAGTATTGCCTTCCAGGAGCGTCCTCCAGTGCACAAGCTCCGGACCGATGCCTCGCAGCAGCGGGTCCTTGTCGATCGCCGCCGGTGCCACCCGCGCAGCCGACGTCGCCTGTGTCGGCACCGCCCACGGCAGGCCNNCCCATGCGGGCCATGGTCGTGCTCGCCTACATCCGGCTGCTCTATGACGTCGAGCGGGAGACGCGGGATCGCGCCCTGGACACGGCCGGCCGCCGGGTCCTGCGGCAGGAACACCACCGTCCCGCCCGACGCCACGAAGCTCGCCAGTTCGGGGCCGAACTTCGACGTTACCTCAGCCGCGCCCGGCCCGACGACTACCACGTCGTTCGCCGGCGACAGCTTCGACAGCGCCCCACCCTCGACGGCCCGCCACTTCAACCCCAACTCACCGATCAGATCCCCGCCCTCCGCCGCCTTGCCAAGCACCAGCGCCTGTCTGCCCTGCACGATCGCGCTTAACCTGTCCATGTACTGCAGCAGATTTCTCGCCAGCCGGTCTGCCGCGGGCTCAGCGCCCAGCCTTCCCGCGAAGTCGAGCTGCGAGAAGATCACCTCGCCCTTCCCGTGCCGCCACGACAGAAGCGGCGTGTACGCCAGGTCGAACTCGCACTCCAGGATCGGTGTGAACGCCCCCTTCTGCGGCGTCTCGATCACCACCGACGCGACCGACCCGGTGTTGCCCACATGCGGCCCATGCGCCCACGGCCAGATGCGCATCCCGGCCGACGTCCGCGGCAATAGCGTCCCCTCGCCCCGCCAGTTCGCGAGGTCATCGTCGGTCAGACCCGCCAGGGCCGGATGTTCGTGCACGCGCGCGAATACATACCGCGGCACCACGTCCTCCGCGCGGAAGCCAAGGGCCTCCAGCCCCGCGAGTTCCTGCTCGAGCACCAGCACACGCAGCCCGCGCTTCACATCCTCCGGCGTGAAGGGCAGGCGACTCTCACGCGTGAGACTCCCGCGCCCGAGGACCAGCACGTCGAGTCCGGCCACACTCTCGCCCGCCTTGATCGGCCGCGCCCGCAGGCCGACCTTCGCCCACTCAGCCGTCGTCTGCCCCGCCGGATCGAAGAGCCCCCACCGCGCCTTCAGCGGAGCCGGCGCCGGCAGCCGCGGAAAGATCGTCAGTGCCCTTTCGTCGTAAGAGAGGACCGCCCCCGTCGGATCAACGACGCTCAGCCGCAACATCGCCGCCGTGCGCACAGTCACCTCGGGCACAGCAACGCCCAGCCGCCGCTTCTCGATCGCCCCGGCGGTCATCTGAAAGGCCTCCTCGCCGCCGGCGACGCGCTTGCTCTTTTCTTGCAGTTCCCACTTCGCAGTGAACGCCTTGTCCCCTGGCCCGTCCCACACCGCGACGATGCTCCGCTCGGCCATCTCGCCCGCCGTGTACCGAGGCTCCACAGCCGTGAACCGCTCCACCGGTCCGCCCAGGTACACCAGCAGCGGCTGCATCGTGTCGCGGTAGGCGTCGTAGATCGGGTTCGCCCACGCGGGGCGCTTGTGCAGTTCCTCCGGGCTGCCGGTGAGGTTCTCGTAGAGATAGCCCATCTGCCCCGGCTTGTACCCCGGCGGCATCCCGAAGCCCACGTCGAAGAACCACGGGAAGATCCCGCCATTGAGCCCATACGCGCGCCACGCTTTGTTCACTCCGCGCACGACTCGCCCGACAACGTCGTAGTAAGCGGTCCAATCGCCCAGCTTCCCGAGGTCCCCGTCCTCCTGCATGCGCGTCGCCCCGTCGAAGGCTGTCGTCCCCGCCTTCGCCATGATCCGCGCCGATTCCCGAAGGTACTCATCCTTCTCGGCGGCATACGCAACGTCGCCCAGATAGATCGCCCCATACTCGGTCATCAGCGGCACGACGTTTCGCTTGAAGAAGTCGAGCGACAGCGGCGAGCCGTGTTCGACCCCGGCCCACGGCTTCTCCCCGCTCTTGCTCCACGCGCTCAGGTACTCCTCCTGCTCGGCCAGCGGCACCCAGTTGAGGTATAGGTTCGACGTCTCCATGTCGCCCGTCTGCCCGCCCTGATGGTGGTAGATCAGGCGCGTGGGGTCGACCGACCGGATCAGCTTCTCGACTTCGGCGAACCACGCCGGTTGTGGAGAGGTCGCTTTCCGCCCCACCTCCTCCGGCCCCGACACCCCCTGCGTATTCATCGACGGCGTCCACATGAGGATCGACGGCCGGTTGCCCCGGTCCAGTTCTCGCATCCACATTTGCAGATCGCGCACGTACATCGGCCGCGCCTCAGGCTTGAGGAGCGCATCTCGCACGATGCTGATTCCCGGCACCGGCATGAGCACCGCCCACCCCCGCTCGTCGGCCGCATCGAGCAATGCCTTCGTCCCCGCCTGCAAGCCGGGGCCGGGGAAGATCCCCCACGGCCCGTACCATGCNNCCGTCGGGTTCGGCTGGAAGAAGATCGCGTTGAACCCCATCCCCTCGAACATCAGCATCTCGGGCACGGCTTGCGTGAAGTACCCAGGCCGCAGGTGCAGGGGATGCCCGTTTAGGATCAGTTCCTTGCCCTCAGTCCACACCTCGCGGAAGCCGAAGCGCACCGGCGGATAGGCGTCCAGCGGCGCCCCGTCTGCCCCGACCATGTTCACTCGCAGCATGTACAGATACGCCGCG
>PMZA01000267.1 GCA_003170595.1 Armatimonadota bacterium
GGCTGTGACGGAGAGGAGTGGGGCGGCGGCGGCGCTGACCTCGGCGCGCTGAAGATCGTCGGCGGCCTTCGACATCGCGGCGCGGGCGGCGTCGACGGCGGCGGGGTTGGCGGCGGCATCGGCAACCGCGCGGCGGTAGGCGTCGAGAGATGTGCGGGCCGGGGAGAGGTCGAGATGCGAGCCGTCGAGGCGATGGAGGAGGCCGAGCATCGACGCCTCGGCGGCATCGGCGATGCGGAAGTCGCGGACGAAGTCGCGGGTGGCCGCGCCGTGGGAGACGTGAACCGCGAGGCGCGGAGATGAGGCGGAGACGGCGGCGGTCGCGCGGAAGCGACCGTCGGGGGCGACGGCGACGGGCTTGCCGTTGACCGAGGCCGAAGCGCCCTTCTCAACGATGCCGGCGATCGTGACCGGGCCGGGAGGGATGGGGTCGGCCGACGATGGCGAGGTCTGGAAGACGACGCGAGGTGAGGCGCCGGCGGCGGCGATCTCGGAGGCGATTTGTCGGCGGAGGGCGAGGAGGCGGACGGGATCGCGCTCGTAGACAGTGCCGGAAGTAACGGCGAGGGCGGCGAGTTCCATCGGGCGCTGGGCGGCGTCGAACTCACCATCGCGCGCGCCGAGGGAGGCGGCGGTCTTGCGCAGGCGATCGCCGAGGGTCCAAAGGTACTCGTAGTCCTCCATGCTCTCGCGCATCATCTCGTAGCGGAGGCTGCTGAAGATCTCGCGGCGGCGCGGGTCGGGATAGACGACGTGGTTGTCGCCGGGGGCGAGGTCGCTCGAGTGATCGTAGGGATCGTCGCCCCACTCGGCCCAGGCCCAGCGATCGTAACCCTCGGCGCCGAGGCGGTAGCTCATCCAGTTGATGATGCGATGCTTGAGGAACGGGTAGTCGATGAAGCGGCTGGGGTAAAGGCCGCGAGGCATGCCGCAGGTATAGAACCAGATCATGAGACCGGGGCGGCGGCTCTTCATGAAGTAGGCGTGGTTGCGGTCGAACCAGTCGAGCTGCGGATTCATGATCTCAAGGCTGTCGGCGAGGCCGAGAGTCTGAACCGACTCGAAGCGCTTGAGGCGAGGGGCGGAGTCGTGGACGAAGGCGGCGAGGCGAAGGTAGGCGTCGCGGCAGGGGTCGATGGGCTCGTCCTGCATGCGCGTGTAGAACTTGTCGAGCATGCCGAGGGAGGCGAGGTGATCCTGAAGCGCGGCGAAGAAGGGGCGGGCGAAGGTCTTGAACTGATCGGAGTCGGCGGAGATGCGCGGGAGGCTGTGGGCCGGGTCGGCCTCGCCGGCTTCGTCATAGACCGCGCAGCCGTTGAAGAAGATCTCCTTGGTGTCCCAACCGTCGCGGCCGGCGAAGCAGAAGGCCTCGACGAGGTAGTGGCCGTGGGGATAGGTCTCCTTGATGGCGGCGAGCCAGCGGTCGAGTTCGCCGAAGTCGTAGCGGTAGTCCCCGGTGGCGGTGCGAGTGAAGTGGCAGAGATCGAAGATCGATTCGTCGATGCAGACCATGTTCTCGCGATGCTCGGCGCGGAAGCGGAGGGCGTCTTTGATGATGCGCCAGCGCTCGTCCTCGGTGCCGGTAATGGAATAGCGGCTGACGACCTGGTTCCAACCTGAGCCGCCGTGGCCATACCAGACGTGGGACTCGTCGGTGAGGGCGAAGGGGAAGACAGTGAGGTTGATGGGGACGGAGGCGACGCCGTAGGCCGTGTCGAGGCGGAGGGCGCCGGTGTAGCGACCGGGTGGGGCGTCGTGGGGGACCTTCACCGTGAGCCAGATCGGCTGAGTGCGGGAGGCAGAGAGTTCGCAGTCGTCGGCGGCGAGAAGGGGGTCGGGGAAGTAGGCCGGGGCGAGACGGGAGTGCTCGGCGTCCGGGACCTGGTCGGTGTTCCTGGCAACCGGCACGTAGCCGACGAAGAAGCTGCGGAGGGCGGAAGCGGAGATGGTGAAGGGGTGAGCAGAGCTCTTAGCCGAGGCCTGCGAGTGAAGGTCGGTCGTGGTGACGCGGAGGCGGCCGAGGTCCTGGGTCGGGCGGAGGCAAAGCTGGGCGGGCTCGTACTCGTTGGCCGCGGCCTCGAGGGAAAGCGCGAGGGGCGGCTGAGGGCCGGGGGCGGGCTGAGTGTCCTGGAAGATGCTGTCCATCGCTGAGGCCGGCCAGGCGCTGAGGCGCTTGCCGAGGAGCGAGGTCGAGGGATAGAGGACGACGGCGACGGGCGCGCCGTGAGGGAGGGTCACGCGGCGGGAGCGGCTGTCGAGGAAGCCGGCGGCGGAGGCTGAGACGTCGTACTCATCGGGCGAGGCGGCTGGGCGGA
Source organism: Armatimonadota bacterium (assembly GCA_003170595.1). Classification (GTDB taxonomy): domain Bacteria; phylum Armatimonadota; class Zipacnadia; order Zipacnadales; family FEN-943; genus FEN-943. The sequence goes on from PMZA01000267.1 coordinate 2,316, forward strand.
GGGTGAGCTTCGCGTGGGCGATCGGCTTGCCGGTGAGGGCGTCGAGGACGATGCGGGAGGTGTCGGCGCTGGGCGCCTGCGTGTACTCGACATGCCAGAAGGCCAGGGCGGGCGAGCGGTGGCCGTCGGGGCTGGTCAGGCGTGCGCGTAACTGGAGGATGGGCGAGCGGAGGGCGGTGAGGTCGGCGCCATCGGGTGCGTCGGCGAGGAGGACGTTGCCCGCGCCGTCGAGGACGTCGACCGCGAGAGTCGTGCCCGCGGGACGGCCGGCGGCGTAGCGAAGGCGTGACCAGCGGAAGGCGCCGGATGGGGCGCAGACGATGGGCTCGGAGAGGACCGTGCCCTCGGGCGCGTAGCTCTCGTCGTCGGCCTGGAAGAGGTCGAACTGAGCGGCGACGCCGGAGGACTTCTCACTCTTGCGGCCGGCGAGCCGGATAACGACGGTGTGCGAGCCGGAAACTTCGCAATCGGCGAGGGGGACCTGACGCATGGGCGCCCAGTCAGCGCAGAGGTCGACGTCATGAGGCTTGCCGCCGTCGATGGAGACCTCGACGAGGCCGAAGTCGGACGACCCCGGCGCGTAGGCGAGGAGCTTGCGGCCGGTGAAGGCGATGGTGAGGGTGGCGCCGGGCTTGTCGCAACGGGGGGCGTCCCAGCCGCCGGCGGAGGTGACGTGCTTCGCGTCGGTGAGGGCAAACCACTCGCGCGTGGGACGCCAGGCGAGACGTGCGCCGCCGGGGGTGGTCTCTGCGTGAGAGGCGAGGAAGATGTGGCGAGTGGAGGAGAGGTCGTCGGCCCAGAGGCAGGTGGGCGGCATTGGCTGGGACGGCTGCGCGGCGAGGAGTGAGAAGGAGCGGACGGCAGTGGCCTCGCGGCCCTTCTCCCCCACCGCGGTCACGGCGAAGAAGGCGTCACGGGCGGAGGGGGCGGTGAAGGTCGTGACGGCGGGGGCGACCTCGGCGAGGAGCTTCGCGTCGGCGACGTCGGCGAAGGGCGATGGCGAGGAATAGATGCGGAAGGACTTCACGTCGTCGGCGCGGTGGTAGGCGGACCAGTCGAGGGCGGCGCCGTCCGCTGCGGAAGGCTTGAGGCTGAGGG
>PMZA01000434.1 GCA_003170595.1 Armatimonadota bacterium
CTGGCCCTCGAAAACGAAGGCCCCCTGCCATCCGCTGACCTGCAGAACCACGAGCAGTACCGCCCCGCCAAGCACGACCGAGTACGCCTCCGGCGACACCGTCGAACTCCCCGGCCGCGCCGACATCCTCGACAGCCCCACGACCGCCAGCAGGAACCAGAACACCACGTATCGCAGGATCGCCGCCTCGCCGCCGGCCAGGTACTGCCGCAGGTCGATGAGGAAGTAGAGCAGCGATCCGAGCAGCCCGAACACGCACGCCGGGATCACGAAGTCCGCCAGCCAGTCGAGCTTCACCGGCGGGCCCGTGGGCGGCAGAAGGTGCGCGAAGGGCGCAGTGGGCGGCGCCTCCTTCCCGTGCCCAGCGGCGTGATGCATCTCGGGCGAGACCTCCGGCAGTTCGTGGTCAGATCGCAAGGCTGGCCACCCCCTGCTTGTCGGCGACGACGTAAGCTCGCACGCCGACGTCCGCGAGGTGCGCGATCTGCCCGGCCTCGGTCGCGCCGCCGACGATGATCACACCCACGCCGAATCTCGTCGCCCGCAGCAGCCCCACCGCCTCGAGGACCGCATCATCCAGCCGCCGCACGATCAGCAGCGCCGCCAATTCCCGCGGCCACGCCGGATGCTCGCGCCGCACAAGCTCGCCGATCCTCAGGCCCGTCCCCGGCTGCAGCCTCGCCAGTGCGCCAAGAACGAGGTCCATCGTCTCCTCACCGCGCCCGGGCGTCACGACGACCGGCTCGTACTGCTGGGGAGGGTCGCGCCGCGCCAGGATCGCGGCGGCCTGCTCGCGGCTGGGCACATCGATCTCCGACGGCCACGCCTCGATCATCTTCGCGCCGTCGAGGCCGTTGCTCACGAGCCCGAACTGCTGGTGACGCTCGCGCAGGTGCGCGGCGATGCTGGCTGCCGTGGTGATCGCAAGCTCCGCCGCTTCATCCCCGCCGTCCCCGCGCCAGGTATCGCGGTGGAAGTCCACGACGATGTTCGCGCCCTGCAGCCGCGTGTATTCGTAGACCCGCGAGTGCAGCCGCCCGGTATGCGCCGTCGCCTTCCAGTGGATACGGCGCAGAGGATCGCCGCGCTGGTATTCGCGCACGCCCGCTGGCCGCGACACATCCTCGACGACCGCCCACGGCGCCCTCACCTCGCCTACCGGCCGCGACGTCGGCACCAGCAGTCGCCCCACCGGCAGCACATCCGGGTAGACCGTGAGGTAGTGCAGCGGCGGCCGCGCCACGAACCGCCGGAGGATGCCGAAGTAGTCGCCGGTCTCGACGAACAGCGGCCCCACGCGATAGTACCCGCGCCGCGTCGGCCGGAGGTGATAGTCGAGCACCAGGTCCTGCCCCGGCCCGAGCCACGCCAGTTCACCACGCAGGCCGCTCGAGTGGATCTCCGGCGTCGCCACATCCTCGACCAGCAGCCACGCCACCGGCAGCACTCCGCGGTTGGTGAGGCGCACGCGCACGTGGATCTCGGTGCCGATGTCTGCCTCGCGGTGCGAGACGAAGCGCTCGACGATCAGGTGGGAGGGGGCTGCGGAGGTCATAAGCCACGCGACGCCGACGGCGGCGAGGGCGGCATAGAACACAAAGGCCCAGTAGCCGCCGAAGAACAACACTGCGGCGAGCAGTACCGCGACTCCGGCTACTACAAGCCACTTCCTCCGCCGCATATTCCCTCAACCCTCACGCTGGCTTCTGGGCACCGCCAGGGCCCCCGTCGTGGGGCCGGTGATACTCCTGGGGCACAGGGAAGGTCGGGCTGGAGCTGATCTGGCCGACCCTCCATGTCTCGCCCTTTTGCAGCATCACTACGTACCACTCGACCTCGTCCCCGCCTGCCAGTGTCAGGAAGACCTGAAAGTGGCACGTGTTAAACAGCCCACGTGAGAGGCACGACCAGCCGAGGGTGAAGCCAGTAATCGCGTTGTGCCTCAGGAACGCGTCGAATTCCTCAGCGGGCCAGGATTCCTGCACCGGGGGGTACAGGTGCCGGTGCAGGTAGGTCAGGTCGCCCGATTTCCACTTCTCTAGAAACTCCACGAGGCGCCCTCGCGGGGAACCTGGCGGCACATCGTGGTATAGGTCTAGTCGCCCCTCAGGAACGGAGGGGTCGCCCGCTCGCGCCAAAGCGTCGCGGGCGGCCGAGGTGTAGGCTTCGCCGATCTCTTCGGCCGCGAACGCCAACGCCTCTCTGCACCACCTCGCGGCATCGTAATACGGTTCGCCTGTACGGCTGTCCGTGCGCGCCTCGGCCGCGGACTGCGACAGGTCGCCGAGCTCGAGCTCTTCGAGCATGATGAGGTGCCACGTACGACCAGCTGCCGAGTGCGTGAGGAGGCTCGGCACCCACCGGTGGGTCCACCCGTGCCGGAGGCGGCTCACCTCAGCAAAAATCGCAGCCTGCGACGTTTCGGTCAGCCTCGCGGCCGCTGCGGAGCCGTGGAACCGCTCGCTCATCGCATCTCGCACGGTGAGGAACTTGGCCACGTTCTCCGGCAGACCGAGGCCATAGACATGGTTGAGGACGTGGCCGAGAAGGTCGAACGCCCCATACAGGCAGTGAAGGAAGGAGTCGCGCTCGGCCCTGATCCGAAAGTCGGCCCTAGGCGTCAGCTGAGAGTACGCGGCCTGCATCTCCCCGAGATGGTATAGGGCGAAATCGAGACGCTCTTGGACGCCGCGGCGGGCCAGGAGGAAACGCCTGGGGGAGAAGCAGCGCTTGCAGTTGTGCAGCTCCTTTGCCGCCTTCACTAACCCCCTGGTCCCGGGCACCTCGACGCTCGGCATCGGGGCGAAGGGGTCCTCGCTCCCCGGTCGCCCCGGACCCGCGGCCCCCGGTGTGTCCGGCATCAGCAGACACACCCAGCTGGAGCGCGGGAAGAAGGCGCCGCCGACACCCGATAGACCAGCATCGTCCCGCCCGACTCCTTGGCGGGGAAGGTGATGTCAGGCCCCTCCTCGGGCACCGGCTTCCCCAGCTCCTTCAGCGCCTCGACGTGGCAGGTCACGGCCTCCTCGGCCATGCGCAGCGCTTCGCCGATCGTCGCTCCGTAGCTTACGCAGCCCGGCAGCGCCGGTACCAGCACGGTGTATCCACCTTCTGGCTCGGGTCGCAGGATCACGGTGTAGGTCTCGCTCATGGTCCATCCTCCTCGTCTCTCGTTACGCACCCTTCGCCGCGGGTCTCGGCGCGGGGACCTGCTCCAGAATCTCGCCCACGATGTCGTCCGTCTTCCGCCCACGCANNGATTTCGCGGAAGTGCGGCAGCACGTACCACGCCAGGTATTTCACATCATCGGGCAGCACGTACGTCCGCCCGGCGATCGCCGCCATCGACTGCCCCGCGCGGTACAGGGCCAGACTCGCCCGCGGGCTGGCCCCCAGCGCCAGGTCGGGATGGTTCCGCGTCGCATGGACGATGCGCACGATGTATTGGCGCACGGCCTCATGGACGCGCACCTGCCTCGCCGCGCGTTGCGCCGCCACGACCTGCTCCGCCGTCGCTACCGCCTGCAGCGTGTCGATCGGATGCCGTTCGCGCTGGATCTCGAGCATCTCATTCTCGTCGGTGAAGCCGGGATACCCGAGCGTCAGCTTCATCAGGAACCGGTCGAGCTGGGCCTCGGGTAGGGGAAAGGTGCCCTCGTATTCGATGGGGTTCTGCGTCGCCATGACCATGAACGGCCGCGGCAGTTCGAAGGTATTCCCATCCACGCTCACCTGCGCCTCGGCCATGGCCTCGAGCAGCGCCGACTGCGCCCTCGGCGTCGCCCGGTTAATCTCATCGGCGAGGAGCACATTGTTGATGACCGGCCCCGGCCGGAACTCGAACTCCGCCGTCTTCTGGTTGAAGACGTACACGCCCGTGATGTCCGACGGCAGGAGGTCGGGCGTGCATTGCAGCCGCGCGAAGCAGCAGCCCACAGATATCGCCAGCGCCCGCGCCATCATCGTCTTGGCCACGCCGGGCACGTCCTCGAAGAGCACGTGCCCCTCCGACAGCAGCGCGGCCATGGCCAGCCGCACGACATCGCGCTTGCCCACGACCACCCGCTCGACATTGCCGCTGATCCGGGCGGCAAGCTCGGCTACCACGCTGGTTGGCTCTTGCGTCATGGCCTCACCTTCCGTTTACCGCATGCTCATTATCCTCTGCGCGCCTTATCCCCGCCACCCACTGAGACCCGTTCGGGACGCACTCGGGTGCCGCCATGCGGCAAGGCCCACCGTGCATCCACAGCCGCAGGCTGAAGCCTGCGACTACTCCCACGACGCGGCGCGCCCTCTCCTTTCGGTGAACGCACCGGATTGCAGAAGGATGCGCCCTCGCTAGTCGAAGGTATCGATGAACAGTAGTCGCAGGCTTCAGGCTGCGGGGGTGGCTGCGTGGTGGGCCTTTGCTTTTGTCTTCTCCCGCCCTTGCGAGGTACACTTCCGTGCAGTCCGCTTTCCTTGGAGAGTGCCGCCGAACATGCCGTTGATCACCGATTACGCCGCCCACAACGAAGAGGTCCGCCAGGTCTGGGAGGCCTTCCACGCCGGCCATCCCACTCGCACGCCCATGATCCTCGGCATCTCCGCCCAGTTCACCCTCATGCACCCCGGCGCCAATCCCCAGGGCTTCTCCTATGGCCAGTACATGGACGACCCGGAGACGATGCTCCAGCACCAGCTCGCCCGCGCCTACTGGATCCGCCATGAGGCGCCCCAGGATGCCGAGATGGGCATGCCCAACGACTGGCGCATCTACCCCGACGGCCAGAACATCTACGAGGCCGGTTGGCTCGGCGCCCACGTCGTCATCGCCGACGACGGCCCACCCTTTGCCGAGACCGCCCTCACTGAGGAGACCAAGTGGTCGATCCTTGAGCGCGGCATCCCCGACGCCTTCGAGGGCTACTGGGCCGAGTGGAACATGGAGCGCTACGAGTACTTCCGCAGGCGCTGCGACGAGGGCCTCGAGTTCCACGGCAAACCCGTCGTCGCCGATCCGCCCTGCGGCCTCGGCACCGATGGCCCCTTCACCGTCGCCTATCAGCTTCGCGGCGCCACCGAGCTTTGCACCGACATCTACGCCGATCCCGAGTACTTCCACGCTCTGATGGGCCTCGTCACCGAGGGCGCCATCTCCCGCATGAAGGCCCTCCGCCGTTTCCTCGGCCAGCCCGAGGAGAGCCGCGCCTGGGGCTTCGCTGACGATGCGATCCAGATGCTCTCCATCCCGACCTACCTGGAGCACATCCTCCCCTACCACCGCCGCCTCACCGACGAGTTCGGCGCCGACGGCCCCAACGGCATCCACCTCTGCGGCGACACGACCCACCTTTTCCGCACCATCCGCGACGAACTCAAGGTCAACAGCTTCGACACGGGCTTCCCGGTCGACTTCGGCTGGCTCCGCAAGGAGCTTGGCCCCGACGTCACCATCAAGGGCGGCATCCCCTGCTCGCTTCTCCGCTATGGTTCGCCCGACGACATCGACGCCGAGACCGAGCGCATCATGAACACCGGCGTCCGCGAGGGTGGCAAGTTCATGTTCAGCGAGGGCAACAACGTCGCCCCCTACACGCCCCTCGCCAATCTCGAGGCCATGTATCTCGCCTGCAAGAAGTACGGCGCCTACTAGCGTGGCCTCTGCCTTGCGCATCGGCCATCGCTGCGCTATCGTATCGCACCCGCCGGCCCAGTCTCGGCCGCGGATCGTCGTGGGGATCACAATGATCGCGATCGTTGACTATGGCATGGGAAATCTTGGCAGCGTCGAGAAGGCGCTGCGCAACGTCGGCGCCGACGGCACGATAACCTCCGACCCGGCCGACGTCCGCGCGGCTGAAGCCGTCGTCCTTCCCGGCGTAGGAGCTTTCGACGACTGCATGGCCGGCCTCCGCGGTCAGGGCCTCATCCCGGCGATCCTCGAGGCCATCGAATCTGGCAAGCCCTTCCTGGGCATCTGCCTGGGGTTACAGGCCTTGTTCGAGACCAGCGANNCCCTTCCTGGGCATCTGCCTCGGCCTCCAGGTGCTTTTCGAGTCCGGCGAGGAGGGCGTCGAGCCAGGCATCGGCCTCTTCAAGGGTGCGTGCATCCGCTTCCGCCACCAGCTCAAGATCCCCCAGATCGGCTGGAACCAGATCAAGATCGTCCGCCGCCCGCCCGCGCTCGCCGACATCCCCGAGGGCTCGTGGTTCTACTTCGTCCACTCCTACCACGTGGCACCCGAGGACGAGTCCATCGTCTCCACCCTCACCGACTACGGCTACGACTTCTGCAGTTCAGTGTGGAAGGACAATGTCTACGCGTGCCAGTTCCATCCGGAGAAGAGCCAGAAGGCGGGGCTTGCCATCCTGAAGAACTTCGTCGGCCTCGTCGGCTGATAAGGGCTATCCGTCGAAGGACCTCTGCACATCCAGCCCGAAGACGGCCAGCGCGTTCGCCTCGGTCTGCACTTCGACGGCGTCGATATCCTCACCCCGCGCCTGCGCCACAGCCTTCAGCGTCGCCCTCATGAACATCGGCTCGTTGCGTTGGCCCCGGTACATCTGCGGCGGCAGGTACGGGCAGTCCGTCTCCAGCAGCAGCTTCTGATCCGGCACCAGCTTGACCGCCTCACGCACGTCGGCCGCGTTGGGGTACGTGATGTTCCCCGCCACGCCGATCCAGCAGCCCATCCCCAGCGCGTCGTGCAGCAGCCCCGGCCCGGCCGAGTAGCAGTGGAGGATGACGCGGAGGTGGGCGGGCGCGTCGGTGCTGAGGATGCCGAGGACATCCTCATGGGCGTCGCGATCGTGGACGATGAGGGTGAGGCCCGTCTCGGCGGCGAGTTCGATGTGCTGGCGGAAGGAGGTGATCTGCGCGTCGCGGGGCGAGAGGTTGCGGAAGTAGTCGAGGCCGGTCTCGCCGACGGCGACGACGCCGGGGCGCTTGGTCATTTCACGCAGATCGGCGAGGACCTGGGGGGTGACGTCGGCGGCCTCATGGGGATGGACGCCAACGGAGGCGAAGCGTTCGAGGTCGACGTCGGCCATCTGGGTGGCGAGGGAGGAGGAGTCGGCATCCCAGCCGACGTTGACGAGGCCGCGGAGGCCGGCCTCAGTCGCGCGCAACCAGACTTCGTCGCGGTCGACCTGAAAGTTCTCGTGATTGAGATGAGCGTGGCTATCGAACATGGTCTGTGCTTGTTCCTGAGCCCGTTCCGAGTTTACTCCGACTATGCCTCGCCCGAAACCCCTGCTTTCCCGTCCTATCCTTCCGACACCGCAGCCCTCTCTTTGGGGCACTACGTTTCGGCGGCGTCGGTCCCCTTCTTGAGGACACAACGCGCCGACAGCGTGCTCGCGGCCTTTGCCCTCTGCCTGTCCGCCCCAATCCGTCATCCTGAGCGCA
>PMZA01000034.1:0-1629 GCA_003170595.1 Armatimonadota bacterium
TCCGCCATGAGGCCGTAGAGGTGGACCGGCAGCATCGCCTTTGTGCGGGGCGTGATCGCGGCCTCCACCGTGGCGGGGTCGATACAGAAGTCGTCCTCGCGGATATCCACGAGGACGGGCGTGGCGCCGACCCGCAGGATCGCGCTCACCGTCGCGTTGAAGCTGAACGAGACGGTGATCACCTCGTCGCCGGGACCGATCCCGAGCGCGTGAAGGATGGCCTCCAACGACACCGTGCCGTTGCTCATGAGGACCGCGTGCTTGACGCCGCAGTAGGCGGCCCAGGCCTCCTCGAAGGCGGCGGTCCGCTTCCCCATCGCGAGCATCCCGGAGCGGAGGACCTCGAGGACGGCCTCCTCTTCGGCGGGGCCGATGTCGGGGCGGGAGATCGGGATCACGAACGAACCTCCTCAGGGGCCGCGCTACACGCGTCGACGGCGATCTGAAAACGGGTGCCACAGGCCGTGCAGATGTTCGCCCCGGGCCGGATGGAGACATTCGCCTCAGGTCCGCCAACCAGTGCATTCACTTGCAAAGATTGATCACCTGTCGGGAACTCCCTCTGCGGCGCTTGGGATGGTCCGCGAGATTGCGAACGCAAGATAACAGGCGCGGCCTCTGCGCCGGGGCCCCGCCGGGGCCCCGGCGCAGAGAATGAGGTGACCGGATCGTTGACCGGGGCCATGCTGTCGGCGGGCGGCAGGCCAGTCGATGCCTCGTGTGCGGGATCCGGCCGCCATGGTCACGGGCCCGGCGCGTTGGGCACAGCACCGAGCGGATGAGGCACGGCCCACAGGCGTGTGACCCGCCCCCGACGACGGAACGGATCGTGAACGCGGTTACCAGCGCGACAAGAAGCAAACAGCATCTGAAGGAGCAATCGTACGGCACTTGGCACCAAACCTGGGACGGCGGACCTCGAGACCGCGCAGCCCAGGATGTCGACTCCACCCGGCTCATTCGGCGGAACTGCGTAGAGCGGCTTGGTCGCCGCAGCGGCGCCATGTGGTGCCGCGAACGGCCATCGAGGTGCCAGGGCCCGCACCGGCGCGGAGCAAGGCGATGTCTCCCGTAGCTCCCGGCCCTGCCCAAATCCTTCGGCGAGGACACCACGGGACGCGACCGTCGGCTACGCTTGCCCGAGCAGGTCGAGAGGCCTCTGGCGGAGAGGGTTGAATGGAGTTCCGAGTCGTTGGCCCCGGTGACGAGGCGATCCTTGCTGAGGTCTTCACGGAAATCGACGCGACGTTCTTCCGTCCGCATCCCTTCACGCCCGAGGAAGCCCGGCGGATTGCCTTCCGGAGCGGGCACAACATGTATGCCGTTATGGTCGACGGCGACCGTCTGAGTGCGGCGCTCGCGGTGATCGTGAACGGGTCGCTGCGATCAACGCGGCGTCGAGGCAGGGGAACCGGCCTTCCACCGAATGGATCATGAGCAACCGATCCCCTTGCGCGGAGACAAGGTACTCGAAGAGAAGCGTGCACACCTCCAGATACTGGTCCTAAGCCCGGCAGGGCCACTTTCGGAAGGCACCGGGCAAAGCGGCCTCTGGTCGCTCCATGAGTCACTTCTCCTCGTCGACGCGCTGCCACGCAACGGGTCAGGCAAGTTCATGCGGGCCGAGCT
>PMZA01000034.1:1635-1964 GCA_003170595.1 Armatimonadota bacterium
CCAGGAAGTCCCAAGTGGCTAGCTGGCGACTCGATCCAAGGCAGTGCACCCGGTGCACGCCGGTGGCCACCGATGAGGGACCAACTGAAGATTGCCGTTCCGGCAGCCCTCATAGGGCCGGCTTGGCTCGTGTGGCGCCCGATCGGGCCCTGGGATGCTCCATTGAGTGTGCCCGTCGATCGAATGCGGCTGCGCGCGTGCCCGTCCCCCTCCGCCGCGGCCTCTGTGGGCTAGCCATGTCCCTCCTGATTGCCGGGACGGCATGTCACTCCGTCATCGCGTGACTCACGCGATGTTCTGGTAGACGGGAGGCACGTCTGTTGTCTGTT
>PMZA01000034.1:1969-2745 GCA_003170595.1 Armatimonadota bacterium
TGATCGTGGGGATCGTCGCCCTGGCGATCCCGTTCATGGCGACGAGCGCCTCGGGTCCTGGTCATTGGCTAACCCGCACGCCGGCTGCCACGCAGACACCCACCTCGGCCGCCCCAGCGAGCGCCCCGCTTGTCATCAGCGCTGTCGGAGCCTCCGGCATCGCGCAGACCGGGGCGACGATCACGTGGACCGTCAGCGCTCCGGCCACCGGCCAAGTCGAGTACGGAACGACGCTCGGATACGGGGCGTTCAGCAAGCTCGAGAACTCGTACATCTACACGACCCACATCCAGCAGCTCTCGGGCCTCGACCCAAGCACGCTCTACCACTACCGAACCCACTCTACGGACGCAGCTGGAAACAGCGCGGTCAGCGCGGACTACACGTTCACGACCCTTTCGGCAAGTGCGCCGACGCCGACACCGGCGCCCGCGCGGCCATTCGCTGCGCCGACGATCACGAACACCGTGAGCGTCCCATCGACCATCGACGCCACGGGGGGCACCGACGTTGCTGCAGCCCTCAACGCGTTCATCCGAACGGTTCCGGATGGTTCGATCATCAACTTCCCGTCCACCGGCGTGTACCGCATCGGCGCCCCGCTGTACGTATCGAGCCGCAACAATCTCGTCTTCAACGGCAATGGGGCAACCATTAGGTACGGGACGACAAGCGATCAGCCACTCTGGTACGACACCGGGGGCGGCAGTCACCTGACATTCGAGAACATCGTCCTGATCGGCGGCAGCACCAGCCCCGGCGTCTACGTCAATGGG
>PMZA01000066.1 GCA_003170595.1 Armatimonadota bacterium
GCGTCCGGGTTCACCAGCAGGGTCAACGCCTGCTCGAGGATGAACGCCGTCTGCATCGGCTTCGGCAGGCCGAACTGCAGCGTCGCCGCGCCACTCGTTTCAGGGTACCCAAGATGGTACCGGCACCGCTCCTTCTCCGCATCGGTCAGGGCGGCCGTCACGCGTCACCTACTCGATCTCGCGCAGGGGCACTCCCGCGTCGATGAGCTTCTGGATGTCGTCGTGGGACTCGTGCGACACGATGTCCCCGGCGCGCAGCGTGATGAACTGCTGACCCCAGCTGATGGTGGTCTGCCGAAGGACTTCGAAGCGCCGCACCACGGCCGGCGGCAACGCCGGCGGAGGTACCACCACCGCCGAAGGCTTCTCGACCGGCTCCTCCACCACCACGACCTCCGGCTCCTCCACCTCCGTCGATTCCGAAGCCTCGCGCGGGTTGTCGAGCCGCACCGCAGCCAGCGGGTCCGTCAGCGGATTCTTGGTCTGTCGAGCCATGCGTTTCTCCTGCCTTTCAGGCGGTTCGAAAAAACCCGGCGGGGTGACAAGTGGTACGTGGTCCCAAGTTTAAAGTCTAGATTCACGTGCGGACTGAGCACGAAGGACTCGACACCTCAAGCACCCCAGGCAGTCGCAGATCAGTGACCGCCGAGCAAAGCGGTATGAAACGCGACGAACGCCCTCGGGACGCGAAACGGCCGAAGCCGAAGCGACCCGTGCCGGAAACGGAACAGGCGGCATGGTGACCAACCTGATCCAACCAAGCAGCCCGAGGCAATGATCCCTGGCCGAAGCCGGGAATCCGGGCCGCGACCGATGCCCCAACCAACTGCCGAAGGTCGGAAAAGCCTGCCCACTGGGCAAGGCGCATCGGGGAAATGCTTGCGGGGCGCCCGGCAGCCGCCGGGCGTCGGCGGCTGCTCTGCGGACGCCCCGTCATCGTGGTCGGCTTCCTACTCGCCGTGCACAACCTGCAGCACGCGCTTGTAGCGCGCTGCGTCGCCAGTGGCCACGTCGGTCCGAACCGGCCAGTCGCCGATGAACTTCCAGCTGGTGTCCACCGAGTCCATCAGCTTGTTCTGCGGCGCGCGGATGATGAGCTGGATGCGGTCGCTCATCACCTCGATTCCGTTGTTCACGATGTTCGGCTCAGCGAGCTTCCCGGTCACGCCAGCCACGGTCAGCAGCTGCGACAGGTCCGAGTAGTACTCGTAGGCCGCACCCTGCGCCGTGAACAGCATGCGGTGGATGCGCACGCCAGTCGTCGCGCCGTTGTTCCACACCTCGCCCGGGAACGGGTCGCGGGCATCCCACACCGCCGTCGGGCCGCCCTGCACCGTGTCGACGCCCGGGCACTCCGAGTTGCGGAAGAACACGGTGTTCAGCATCTCGCCCAGCGCGAACTGCTTGTACACGTAGTAGTCCGGCAGCGCCGTCATCAGCCGCTGGAACTCCGCGTCACCGTACACCTTGCTCTGGCTGATGGGGTCCACGTGGCAGTGGAACCGTCCATCGGGATGCTCCGGCACGTTGTTCTGCCAGAAGTGAGCCACCGCCGTCCGGATGTCGGCGAGCGTCGGTACGTCGGTGGTGCCGATGTCGTCCACCTTGTTGCCGCCACCGACCATCACCGAGAAGGTGCAATCGCTGGAGCGCAGGTAGGCGCGGTTGGCCACGTTCACCACCGCCGCATCGAACGTCACCGTGCCGGGCCCGTCCTCGTCTCCGAGGGTGTCCGGGTTGAACGCGATGATGTTCTTCGATACGGCAACGGCGTTGTCGAACAGCGTCACGATCAGCGGGTTGCTCGCGGTGACCGGATCGAACCGCACCGGGGATCCCGCGACCAGGTCGGGCCGGCGAGACCGGGTGAGCCCCTTCAGGTGCTTCACCCGCACCGTCACCGCCGGCGCCACGAACGCACCGTCGACTACGGTCTGGCCGCTCATGGCCGCCCCGTAGAGCTGGTCGCGCACCTTGCGGTTCGTGGTCTGCGCCGCCTGCAACCCGAGCTGATGCGCGTTGCGCAGGAACAGGTTGGCGATGGCCACCATCGAGGTCGGCATGTGGGTGTTGATCGAGCCGCTGTACTGCTGCAGCTGGCTGGTCCACTGCTCCATGACGTACGTCATCGAAGCCGGGTCGGTGCCAGGAACCAGCGGCGTCATGTCGACCGGCATCAGGCCAGGCGCGCTGAACACCATCGAGTCGCCGACTCCGGCCGGCCACGGCACAGGCGTCGCCTCCCCGCGGAACAGGTTCCTCGGATACAGAGCGTCGTGAAACGCACGCTCCAGGATGTCGCTCTGAACGACTTGGCGAACCTCGGGGGATTGCAGAATGACGCTGAAGTTCATGGTCCTACCTCGGGATGTCGAACGAGTGAGTCGATCCTCTCACCCGCTCGTGTGAATCGTCAACTTGGCAACCCAGCACTCGGGTCGACCAGGCCGAGCTTGGCGATGTGAGCCAGGTACTGCTCGCGGCTCATCTTCATCACGTTCGACTCGGTTCCAGTCCCGGCTCCGCCATTCGTCGGCAGCTTCGCCGCCGGGTGCGCCTCGCCATCCGCCGGTGCCGTGTCAGCCGGTCGCTCGACCGCCTGGAACAGCAACGGGTGGCTGCGGCGTAGCTCCTCGCCGAAGAACTTGGACTCGTCGAACGTCGAGAGCTCCTCGATGCTCCGACCACGCACCTTCTGCTTGAGCAGGTGAATGGCGTAGTCCACGTCCTGGATACCGCACTTGAACGCCACCAGCCGCAACTCGCCTTCGGCCTGCGCCGCGTCGAGTTGACGTTGCGCTGCTCGGCGCGCCTTCTCCTCACGGTTGCGGGCCTGGTTGAGCCGCCGCTTCTCCTCGACCAGCCGTGCGTTGTCGCGCTCGAGCTTCGACACGTGCTTGTCGGAGTGCCGAGGTGCCCCGGAACCATCGCTGGTCGTGGCCGAGGGCTGCTCACCCTTCGGCTGCGCCGGCGCCGGCTTGGGCTGCCGGGCTCGCTTCGCACCTTCCACCAGGCTGGCATGGTCGCGGTAGCCGAGCTCACGGGCCTCCGCGTCGAGCGCCTGGCGAGCCGCTCGCTCGCCCTTCTTCCTCTCCTCGGCCTTGATGCGCTTCATCGCATCGGACGGAATCTGGAGCACGTTCCGCGGTTCCACCGCCGGGGGCGGTGACGCTACGGGCGTCTCGATTGCCGGCTGGGTCTCCGGCTGGGTCTGAATCGTCGTGTCTACGGTCTCGGTCGTCGGGTCCATCCTCGTCTGCCTCTCGCTCGCCTCCGTCAGGTCCGACTGTTTCCGCCGTCGTCATCGCGTGACGACGAAGTCTAAGTCGATCTGCGGACGCGGATGGTAGGGGTTGAATGCCAAACCGCCCGAACACCATGCCCGGGCGGAGAATCTAGGTAGCCGCGTCGATGGCGTGGTCGCTACCGACCGCCGGCCGCGGGTAGTAGGTCAACGTCAGCCCGGTGAGGAGCCCCTCGAACGTCAGGGTCTTCCCGTCGTTGCTGAGCTTGACCCGACCGAACGGCTGGGCCCCCTTGGCGAGCACCACTCCACCGGCGTCGGTGATCTTGCGGTCACCCACGTCGGCCGTGCCACCGCCGCCCGGAACTACCGTCACCCGGCAGGTGACCACGCGTCCGATGGCCGGAAGCATCTCGCCGGTCTTCAACGCGATGCCCGCATGGCTCCCGAGCAGGCCCGAGCAGCACGCCAGAAACGCAGCACTCGTGATGTCGATGGCCGAGAGCCCGACCGGAGTATTGATGGCCGTCGCCACCACCTTGATCGGACTGAGCACGTCGCCGAGCTTCTGCATCTCCAGGCCCGTGCACATGCGGCCGAGGTCGCCGCCGTTGTTGGCGTCTCGAACCGACTGGATCTTGGTCGCGGTCGTCATGCGCGTCTGGTCCTCTCGGGCAGCACCCGTTACGAAGTGAGGTCGAGGCGGTGGTCGCCATCGACGGCGGGCCGCGGGTAGTACTCGATGGTGAAGGCGATGACGTTGCCTTCGAACGTCAGGGTCTTCCCGTCGTCCGAGAGCAGCGCCACGCCGGCCACGCCGCCGCCCTTCGCGGCGGCCGCGCCGCCCGCGTCGGAGATGAGCCGGTCGCCCGCGTCGGCCACGCCGCCTGCTCCCACACGCAACGCCAGCACCGTGCCGATGGCCGGCAGGTTCTCACCGGTCTTCAGCGCGATGCCGGTGATCGTCGCCGCGGCCTTCACCGCCGCCGTCGTGATGTCGACGGGGTTCGTCGCCGCGAGCGCCGCGATGACCGCCTTGATCGGGCTGAGCACCGTGCCCAGCTTGATGTACTCGGCAGCCGCCGCGATGCGGGCGGCGTCACCACCGTTGAGAGCGTCGCGCACTGACTGGGTCTTGGTCTCGGTCGTCATTCGACTCTCCTCGCGCTAGGCCAACTGGCCCAGGATCACCGTCACCCAGGTTTCTACGCCCGCCACACGAGTGAGGTCAATTGCGGTCACCGGCACCGCATCGCTGATCCACACCGCGAAGCTGTCCACCGGCACCGCCTGGGTCGCGCCGTCAGTGGTCGTGATTCGAGCCTTCACCTTGCCGCCCCGCGCCTTCACCATCACGAAGCCGGCGGAAGCGAGTGGGCCAAGCGCCACCACCTGCGCCAGGTCGGCGATGAGGTGGTACTCGGCCGTGAGCGGCACTCCCTGCAGGTAGACCGTCTCGTCGATCAGCGTGATCGTTGCCGGGTCGCCGCTGGGCGCCCCACGATCCGACTGCGTCGAGATCGACCCCTGGAGACGGAGAACGTCGCTCACGAGCTACTGCCCAGCAGGCGTACCGCCACCCGTGACGTTGAACGCCTTGGGGTCCGGTGCCTTCGGCAGCATGGGCAGCTTCTGCTCGGGCGTGAGCTTGTCGACCGAGTCGTCGTACTTGCCCTGCGTGGCTTCGATGGCGTCCTGCGGATTCTTGGTGGTCGTCTCGGGCATGACGTTCCTCTACTTGAGCGGCTGCTTGGTCTCGGGCCGCGGGGAGATGGTCGAGGTGGGCGAGCCCGGGCCGCGCGAGGCTTCCACCGGCGCACCCTGGTACTTGCCGGCCTTGGCGTCGTACGCGTCTACGACGGAGATGGGATTCGACTTCGCGAGCTCGGTGTTCTCGGGCATGGTGCTCCTCTACTTGATCTTCCCGAACGGCTGCTTGTCGCCAGCCGGAGAGCGTTCCGCCTGCGACACCTGCTCGCTCGAGGCCGTCGCCGCCACGTCACGCGTCGGCGGGAACCCGGTGAGCTCCTCGTCCGGCGGCATGCGCCGGGAAGCGTCGCCGAGCTTCTCGGCCTGGCTGCGGAGGGAACGGGGCTGACCGCCCGGGGGCGCCTGGGTGTAGTTGCTCATCGGACCTTCCCGAACGGTTGCGGGTCCGGCGCGGCCGGCTCGGTCGTCATCGACCGATTGCCCTTGTCCACGCCCCGCGCGGTGAGTGCGGCCACCTCCGCCCCCGCGGTGGCCAGTTCATGCGGAACCGGATACGCCGGGGGGGCGGGGTAGTCGACCACCTGCATTGGGACGGGGTGTCGCTCCGGAAGGGGCATGACGAGTCAAAGGCTAACCCCCGCACGTGACGCCGGTCAACACCAGCGATCAGCCGCGCGCCTTCGACTTCCCCAGGTAGATCTTCTTCCCGCTCCCCGAGACGATGTAGCGACCGCCCTTCTTGCCTACCATCGCCGCCTTCGCGGGTGCCGGCTGCTTCCCAGACCCGGCGGCTGCGGTTCGCATCGCCTCAGCAGCCGCCGTGTGTGCGTCGCGGATCTTCCCGTAGGCCGTCTTGGATCCCGCACTCGAATGCGGGTTCTGCACCTCATGGTCGAGCGAATGAGCGGCGTCGATGGCAGCCGACAGATGGGTCGCCGGGTGGCCTTGCGACATCAGATCCTTCTCGACCCGATGTGCTTCCTGCGTCGCTGCTCCGTGCGCACGCCGAGCAGCTCCCAAGGCATCGACCCGATTCGGCGACACCCCGGCCCCGAGACTCGCGATTCCCGCCACCGACTTGTGCGCCTTGGCCAACGGCTCAGCAGCCGCGTGCAAGCCCGCTACCGCCTGCGCTTCCTTCGACGCCAACGCAGGATTGGGCTTCGGACGGTCTCCAGTCGCCTGCGCGTTGGCTACCCGCTGCGCAGCGTTCGCCGGCGGTCGTTCCCGCTGCTCTCGATCGATCTGCCGACCTGCTCGCGCTTCTTCCTCCGGGCTCTCCCGCTTCGGCACCGTCATCTTCGGGCGGTGATAGGTCGCCCGCGCTAGACGCTGCGCCGGGGTTCCCCCTTCACGCAACGGCGGCAGTCGTCGTTGCACATCCGGAATGGGACCGTGCTGGTCCCGACGGTAAGTCTTGCGTCCCGGGCCTGGTCCACCAGCAAATCGTGCCATCAAACCACCTTNNCCCTGGTCGTCTTCCTCGTCACCCTCGCCGGGCTGCTGGTCACCCTGGTCGGTCTCGTTTTCCTCGTCCGGTGCTTCCTCCTGCTCCGGCTCCTCGATCTGCCCGGCGACCGATGCCACCCGGATGAGCCACCCGGCGAGCTTCGACCCGTCGTCGTACATCCCCTCCGTCTCCAGGTGGTCGGCGATGGCCTGGGCGTCGTCTTCCTCGATGCCCTGCGACAGGCTGCTCTTGAGCTCGCCCACCAGGTCCGGCTGCAACACCTGGATGCCGTCGAGCAGCGTCTGCTCGTCCTCCGAAGCGAGCTCGGCGCGCGGGTCCTCCAGGATCTCCGGCGGCAGCTCCTCGATGCTCGACTGCACGTCGTCAGCATCGCGTTCGAGCAGCGGGATGAGGTCGGAGTACTTCCCTTCCCCCTCCTCCTCGGTGTCGCTGCCTTCGTTCGCCTGGCTCAGCGCATCCTCCATTTCCTGCTTCGAGGGCTGCCCGCCCGCCGGTGCGTCGCCGCCATCGTCTCCACCTGCGAACGCCTGCAACTTCTTCGGGTCCATGGCCATGAGTGTACTCCTTGCTCGTCTGTCGGGAGCCTACGCCCGGGCGTTCGACCCCGACAACCACACCTTGGTGCCTTGCCACGCCCACGCAGGGATCCCCCACTCCCGCATCCAGGGCGTCAGCACCGCTCGATCGTTGGGACGGTTCGGCGGCTGCGCCCACGTCTTGCCCACCATCACCGCCGGCGCCCGCTGGTCCGGCGGCATCGTGAAGCTCCCGTTCACCCGCGCCACCTGCCCATGCAGCACCAGCGAGTCCTTCGCCACCTTGTTGTCGAACGGGCTGCCCGACCAGTCGTCCACCAGCTCCGTCCACCGCTTCCAGATCCCCGGCGTCGTGGTAGCGATCTCCGCGATGGCGTCGCTCTGCGCCTGGTTGTACGCCCGGCTGGTCTCAGTCCGCACCAGCCGTTCCATTTGCCACCACTGGTCCTCAGTGAGGTCCGCAGCCCTTCCGACGAACTCCCGTACGTTCACTCCCTTGATCTCGAACTGCAGCAGCTTCTGCCCGATCTCCACCGGCACCCGCCCCACCAGCTGATTCTCGTGCACCAGCCGCGACTGGGTCGCATGCCGGATCTGCATCTCCACCAGCCGGGCGTGCGTCTGCACGTTCTCGAGCGAGCTCGACTGCTGCGCTACCTGCCGCCAGAAGTCCTCCACCGACCGCAGGCCCTCCGCGGCAATCACCCGCTGCGTCCCGTGGTAGGCCCGCAGCGCCTCCCGGTACGGCCGCAGCAGCAACTCGGTCTGCTGCAGCAGCCGGTTGGTGTCCCCCGGCTGCACCATGTCGCTGAGCCGGCCCGAGAACACCTGTCGCATCGCCCGCTCATAGGGGCCGAGCGCCGCCGACCACGCCGCATCCACCGCCGGCAACGCCATGCGATCGAGCACCCGGTCGGCGCTGGTCCGGCACTGTCGCACCGCCTGCTCGTAGCGCCGGGATGCCGAGGCCGCCTCGGCTCCGACCTTTCCTACCTCGACCAGGGCCTCCGCGCTGAGCCCGCCCTCGAGCGCCTCGACTCCCTCGGTCGCTTCCTCGCCGATCCCACCCTCGTCGACCTCGAACTCGGTGCCCACCGGGGGTGGAACGTCGCGCTCGATCGGCTCGTCGCTGTCCCAGTCGTCCGCCATCGGCGTCAACCTGCTTTACGCCCCGCTCCGTGTCCCCCAGGCCGCGCACCGCCCCCGGGGCGCCACCACCGCGCACGCGTCCGGGTCCTCGTTGTCCGAAGCGATGAGACACTTCACCCCGCCCGCCTCGCCGTGGATGCAGTTGCAACAGCCGCTTCCGCCCTCCGGCTGCGCGAAGCCCACCATGATCGGCTCAAGCAGCTGCGGAGCGCCCAGCCCCTTCTCACCGTCTCCCCCGGGAAACGGGGGGCCGAAGTCGTGTCGCCGGCAAATGCCATCCGGGGGCACCACCGCGTCCGGAGGCATCCTAAGACACTGCTCGTCCGACTGCCGCCAGAACGAGCAGTTTTCGCACTGCTTCCAGGTTCCGTCCGGATTCGGCTCGTTGTAGCTGAACTGGGCGAGCGTCATCCGGATGGGCCCGGGACGAACCCGGTCGTCCCCGGTGGCCCAGCTGGCGATGGCCGGCCTCACGACGCGCCTTCCTGGCCCGCCACGAGCCACGACAGGGCCTTCTCCCAGAGCCATAGGCGGATGCCCCACCAGCAGCTCCGGGCCCACCAGCTCGCCAGGAACCGGCCGAGCCGGGCCGCTTCCCGGGGCTCCAGCGCCACTACCGTGATGTCCTCCCGACCCACGTAGAGGTCCACCCCGTCCCCGCGGGTGACCACCGCCAGCTCGCACCCATCCCCCTGTCGCCAGCGCCAGGCCCGTCCGGAGCCCGGCGGCGCCAGCACGCCCCGGTCGTTGACCGAAAGCAGGCTTAGCACGACCCGAGGCAGATTCACCGCTTCTTGCCTCGAGGTCGCGCCTTACCCGCCGTCCGCATCGCGATGGCCACCGCCTGCTTCTGCGGGCGCCCCGAGTGCATGAGCTCCCGGATGTTGCCCGACACGGCCTTCTTACTCGACCCCTTCTTCAACGGCATGGCCAGCCTCCACCCCGGGTCAGATGCCCAGGATCAGGAAATCGAGCTCGTCGTTCGGTTGTTCCGCCGGCGGGGGACCGCCACCGAGCGCCAGGGACACGTAGTTCGCCCCGAGCGTGACCACCCCGAAGCGAGGCCGGCTCCGGTTCCCCACGAACGCCAGGTACGGCGGGAACGGCACGTACACCTCCACGCTGCCCTTGGTGATCATGTCGGCCGTCACCTGCACGAAGATGCCCGCCGCCTCGCCGGAGAAGTCCGGGGAACCGCCGTACGCGAGCGCCTGGTCCCAGATGTCCGGCGCGTCCGCCAACGTCTCGGTGGTCGTGATCGGCCCGATCGCCGGCAGTGGGTTCCCGCCCGCTGCGTCCGCGCTCAACACCACCACGTCGGTCGCGACGAGCCCCACGCCCGCCAGGTACTTCCCCTGCTGCCCGAGCGCCGGATACTTGATCCGCGTCGGGTCGACTACCCCGTTGATGGCGGCGATGAGGTTCGCCCGCGACGCCGCCACGTTCGCTCCGTTGAACACCTGGATGTTGGTGGCCGTGCCTCCCGCGGGCGGTGAGACCGCCCGGAACTCGTACACGTCCGCGTCGATCGTCACGGTGTTGCCGGCAGCGATGGCGGCCCCGCCACCACCCGCGTTTGCCACCCGGAGCCGGTTCATGAGCACCGTGCCCCGAAACTTCGCCAGGTGGTGGCTGCGCGAGTAGAACGGGTTCAGGTCCCCGGCGAAGTCGCCATCGAACGGCCCGAGCGTGTCAACATCGGTGAGCTCGAGCGGGTCGAGGTCCCCGAGCGCCAACCGAACGGTCGCCACCGGCAGGTCGAGGCAGATGATCTGCTTGCCCCGGAGCGCACCCCGCAGCGGCCAAGGCAAACCAACGGTCTCCACCGACTTGTTGCGGATCTGGGTCGGCATGGGCTACCCGCGTGCGTACACGTCGATGACGTCGGCCGCGGTCGTGTTCGGGGCGCCGCCGCCGGCCGTGGTCAGCACCACGTTCTGCCCGGCAATCACGTACGCCTCGACGTTCTGCCGGGTGCGGTTCACGAGCAACGCCGTGGTCGGGACGAACGGCAGCGCGATCTTCACGTTGCCCTTCACGATCTCCGCCGCCGTGACGACATGGCTCGCCTGCGCGCTCGCCACCACCGCCTCGGCCAACCCGCTCCGCAACTGCGTGTCGTCCCAGATGTCCGCCGCGTCGGCGAGCGTCTCGGTCGTGGCCACCACCGCCGCCGAAGCGACGGGCGTGCCGCCCGCGTGGTCGGCCGTGCACACGTCGATGTCCGTTGCGGCGACCGTGCCGTTGGCGGCGAGCACCGCCGGCGGCGTCACGCCGTTGTAGGTGATGTCCGCGACCCGCAACACGCCGTTCATCGCGTCCTGGAGGTTCACCTTGCTGGCCGCCGCGTTCGCCCCCTGGTTCACCCAGATGCGCCCCGCCGTGCCGCCCGCCGGGGGTGAGCTGTTGCGGAACTCGAAGATGACCGTGCCGACCGTGACGGTGTTGCCCGCCGCGATGGCCGCGCCGCCGCCGCCGGCGTTCGCCACCCGCAGCCGCCCGAACCCGCACACCCCCATGCTCCGCACCAGCTTCGCGCCGGCCCCGAACTTGCTGGTGAGGCTGGCCACGTCGAAGGCGCTCGCCGCGAGCGCCGCCACCGGAACCGACCCGGCAGTGAGGTTGGCACCAGAGAACCCGCTGGTCAGGTCGCCCTGATAGAAGGTGTCGTACGGTCCGCCATCCGGTACCTCATCGAGCTCGAGCGCGTCGTTCGCGCCCAGCGCAGCCCGCACCGTCGCGATGGCCACGTTGAACTTGATCTCCTGGCCACCCTTCAGAATCCCCCGGAACGGGTAGGGCAGCGCACAGGGCTCGATGGACTTGTTGGTGATGATCGTACTGGCCATGCGGGGACTCCTTCGTCTTGCGGCCCATCCTACTTCTGATATTCGGCTCCCGTCACCTGGTCGGCGTCAATGCCTTCCCGGCGGGCCTCGTCGTGCATCCAGTCGTGCGCCTGCGAGCAGACGGTCGCGAGGTTTTCCGGGAGGTTGCGGTGGCCGAGCTCGATCATTCGCTGGCTGGTGATGATCCCACCCCGGTGGTGCACGGTGAGTCCCCCGTACTTGCCCTCGCCGTGGTCGCCGTGCAGCGCGCAGGTGAAGTGGTCCCGGCGCATCACGTGCAGCACCAGGGAGCAGGGCAGCCCGCCTCGGCCGCCGTTGGCCAGCTTGGCCCCGGCCGCCTGCGCCTCCACCCGGAGCAGGTGCAGCGCCCGGCGTTCCTCCGCGCTCATCCCGGGGTGGTCCTCTGGCGGCGGCTTCTGGTTGCGCACCACCTTGACCAGAGCTCGGCTCACAACTTGGGCTCCGGGGGCTTCGGCAGGCGGAAGGTGTTCCCTAGCACGCGCACCAGCCTATGCCCGTCCGCGTCGACGCGCACCTGGCCGTAGCGGGGATGCGTGCCCGCGAAGCGCGACCCCGGCGGCGGGGCCTTGGGCTTGGCGGGCGGACGCTTCACTACATGACCTTCTCAGCCATCGAGACCACCTTGTCCGGGCCCGGCCCCCGGTTGATCTCGACGATGCACCAGCTCGGTCCCTTGGCCAGCGCCCGCTCGAACTCACGCTGGCACCGGCGGCACGCGTACGTGATGCTGATGCGCACGTAGAGCTTGCGGCTGATGGTCGACTCCTGGATGGGCACCAGGATGGCCGCGAGCTTGGACGGATTCTGCGCCACCGCCGCCGGGATCATCCCGTGCTTCACCGCATCCTCGAGCGGAGCCATCACGATGGCGCGCATGAACGGACGGTCCCCGCAGCCGACGCAGCGGGCGTTGCGGGGAAACGCGAACTGCGCGTGGAACTCCTCGGCAGTCGTCCTGCCTGCGAACAACGGTCGTCGATTGATGCTCATGAGGTGCCAGCCTCCTTCAGTGCTTCCCAGCGTACACCTTTCGTCCGCCGGGCCCGATGTAGTACGCGCCGCCGCGCTTGCCGAGCTGCATCACCCCCGGGTGAGACGCCGCCTTGCCGGCGTGGGCCAGGGACGGGTGCTGCACCACAACGAGCCGCTCCTGCACCCCAGCAATCTCCTGCTTCAGCCCGGAGATCTTCTCGGAATGGTGCTGCGCCAGCGCCCGCTCGGCATGGTCGAACGTCGCCTTCTTCCCGAGATCAATGGTTCTTCCATCGACCTGCAGGCTCCAGCGCTTCCCCTCCCGCACCAGCCGACTGCCATCCGGACCCGAGTAGTTACCGTCCTGGCCGCGTTCCCACATGCTCCGGTTCTCCGAGTCGGTAGGCGATCTGCTTCCACTCTAGCCCAAGCGGCCCGAGCCCAATAGCCTTGTCGTCGATGAACAGATCCACGCCCACCGGCTTGCCCTGCCGTCCATCGTCGACCGCTGCGAACACGCCCGGCAGCTCAGATGCGACGAATCGGCACATGACCTGGTAGCGCTGCTCGTTGAGCTCCCGGTCGTTCTCCCACCCAGGAGGCTCCTCGGTCCAGAGTGGGTTCCGCCGCCAGTTTTCCCGGTTGGCTAGGTTGGCCCGGGCCGACCAGAGCAACAGCCGATGGCCAGCCCGCTGCAACGCCAGCAGCGCATCCTTCGCCCCCGGCAAGAACTCCGGAGCAGCTGCATCGTACGGACCGTCCTGGCTGACGATCGTGCCGTCGAAGTCGATGGCGATGATCACGGATCGGATCTACCCCGCCGCCTTCGCGCGGGCCAGTAGGGCG
>PMZA01000533.1 GCA_003170595.1 Armatimonadota bacterium
TAATGTCCGACCCATAATATCTGCGGTGGCGGCGTTACCACCTGTCGTCCGCGGACGTCTTGGCTTTGCCCTTGCTTTGCTGTCCCACGGCCACAGCCTACTTAGCCGGTGCCGGTACCGGTGCCGGCGGCGGTGGGGGCGGGACCGCCATCTGGCCCCCCATTCCGCCCAGGTAGCCCACGCAGTTGCACGCCCCGCCCCCGCCCGGCGTCGTGTGCCTCGGCGGATCAGCCGCATCCCGCTCCGGATCCCCGGCCGCATTTGGGACGTTCAGCTTGCTCTCGAAGAACAGCACGAGCTGATCCTGGTTCGCCAGGTCCAGGGCATTCTTCCCGGCGATCGCCGCGTTGATGGCATACGGGTGCTTTATCTCAGGCGCCGCTGGGCAGATGAAGGGGTTCTGCTGACCTCGTCCCCCGGGGTCGAGGTACGGCTGAAGCTCGGCCTCCCAGTCGTCCGCCTTGGGGAGCACCCCGCCATGCTTCCGCGCATACTTGCGCGCCGCATCGACCAGCCTCCGCAGGTTGTCCTGACATATGAACATGCTCTGATCCATCTCCGGCCCCGGTCGCGCGGCGGGGAGCGGAGGCGCCAGCACCGTCTCCCACGACACGCCCTTCGCCAGCGTCCCCACCTCGCCATTTGCCAGGGCGTACTCAATCGACCCGTCTGGCCGGACGGGCTTCAGCTTCGGCAGATCGTCCTTGGTCACCACCGCATTCCGCAGATCACCGGGCGCCTCCACCAGGATCAGGAACCGCTCCTCCTGGCCGCCAATCATCTTCGCCCCGCCGGCCTCGGCGTACATGGCGTAACCGTACGGCTTATCGGGCGCAGCCTCCGACCGGAAGGCGTGGCGGTCGAGGACGTACAGTTCGATCTCATCCATCCATAGCTGCGCCGGCGGCAGCTTCCCCTCGTGCTCCGCGGCATATTGCTGCATCGCCTGGGCGAGCTTATACAGCCCCCCGGGCATCGCCTGTCGGGCCTCGCCACCCCCACCCCCACCGGCCATCGACGTCAGCTCCATTTCCAGAAAGCTCGTATGATTCTTAGTCGTCGCCTTGATCGACTCGACAAGCTGCACCGCCCAGGTAGCGTCGGCCTGCTTGGCGAGGATGATCTTCTGATCGAAGCCCGAGTTGACGCGGAAGCCCACCACGGCGCCCTTGTCCTCCACCTTGGCGTCGACCTGGACCGTCTCTCCGCCCATCTGCATGGGCATGAAGCGCATCTCCATGAGCATCTGCTCGAAGCTCATGCCGGGCGGGCCGCCACGCATCCCCGCAGCCATCTGGCGGATCGCCGCCTTGAGCGCCTCGTTAGGCCCGAGCAGGGCCACGACGCCCTCTATGTCCCCGGCCTGACAGGCCTTGACGTACGCCTTGGCCACAGCGACCGGATCCTTCCGATCGACGGCAGGACCCGCCGCCGGAGCCGGGGCTGGCGCCGCGGCCGGTTGAGCGTGAACCAACAGGGTCAGAAGCATGCCTGCAAGGCAGTTGAGCAAAGCCCCTTTGAGCGTGCCCATCACGATCATCCTCCTCAACCCTCGGCATCGCCAGCCCACCACACAGGCCACGACGGCCGCAGCAGAAACCCTCATCCTTCTTTCCCCCCACCCCATCCTCCTCCCTCCCTGCCGTCCGCCAGCGCGGTCAGTGCGGATCAGGCGGCGGGATGGGCAGACTACGTGGGCGTGTAGTACAGCTGCGCCATCTCTACCCGGCCGCCCGACGTGACCCAAACCAGGTAGTTCAGCCGACGGTGAGGCCCTACCTTGCCGGTGAACTCAACGAACCATTCCTGGACCTCGCGCCCGCCGCGGTAACCCCACCACGTCTCGGCGTGCGCCCATGCGTCATGAGCGATGTGGACGCCACCCCTCTGCGCCCTGGCCTCAGCCAGGTCAACGGCGCGTCGCATGCTGACCCACTTGCCAGGGTAGCCCGTGATCTCCGGCCGAGAGTCGCGGCTTTCCCCCACATCCACCTCGATCTTCGTCAGCCGGCCGCCTCCCACGTCCGCGTAGACATGGAACAATACGTAGTAGTCCGATGGATCATCGGCCGGCTGCTGGAACCTGTACGTGACGCTGTAGCGCCCGGCGAGCACTGCGTCGAGGTGTCCATCGACCTCAACACTGGTCGGCACGATCTTGTCGCTCTGCCGATGGGAATGGCACCACTGCAAGACGGCCTCCCTGGCATACGGGAAAGCGCCCTCCGCGGTGCGCTGGCCGGGAGGCAGAACGATGTTCAAGGCGACCGGGCCATTCGTCCCCGGCCCGCAACCGCCAGCGCCCATCGCTGCGGCCAGCAGGACCGCTACGGTAACCAGCATCGCTCTTTGCGCCCGTCCCATCCTTCTCCCTCCTTACCGCATCCTCCGCCGAAGCAGAAGGCCGGCGGCGGCCCCGAGGGTAGTGCCCAGGACGGTGGCACCGGCCAGCGAAGCGAATTGGAGTAGGGGCGTGATGCCTATGTAGAACCAAGTGAAGAAGTACAGGAGACCGCCGAATGATGCGGTGGTGACAAACGTCAGGAGTGCGCAGACGGGCCCCGCCAGGAGAGCGCGTCTTCCGTACAGCACCGAGAGAGCAGATCCTACACACAGATAGGCCAGGCCCATTGCCACAACCGCCGCCGGTGAGAGCGGATCCACGAAGGACGCCCACGGGGCGCGGGAATCGAGACGCCCAAGCCAACCGACTTGGAGGCGATACTGACCTGGCGCCCATGCCCACCAATCGGCCAGCCAAAGCGCCAGGGGCCCGGCCGCGCCCAGCAGAGCCGAGACGACGGCCGGGCGGCGCCACAAGAGGTGGGCTTCACTGCCCGCGGCTCCCTGGCGCCGAGGTGCGAGCGCCGCTCCGCACCACGTGGCCGCCCACAAAATGAGCCACCTCGCAGGCCACCCAGGGCTCTGCGCGAGATAGGCGGCGCCGACCTTGTAGCCTTGACCCGCAGCGAGGTCGATGCCGTACCTTAGCAGTCCGAAGAACTGCCACTCGATGAACAGAGCCGCCGTCACCGCGGCCGAAAGTCGGCCAGGCCGGATGGCACGAGGCAGGAGGGCACCCGCCGCGTACCCACCAAGCAGGCCCGGCACAACAAGGGCGGCGATCCCGTAGAGCCACCCGGCTGAGGCGCCGCACGAGCGTGTGTACGACGTCGGGAACACTGCCCACCTGCACAGGTCGGGCGGGAGCAACGGAACCGCGTACCCGATCAACCGGGGGCCGGTCAGGGCCGCGTAGAGGGCTCCGATGAGCACCGCAACTAGCACCGATCTTTGCGCCCGTCCCATCCTTCNNTCTCCCTCCTTACCGCATCCTCCCACCCCATCCCCTTCACGCCTCGTTTCCCGACCGGAAGGCAAGGTGGCGGAGCCGCCACACCATGTGGTCGTATCTCGGCGTGCAAAGTGCGGCGGACGCGGCACACGCCCAGTTGCCCATGACCTCAACGCGGTAGAGGTCCCGCCAGGCAGCCTCCACTGTGAGCCGGCCGCTCGCACTACAAAGGGCCTCGATGGAGTGTGCGAAGGCCTGCGCCGCCGCCCCGAGCCGAAGACTTGCCTCGGCGAGCCATGTGGCAGCCTGTTCGTCTTCCAATCGCGCAAGCGCCAGGACTCGGTGCCAGGCTCGAAGGCGCCGCCTAAACTCAGTACCTCGTCTCACGGTGAACGAGGGCTCGGCCTCTGGGCCGAGGCGCCCCGCCGTCGCCGGCCACCCCCCGGTCTCCGGGTCGAGGGCGTCATGGGCGTCGTAACTAGCCGCCACTCGGGGCTCCAGGGACCACCACCAGACCCGGGGTGCCGCATCGTACCACCAGCCGCGCAGATCAACGTTCGCCGACCAAACTCCTTGCACCACGTTCAAGAGCCGCGTCGGTTCCTGGCCGTGGCGCCGAGACCCCTCGAGCTCGCCCATAAACAGCGGGTAGCCCAGACAGCTCCTGTACATCCGAAAAAGGGCGTGGTAAACGATCCCGCCGCTCCTTGGCGGCGTGGGATCGAAACCCCGCAACCGATGGTAGTCGCGCGCGGGGGGCAGTGGCCCTCGGTCATGTTCTCCACCCCCTCGTATTTGCTGCAGGCCGTATGCCCTCCGCGCATACCGGTAGATAGCAGTCGGCGAGACCATGCGCCGCCGAACTGCGGCGTCTCTGACGGTCTCAATTCGATCCGCAAACTCGGCGTACTCCTCATTTGCCACCTCAAACCACCGTCCTTGGCTCGGCCGAGAAGTGGTACCC
>PMZA01000316.1 GCA_003170595.1 Armatimonadota bacterium
CCCCGCCACCTTCCCCACCACATACGCGTGCGGCCCCAGCCTTCCCCCGACCGCCACCACCCCGCCTTTCCCGATCGGCAGCCGCCACTCCTCCTCATGGTCCTCGTTCTCACGATCATTCATGGCAACGATCACGTCGCCCACCCTCACCGCGAACGCCTCGCCTTGCCCTTGCGCCGCCGCCGGATACTTCCCATCGAACACCGCATGCACGCCTTCCGCCGTCCCCAGCCGCGCCGTACCGACCCGCTCGACTCCCGCCGGCAATTCCCTCCCCGCCAGCAGCGGCCCCAGCAGTGGCACCAGGTAGTACCTTCCGTTATCAGGGATGAGTTCCGACCGTTGTCGCACCCCATATATCGTCTCATACATCGTGCGGAAGACCCCGAAGTCGCGCGAGAACCTGAGGTCTTCGCCCCGCGTCTGCACTGCCACCTTCACCTTCGCATCGACCTCCGCCTTCGTCGGCACCAGACCCTTCGCGACGATCGCCTCCATCAGCGGGGCGATCGCCTTCGTCCAAGCCTCCGTCGGCTTTTCGGGGTCACCCTTCTCCCACATCGACCAGTACGGTTCGAGGCAGAAGCATGTCGCCCCGCCCGCCAGCCCGGTCAATATCATCTGCCCCCAAAACGTCGGCGGGCACATCGTCCAGTCGCCGGTCTGGCCCCCGGGAAGTTGCTCGCCCAGGCCCTTGAACCCCGCCTCGTACCAGTACCACGCCTCGGGTTCGACGCCCCACTGATCGACCACGCGCGTCATCCACAGCCCCATCAGCGCCCCGCCGATGGTCAGCGGCACCTCGGCGCAGTTCATCTTCCACAGCGGTACGACGTTCTTCGGGTACGCGCTCAAGAGCCGCAGGTACTTCTCCTGCGCGCCCACCTGCAGCCACGTGTACTTGCCCCAATGCCCATCCGCCCAGATGACCACGCGCCCATACTTCGCCGCCAGCGCCTCCAGCCGCGTGATGTATTCCGCCGACGTCGGGTCGGAGAACACGTGGAAGTTCTGCTCGCACACGAGCGCTCCGATCACGTGCGGGCAATGCTGGAACGCCCACTCCAGCGCCGCCAGCGACTGCCGCCCATACCGCTTGTCGTAAACCTCGGTGTACACCCCGCCGCCCGGCCCGCTGCATTGCACGATCACCGGCACGCCGCCCTTTTCCGCCCGCCCGCAGAACTCCGCGAAGTCCAGGTCCCGCTCCGCGACCTCAACCCTCAGCGCGCAGTATGGCCGCAGAGCCTCAGGCACGATGCTCCACGCCTTATCGACCTCGCTCGGCGCGTGCATGATGAACAGCGGCTTATCCGCACTCGGGGCACGCACAGGCGCCTTCACCGGATGCTCGGCGTTGACAGTGAACGCTCGTTCACTCGACCACTCGCCCGCCACGCCATCCTCGCCCACCGGCCTCACTCGCCACGCCCACTTCCCAACCGCGAGCGGCCGTTCCGCCATCCACGCCGACGTCGTCGCCCCCAGCCCCCACACCCGCTCCGTCCTCGCCTTGCCATCCTTCGACAGCTCAACCTCATACCTCTCCGCCCCGGCCACACTCCGCCACGTGAAGAACGCCGCGATATCCGTCAGGCTCTGCCCATCCGCCGGCCAGAGCGGTTCCGCCTTCGCCCCGGCCTCGAGCGCCGCCGCCTTCACCCCGGCCGCCCGTCTCGCCGCGAGAAACTCGTCATGCACCTCCTCCGCCGCCGCATCCCCGCCTTTCCCGGTCGCCGCGATCTCGAAGTCCCACGCGACCTCCATCCCGGGGCCGAGCTTGATCGGTCGCTTCCCATCGGCGTCGGCCCCATACAGGTACATCGCATCATCCGTGAACACCCAGTTCGCCACGCCGCCCTTGACCCCAACGACCCCCACCGACGGCCCCGCCTCGGTCGTCACGGCCGCCCACATCCTCTCGCTCTCCTTCACCTGCCCCGGCGCGAGCGACAGCCATTCCTTCGACAGCGGCACGGTGCCTTCTCCGGCGATGCGCCTGACCTTCGCCGCGCCCATCCCGGCGCCCCATCGCCCGTCGATGATCCCGTCGCAGTCGACGATATACACCGTCCGCCCGGTCTCGTTGCGCAGGGTCACGCGGTACTCGAACCCGCGATGGCCGGCGGCCATCGTGAACCGCTCGCGCATGATCATGCCTTGCGCCTTGCCCGCCGCATGCTTCTCGAGTTCAAGCACCGAATCGCTGAGGAGCTTGCCGCCGACGCTGCTGAAGTCCCTCGTCGCGAGCCGCGCCAATCTCTTGGCGGCATCGTCGGGGTTGAGGGGCGTGTCAGGGGAATCGGACAGCCAACCATAAAAGTGGAGGGTCTCGATCAGGGGCTTCCCATCGGCGAGGGCGACAGTGACGTTGAGGCCGTTGATGGTGACGGTGACGAGGCCGTTAGTCATCCTGCCTTGCTGAATCGCCTGATCCCACGAGGTGACGACCCCTTGCGCCATGACCATCCCCGCAACGACCATCGCCATCCCAACGACAATCGCCCTCATGGCCTTACCGCCTTTGGCTTGCGCTTTCACCGGGCGCTGCCGAAGACAGCGCTCAGCGATCGCGCAGCGAACGCCGGGGTCCGGGGGCGGAGCCCCCGGTGCGCGAACTTGGCGCTTGAGCGCGGTCGCGGCG